>JAFTTN010000007.1 GCA_017466805.1 Clostridia bacterium
ATTTTCGTTATGGACGAAGCACGCGCCGTGAAGCAGGATATACGTCCGCTTAAGATTGCGATTATGAATCTTATGCCGACCAAAATCGTTACCGAAACGCAATTTCTTCGTTTGCTTTCGAACACTCCGCTACAGCTCGATATAACGCTATTGAACACCGCCTCGCATACCTCGAAGAACACGTCCGAGGAGCATCTTGCAACCTTTTACAAAACGTTCGAAGAGGTTAAGCACGAAAAGTTCGACGGTCTTATTGTCACGGGTGCACCCGTTGAGCTTTTGGCGTTTACGGACGTTGATTATTGGGACGAGCTTTGCGAGCTCGTTGCCTGGGCGAAGAAGAACGTTTACTCGACTATGTACGTTTGCTGGGGCGCGTACGCAGGGCTTTACATTAACCACGGTATAGAAAAAATCGCACTGGACAAAAAGGTTTCGGGGGTATTCAGGCACAAAACGCTGGTACCCGAATACCCGCTTGTCCGCGGGTTCAACAAAGAATTTTCGGCGCCGCATTCACGCTATTCGGGCGTTCGGCGCGAGGACATAGAAAAGGTCGAGGATTTACTTATCCTTGCCGAATCGGACGAAGCGGGAGTTTACCTTGTGGCGAACAAGAACGGACGTGAATTTTTCGTTACAGGCCACTGCGAATACGACTTCGACACGCTCCGCAACGAATACGAGCGCGACGTGGCAAAGGGGATTAATCCCGAAATACCCAAGCACTACTTCCCCGACGACGACCCGACAAAAACTCCGATTTCGACCTGGCGTGCACACGCGCATTTGCTTTATGCAAACTGGCTGAACTATTACGTTTACCAAAATACTCCTTACGATTTAAACGAAATGCTTTAAAAGAAAAGGTTTTCCGCAAACGGAAAACCTTTTTTGTTTTTTTGTTTATCTTGCGTGCTCGGTACCGAGAAGAGACGCACCGATTATACCGCCGTCGCCGAGAAGCGAAGAGGTAACCACCTTACATTCCGGGAACAAATGCGGCCGTATTAAATCGAGAAGTGCTTCGCCTTGGCGCGAAACCCCGCCGGAGATAGCGATAATTTCGGGTTGGAAGATATGTATTAAGCTATTCAAGCCGTCGGCAAGAATTCTGCCGTATTCATCGAGCAGAGCTATTGCGATAGGACAGCCCAATTCCTTTGCGTCGAAGACGGTTTTGCCCTCTATTCCGTTTTCCTTGCAAAGCTTCGAAAGGATGCTGTTGGGATAGGCGGCGGAAGCAGCAATAGTCGTATCGATAAGTGCGCTTGCCGACGCATACTGCTCGAAGCAGCCGTGAAGACCGCATTCGCATTTGATGCCGTTACGGTCGATAACGAAGTGACCGAGCTCGCCCGCACGGTTATTATGCCCGCGCACGACGCGGTCGCCGATAAGTATTGCGCCCCCGATACCCGTTCCGATAGTGATTATAACCGAATCGTTATAGCCCTTGCACGCACCTGCCGTTTTTTCGCCGATAAGCGCGCAGGTGCCGTCGTTATCGATAAAGGTAGGCAGACCGAGCGCCGATTGCACCTTTTCGACAACCGGCTCGTTACGGAAAGGCAGATTGCCCGCGGTTATAACTATACCGTTTACAGAATCGATTCTGCCTGCAGAACCGATACCGATTGCTTCGATTTCATATTTTTCGATAAGAGGACGGCAGTGCTCGATTATACTTTGCACTATACTGTCCGAGGTACAGCCTTCACCCGTTGGGAAGCGTGATTTATCTATAACGTTATAATTCTCGTCGACAGCGGCAAGCTTGACGCTTGTGCCACCGATATCGACGCCTATTCTGTATTTCATATCCTTTTACCTTTTACAAATACTGCACTAATATTAAGCTCGTCATCGCAAACGATTATATCCGCCTGCTTACCGATTTCCAAAGAGCCGGTTTTATCGGAAATGCCGAGCGCTTTTGCAGGGTTGAGCGACGCCATAACCGAAATTTCGTTTAGCGGAACACCCAGCCTTAACAGATTTTTCGCACCGGCAAGCATCGAAACGCAGGAGCCTGCGATTCTGCCCTCGAGGTTTCGGCAAACGCCGTCCTTTACGATACGCTTTCTGCCTCCGACGATATATTCGCCGTCGCCCAAGCCCGACATAAATCCGGTATCGCTGACAAGCGTTATATTTTCACAGCCCTTTAAAAGATAAACTATTCTTATCGTCGCTTCATCGAGATGAACGAGGTCGCATATCATTTCGCAGTTGATTCTTTTATCGGTCAGCACCGCGCCGAGCACACCTGTTTCGCGGTGTGAAAACGGACGCATTGCGTTGAAAACGTGAGTAGCTCGGGTTGCGCCCGCATCGACGGCATTTATCGCCTGCGAATAGGTCGCATCGGTATGACCGATCGAAGCGTTTACACCACACTCGACGGCGGTCTTGATCGCATCGAGCGCATTTTCGCGTTCGGGCGCAATAGTGATAATCTTAAGCAAGCCCGACGCCTTTTCGGCAAATAGGCGAACCGCTTGCGAGTTACATTCGATATCGGGCGGAGTCATAACACCGCTTTTTTGAAGCGAAACGAACGGGCCTTCGAGGTTGATACCCGCCACGCTTGCGCCGAGCACCTCTCTTTTCGATTCGCGCAGAATATTTACTTCCGCCGCAATAACCTCTTCGGGAGGCATAGCACGCACGGTAGCGGCAAAAGACGTGGTTCCCTCGCTTGCGAGCCATTGGCGCGCTTTTGTAAAATCCTCGTCGGGCGAGGCAAATTCAACGCCGACACAGCCGTGTATGTGCGTATCGATAAATCCGGCGATAACCTTCATACCCTCGGCATCGAAAGCCTCGCTATCGCAAGAAAGATTTTCGCCGATTTCTTCGATAACGCCGTTTTTTATAAGCATATCGGTTTGCTCGAAGCGGCGGGTTTTGCCGTTAAGAACAAGTCCGTTTTTTATAAGCATAATTACTTCCCTTCGATATCGCGTATCATACGCTGAAGGTTTTCCGCGCCGATAGAAACGCCGTCCATTACCGATTCCATACCTTCGAATTCAAGGCTGACGTGGCCGTTATAGCCCGAAGCGCGAATCGCGTTCAGAATTTGGTAGGAGGGAACGTCGCCGTGGCCGAAAATAGTTGCTCTGCGGTAGTTGCCGCCACGGGAAAGGTTATAGCCTCTGCCGGGATTATAGGACATACCCGAGCGGGTGAAGCAATCCTTGGCGTGAACGTGCACGATAAGCTCGAGCAGGCGAGAAACCGAGGTAAAGCAATCCTCGTCTACACCGCCGAAATTGCCGATATCGCAAAGGAATCCGTAGTTTTTATTGTTGACGGCATTAAAGAGCTCGAGCATTCTGCTGCTATCCTGCATTAATCTTCCGTGGTTTTCGGAGCAGGTGGTAACGCCCTTGCTTTTTGCATAATCGGCAACCTTCGAAATAACGGGTGCAACCGCTTCGATAACGTGCTGATAGGTTTTTACTCCGTCGTACTCGGGATAAAAGCTCCAGGTAATATCATGACGCAGAAGCGGAATACCGCATTCGGAAGCGATATCGATATGCTTGCATACTCTTTCGACCTCGCGTTCGGGGTCGGGAACGAAAAAGTTTGCACCCGTTGTATATATCGGAACCTCGAGCCCAACCTCTTTTGCGTGTTGAGTAAGCGCAAGCGCATGCTCGCGGGGGGTGCTGCCGTCGGGGGTATTATCGTCGAGAACGAGCTCGATACCGTCGCAGCCGAGTTCTTTTGTTTTATCGATAGCGTCAAAACGTGTGAAATTACCCTCTACATAAAGACGGTAATAGCTATAGGTGCTTATACAGCTTTTCATTTTTATTCTCCCAAAACGATTTCTTTACCTTGCTCGGCGGAATCGTAGATTGCCTGAAGCATTCTTTGCATATCGACAGCCTGTTCGATAGGATATTTGGTATTGCGGTCGCCTCTTAATACGCAATCGGCGAAATGCTCGAGCTCGAGCTTGAATTTATCGTTGGCGCCGTTTACCGTTACCTTATCGTCGGAAAGGAATTGGTTACGTTCGCCGAAAATAACGAGCGGTTCGACAGTCGCGCCGGCTTTGGTGCCGCAGATAAGCGTTTCGCTCTTATCGGGTGCGTTTATCGCCCAGCTTGCTTCGAACACCATCGTTGCGCCGTTTTCGAAATGTATAACGCCTGCGCCCGAATCCTCGCAGTCGAATTGGTTATCGGGGCAGGGGGTGCCGTGCCATCTTCCGATACCCTTGGTTTGATAATCGCCGATTTTATAGAACACGTTTGCGGAAACGCGAGTAGGCTTCGGAGCGCCCATAAGATACCAAGCCGAATCGATACGGTGAACGCCGATATCGATTATCGGGCCGCCGCCCGATGTCTTTTTATCGGTAAACCAGCCCGAAGGGGTACCGCGGCGGCGAACGTAGCTTGTTTTTGCATAGTAAACGTCGCCAAGCTCGCCTTTATCGTACATATCGCGCAGGTACATATTGGCATAACCAAAGCGCGAGGGTACTGCAAGGAAGAAGATTATATCGTTTTCCTTTACCGCCTTTTCCATAAGGAGAGCATCGGAAAGATTCATAGCAAGCGGCTTTTCGCAGATAACGTGCTTACCTGCGTTTGCGGCGGCAATAAGCACGGGTGCGTGAGCGTTGTTCCAGGTACAGATATCGACAGCATCGATATCTGCTTTGGCAAGCATTTCCTCGACGGATGCATAAACCTCGGGAATACCGAAATCCTCCGCTGCCCTTTTAGCGCGTTCTAAATCCAAATCGCATATTGCAACCGGGGTGCAATTAGAGCACTGTTTATATGCGGGAAGGTGTCCGCTTCTTGCGATATTGCCTGCGCCGACTACGCCTATTTTTAGTTTTTCCATAGCTTTACTCCTAAATATTGTATATATTTTTGCATCTACTACACATATAGCACAAACTATTGAAAAAGTCAATTACTACGTTGGGATTTGTTAACATTTTAACCAAATACTTGACAGATAATTACTATTATGGTAGACTTCAAATAGAATAGAGTAGGTATAACAAGGGGGTTAATTATGAACTACAACACTGTTAACAGGCGTCCTCTTTTTGAAGCGGTAAAAAAGCACGCCACTTCGGGTGCTTTTCTTACGGTGATAATCTGTTCGTTTATAGGAATCGGCGCAAGCTGTCTGCTTTTCGGATCTGTTTTCCCCACAATTTTGCGCTTACGCGATTTTTTCGAGGTTTTAACACCTAATCCAAATCCCGCCGCAACGATGTTCGACGTTATAAAATTCGTACTTCCGTTCTTATTCGTTTTAGAGACTGCAGTGTCTGTATTTCTCGCTATAAAGCTTGTCGGAATACGCAGATTCTTTTTGGGTAAGAACCGTAACGACGGCTGTATTATCGGATATATAAAAGCACAAAGGTTTTATTATATTATGACTGCAGTGCTTACCGCCGTTCCGATATTGCTTACCGTGATTATAACGTTCGGCGCAATGCTGTTTGAAGGCGATTTCGAAACCTCGATCGCATTAATAATTTTCGTATTACCGATTTTTCTTGCCGAGGTCGGCGGTATTTTCGTATTATATTACTTTACCTACAAAGCAATAAAAAACACTCTTACTTATGCCGACAACGCGCTAAACGACAAGCCCGAGGGCAAGGTAAGCACCTTTGCGGCGGTGCTTTCAATCATCAATCTCGTTTCCACGGCGGTTGCCGTACTTGAAATGATATTTATTTTCATTATAGGTATCCTTTTCTATGCGTTAATGCCCGAAATCAAAGACCCGTTTTTCTCTGTTTTCTTCGCCGCGTCGTTCGCTCCTCTTGCATCGATGATTACTTCGATGTGGGCGCTTCCTTTTGTTGCAATCCCCTCGCTTATCAGCTCCATTTGCTACGTTAAACTTCTTTTCGGATTCAAAAAGGATATGGAGCTTGCAAAGAAGCAGCTCACTGCAATTCCCGCGCAGATCAGCTATATAAGCACACAAAACGAAAACGATTTTTCGTAACAGATATTTATCGGAGGTAAATTATGAACTACAACCCGTTGAGCAGACGCCCGCTTTCCGAAGCAATAAGAAAGCACGGCTCTTCCAAAATGTTTTTATGGGCGATAATATTAAGCTTTGCAAGCATCGTTTTGACACCTATTGCGTTTGCCGCCGATTTTTCGAACTCGCTCAAAGAGCTTGGAGAAATTTTCGATACGCAATTTTCGAGTGACGAAATAATCGGTGCTGCCGTTATTATGCTGTTCGTTTGGATTATAGTTTCGGTTCCGGTTATACTTATGAACATCGGTCTTTTGCGCGGTTACCGTTATTTTTCCGGCAAAACCTTAAACCCGAACGGATTTGATTTCTATTTAACGGTTTACAGGGTTGTGCTTATCGTTGCCGGGGCGTTGATTGCAATACCGTTCGGTATAGGCGTATTGGGTACGGTATTAAGCATATTTATAGGCGGAATGCCTTTTGCGGAAACTTTAACGGCTTTGTTTTTTGTGTTACCGATTTTTGCGGGCATTTTTGTAGGTATGGGATTTCTATACGTAGCTACCTACAAAGCGATAAAGAAAACTATGGACTATGCGATGTGCGCGGCTGTTGACATACACAACGGCGGTGTAAGCGTATTTCTTATAGTTATTTCGATTATAGGTGTTGCATCCAATGCGAGCTCTATATTACAGCTTATCTCCGGCATTACACCCGAGCTTATTATAGAAGGCGAAAGCATTGCAACAAGCTCGTTTTCGGTTATCGCCACGATCCCCAACCTTATTTCAGGAATATTTTATCTTATATTGCTTTTTAAATTCAAAGCCGATATGAACGCCGCCAAAAACGAATGGGATTGGATTCAAAGACAAAAGGCAGCGATCGAGCTTGCGAACGCAAAAGCTGCAGAGGCGGCAAGACTACAGGCAGAGCAGGCTAAGGCAGATGAATTGTCTGCACAAGAAGTCGAGCATGCAGAAGGCGAAGCGGATATAGGAGAATGCGAAAACCACTCCCCTGCCGTTGCGGAAAAGGCACAGCCGATTGAAAGCAATGAAGCAAAGCCGCAAGACGACGGTAACGGCGATATTTCGGACAGCGACGTTTTCGTAGATTAGATTCGTTAAACTTCTTACGAAAGGAGCAATACGATGAAAAACAACGACAAAGGCGTATATTACAACACGGTGGCCGAATTAGGCAAGTCCAAGCTGTTTCTGTGCGCTGTGATTTTATACCTTTCAAGCGTACTTTTATCGGTAATTTATACGATATTTACCGACGGCGGCCAAAGCGGTTCTGCTTTAATTCAAACCTTTTTTACCGTATACAATGCCGTATCTAACATTACGGCTCTGATTTGCGGATTATTGCTTTTGAAAATCCACCTTTCATTCAAAAAAGGCGAGGCGGATGCGAAGGCTTTAAAACAGATAATTTACCTTCAGATGTTCGAGGTGATTTTGGCCGTCGTTTTCGGAGCACTTACGCTTTTATCCACCGAAAACGATGGAATCGATTTAAAGCTAAAAATAGTTGTAACGGTTATATTCTCGATATTTATAGGAATCGTCAGTCTATTCTTCTTCTTCGCCATACGCAAAACGGTGCGGTTGTCTATCGCATTTTTGGAGCAAGATATCGATGGAATCGCAAAATACAAGGCAAGTATATTTATGATTGTTTTCCTTTGCTACACTATCGTTTATAACTTTATAAATATTACAAGCTCGATTTCATTCAAAACGCTTTTGGAGCTCCCTGCGCTTGCATCGTTAATTCTGTTCTTGATAACGGCAATTAAATTCAAAAGCGCTTCGGCTTCGGCTATTAAAAAATCGGAAACGAAGCAGCACAAAGTAAACAAATACAACCTATAAATTAATATATTCAAAACAAAAAGGACAGTTCGCACTGTCCTTTTTATTATTAAGCCAAATTATTCAGCCGCTGCTTCTTCCTTGACTTCAGCCTTAACTGCCTTCTTGGTAGACTTCTTAGCGGGCTTCTTTTCTTCGACCTTTTCTTCCTTCTTCTCTTCCTTTGCGGTGTAGAGGGTTTCTGCACCTACGAGTTCGATGATTGCCATTTCGGCACCGTCACCACGTCTGGGACCGATCTTGAGAACACGGGTATAACCGCCGTTTCTTTCGTCGTAGAGAGGAGCGATCTTTGTGAAGAGCTTATATACAAACGCTTCCCTTTTAAGAAAAGCGATTGACTGTCTTTTAGAAACAATGGTATACTACTTGACGAGA
>JAFTTN010000008.1 GCA_017466805.1 Clostridia bacterium
GATAACGCCCTGCCCCGAGGGCACTTGCACGTATCAGAACGGCATTTGCTCGCTTTGCGGCGGCTATCAGGCGGCAGAAAAGATAAGCGAGAGCCACTACCCCGAATATAACTCAACTCATTCGGGCTACTACGCGATAGAAAATGCAGGTCAGCTTCGTTGGTTCGGCTCAAATTGTAATACGAGCTACCACGACACCCCTGTAAACGCAGTTTTGGTTGCGAATATCACCGATAACGAAAAGGTTACGGAAAACGGCACTCTTATTTCGGACGTTTCGGGGCTTCGCGAATGGACGCCCTTGGGAAGCGGCTTATCAGGCTATTTTTACGGCATATTTGACGGAAACGGAAAATATATCTCGGGACTTTACAAATCGAACGACTCGGGGAACGCTGCGCTATTCGATGATAACAGTGGAACTATCAAAAATTTAACCTTAAAGGACACGTATTTCAGAGCAGACGGAACCCAGGCAAGCCGCGCGGGAGCATTCGCTGTTACTAATGACGGCACTATTGAAAACTGCGCTTCGTATGCTATAATCAGCGGAAAATATCCAAACTTCGTTGGAATGTTTGCAGGCTTAGGCACCAGTGACGGAAAAATCACGAGCTCCTTTGCTGCCTATCCTATGATAATAAACTCGAGCGAAAGATATTCGTTTTACGGCACCGATTCATCAAGCGCGAGTGATGCAAATATTACGAAGAGCTATTACCTCTCAAACGGCACAGGGCTCCGCGAAAAAACCGCTGAGGAGTTCGCAAACGGCAGCGTTGCTTATCTTTTGGGCGATGCGTGGGGACAGGATATAGGCACGGACCTCTTCCCTGTTTTGGGCGGTGCAAAGATTTACACTTCCTATCCTTGCGTTAAGGAATATTCAAACACCCCCTTTGCCGTAGAAAATTCGCACAGCTTTGAAAACCTCGTTTGCACATATTGCGGTGAATCGCAGCTCTTGGCAACAGAAGACAATTACGCGGAGCTTGGCGTTACGAGCGATTATATCGGCTACTTTGTAATTTCAAACGTTGATCATTTTATCTGGCTTAGCGAACATATTTCAAAGGGCAACAAGGATGCTAACGTTATTCTTACCGCAGATATGGATTTTACGGGAAAGTCGTGGACTCCAATAACGGAATTCTCGGGCACCTTTGACGGCGGCGGACACAGAATAAAGAATCTCCGTGTCAATCTCACGGCAAGCAACAGTTCTTTCGCTATTTTCGCTGCCCTTTCAGATGGCGCAGTTATCAGAAACCTCGTAATAGATTCAAGCTCTTCCATATTCAGCACAGGCTCCACAGGAGCGCTTGCATACAGCGTTTTGGGAAGCGGAACTATTACTATCGAAAACTGCGGAAACGAAGCAAACATAAGCTCCAATGGATATACGGCAGGCCTTATAAGGTACGATAACGTTAGCGCTCGCGTTAACCTTAAAAACTGCTACAATACGGGAGCAATATCCGGAAACTCGGTAAAAAGCGTTTCGGGACTCGTCCAAGGCGGATTTTATAACACGTTTATAAATTGCTACAATATA
>JAFTTN010000009.1 GCA_017466805.1 Clostridia bacterium
GTAGTATACGAAGTTTTCGTAATCGGCAAAGTTGGACCAACCGCCTACGTTTTCGCCGCACTGCCAGTTTACAATATTGTCTGCAGGAGCGGTGAAGATAGCGGGAGTTTCGAGAGTCAAATCGAGTACCTCGCCCTCGTTTTCAAGCATCTGCGTGGGCAATACCGCTATACCAACCTCGTGGATATCCCAATAATCGTTGATATCTGCAGTATGCATATCTTCGTAGCTGAAGCTGGAATCGTCTTCCTTAACCTCGTGTGCGTCCTTCTCTCTCCAATTACGCAAATAATCCTCGGTATACAAAGCGCCGAAGCGGATTGCAGGTTCAAGCTCATTGCTATCGGGGCAGAGATATTCTTCGCAAATCTTTGCGCCGAGCGTTACAACCGGCATGCAGTTGTTGCGCATTCTCATCGCGCCGCTCTGCATATCCTCGGTGGTAATCTTCGCTGCGTTCTTGCCGTCCCATTCCCAAGCGGGATAATAGTTGGGACGGTAGCATCTTTCGGACACCGGCTCTGCATATACGATAGGATAGAAGATGTCGTTATCCTGGTATCCTGCCTCGACGTAGTATTCGAAGCCCTCGTATCCGATAATATTGTTATTTTCGTCCCTGATTTCTTTTGTAAATTCGTTAAGCGCAATCTTGAATTCTACCGCAACGGTTTCTTTGCCGGTCTTTTTGCACATTACCGCGCTTTCTTTGCCGAGATAAATCTTTTCGGTCTTTATAATCGGGTAATAAGCGCCGGTGGTATCCTGGTTTTCCTGTACCTCTTCGGTGTAACCGTAAAGTGCAGACTCGCCGTATGCACCGTGTGTTGCAAGGTTATTCAAACCGTTGGGGTCTGTTTTTGTCTTGTTTTCGTTGAAATCGTTATAGTCGAACGAAAGCACGTTGCCGAACGGGAGTAACGTAGCTCCGGTTTCAACAGTACCTACAGGTCCATCAAGCACGGGATCTGCGTTGTCGATAACGTAGTCCTCGTCGGCAATCTGCGTATCGGTGTCTTTAAGCGTTACGCTTCCGTCGGGTAAATATTCAATATTGTATCTGTGCGTCCAGGTGTTTGCCGCATCATCGCTCTTTATCCAAAGCGTGAAGTTGGGTGCGTTTTTTGTGCTGTAATTGATAAGAGGATATTCTGCGCCGACGTAGAGATACTTGTCGTCGTTACGAATCTGGTATTTGAAGAAGGTGTTGTATTGAAGACCCGGCTCGACGCCGTCCTTGTATTCCATCTTACCGTTTGCAGTTTCGATAACGGTAATCCACTGGTCGTCGTCCCAGCCCGCTTCGTTAAGCTCGCCGTCAACCCTTATAACCTCGGGCGCAAAATGCTCGAGCGGCTTTATGCCAAGGTCGTTGTTTGCATCCCAAGTGGTTTCGGTGGGAAGATATTCTATACCGAGCGCCGCATCTGCAGCCTTGCGAGTTTCGCTCTTGCTTATAAGCTCGAAGCTGTTCTGCGAAACGTATGCAGGCTCGTACCAAAGCATCTCTCTTCTCGGATAACTGCCGTCGCCTTGGCCGTCATAGTTCCAGCCCATTTGCGAGAGGAATATGTTGTGCTTTTCGGCAAGGCTACCCGCTTTCATAACCGAAGATGCTTCAGAAGAAAGATTCAGCTTTATTACGTCGCCGGCGGTCCACAACGCAACACGTTTTTCCATAGCAAGTTCGTTATCGTTGACGTAGTTTTTGCCCGCGTGCGTCGTTAATTCTTTTTCTGTAATATGATTGTAAAGAGTGGAGCCGTTGGTGATTTGGTCTTGAATATAAACATAGTCGTTGCCGTGGTGAATAGCATATACCAAGTCGCCACTTTGAACGTTGTTTTCTTCAGTGCCCCATTCAAACGGTATAGCTTTTCCGTCACCCAATCCGTTACGCACCTCGACGATTCTATATTGATTTTCTGCTCCGTTCGGTCGGAGCAAAGCAAAATACCACCAAGTATAATAAACTTCTGAATCGTTATCGGTGTTGTCCTCGGATTCTTCGTCCGAGCGGTTTCTCCAGTCATAAATTTGATCGTAATACTCCCACGTTTTATAGGTATCAAGTGTCGGAGCCTCAATATAGTCGGAGGTGAATATTACGCCTGCGCCTTGATTGTAACTTGAGTTAATGTGCGACACCCAAAGAGGCTGAACGGTGTTCTCTTCCTGAATGGGAGGATATGCAAGGGAAAGGGTTTCTTCTTCTGTGGTATCCTTGTCGAACACGTGGGTTGCCGTAACATAGTAGTTAAAGCCTTTAGTTCTATCGCAATAGAAGTTATCGAGGTCGATCATAAACTCGACGTAGGTCTTGCCGTTAACCGTCGACATACCCCAATGCCAATTTGCTTCTGTTATGGCAATGTGCTTGTTCTGTGCAGTGGTGTAATTGGGGTCAACTATGGTTTGAGGAGTCGAACCGCCGCAAACGTATTGGTTGTTGCCCGAGCCTGCGGGGGCACCTACTGTAGCCGCAACATCACCGTTTGCATCGTTATTTACAAGATAGATATTGTAATAATAGTTTGTGTAGAATTGGAAATTATACGCTCTCGGACCGTTGAAGCCATCCGGATATATTTTGTTGCTGTAAACGTAATCCTTTGATACGGCTATATTGGTATAGTCGCTAAACTCTCCGTCCTCAATAACTCCGTTATTGTCGGCGTCTATGCCGTCATACAACCAATCGTATTCGTTAATATTGTTATCGATCCAAATATCGAAACGGGTTATCGGCAGGTTTTCTCCGGTTGCCGTATCTACGTAAGTATACGGGGTGTCGCCGGCTACCGCTTCAACGTCGATAATCGCCGCGCCGTATAAATAACCCTCGCCCGCATAGATTTTGTAATCGTACGAGAAGGTGTTGCCAAACTTGGATTCGATATCCCAAGTACCGTTAGTGCCGTCGACGTGCTGCATACCAACGTATTCGGCGAGCTCTTGATTTGCTTCGCCTACGCCATCCTTGCCGTTTGCAATCCAATATTTTTCATCAAGCTTGCCGTCGATCTTAATATCGCCGAGCATATCGCCATAGGTGAACAGGTTTGCACCGTCAAAAGTTTCGTCTAACAGCCAATTTGTCGAGGGATGTCTGCCCGTATTGTTACGCGGGTGAACAAGACCGGCAGAATCGGCAACGTTGTCAGAACCGCCAACCGTGAAATAGTATGCAAATAGGTCGTCCAAATCGCTCGCCGCAAGGTTTTGCTCTATTCCGAGCTCGGCAAGAGAAACGCGGAATTCGATAATTTGCTGTCCGGCATTGTCGCCGCCTTCAATTTTCTTGATAACGTAATCAAATTTACCGTCCTGCGTATTTGCAGTACAAATATGCTGTGTTCCGCGATATACGCTGCCGCTTTCATTACTGAGCGGAATTTCAGCTGCATATATCTCGCCGTGTGCTTCGGTAACGAACAAATCTATTTCGCTCAACCAAATGAAGTTGCCATTGGCAGGAATTATAAGCTTTATGTATCTTGCAGTGATTTTTTGCGGCACAAAATCACCGTTACTATCACTATATCCGAAAGTATAAGAATAGCAATGCGCATCAAAATTGTCGTCGGCGTTGTCATAAAAGAGCGATGCACTTGAACTCTTACTTGCTTTCTTAAAAGAACTTCCGTCCAAGGAATACTCAATTTCAACTGCATCGGGAACGCGAATACCGGTAGCGATATCTGCTCCTACAATCGCTCCGGAAAAATACAAATCGATTTTTTCGGATGCAAAAAGCTCGGAAAGTTCTAATACAACCTCGACGTTTCCGCTGTTTGCCTCTCTAAAAGCGTAAAATATGTTATCACCATACGCCCTATCGGAATTATGATATACGCCGTCAAAGAGAAGGTCTGTAGAACGATAGGGAGTACTGAAATAAGGGCTTGCCCCTTTTACGCTAATGCTTTCTATCGCACGATTGCCGCCATAATTTGCGTAATTCGTGTTGTCGACGTCAACTCCGTTGGCCTGTTCAAGCTCGTATTTGGTTTTTCTGCGATTAATCCAAAGCTTTACTATGTCGTCGGCGTCCCAGCCTTCATCCAAAACCATTGCGCCGTAAAGATATTCGTGGTCTGCGCTAATCTTATAGGCGTAATTTTTGAACTGATAATTTTCATAGTTAACGTACGTTGTGTTGGTGCCGTTGCGCTCTCTGCCGTCAACGTGGTTGTCCGCACCGGAAAGGGCTGCCCAAATGGCTTGGTCAAGCTCGCCGTCCTTAAAATTGCTCTTGTTGGTTACGTCAAGCTTCTTTTCTTTCGCGCTTTCTATTTGCGACTTATAAATTACGTTTCCAAAAGATACCTGTCTATCATAGTTGTGCTGAGGAAACGTTTTCGTATAGTCTTCATTTTTGCCAAGATCTCCGGTAAACGCAAGCGATCTGTAGTATTTAGAACCGTTAACACCCCATCTGTCTGCAACGTAAATCGAGAATACGATATCGCCAGCATCGTTTGTGGGAATTGCGTTTATGTCTACCTTGAATTCGAAATTCCAAAGATTTCCTTCCTGTTCCTTGCTTCTCGTTCCTTGGAATTGCTTGGGGTCTTGTGTATCAACCATACCCTTTCCCCATGCAATCTTCTCAACTACATTCGTATTCGACGAAGAAAGCTTACTTGCCCAACAGTTACCGTAGGTAGCAAATACTTTAGACTTATTTGCGTCATTTTCATCATAATCAGACCAAACCGAACGAATTTGCAATATGGTTTCGGGAAGATATCGTCCATCATAAAGCTGTAACTCTTCGTTGCTCGCAACTTCGTTTGCGTTCGTTTGTCCGTTTTCGAGCGTGTTGCGTTCGTTATCGAAAAACATAATACAAAGGTCGGGCGATGTTGTCATAACATATTCTTGTTTATCCGAGCCTGTGTTATCTACATACTCTTTGATGGGAGGAACGTACGCAACCACCGCGCCGTAAAGATATTCGCCGTCAACGCGAAGCTCGTATTTAAAGCGAACGTGCGCACGCGTGCCTTCTACGTCGTTTGAATTGTAGACTATATATCCCGGATTCACGCCGGTGTCTTTAGACAAGAAGTGATTGTTATCATCGGTCTTTACGCCGGTGCCGTAAATCTTGTCGCCTTCGGCAGAAATATATCCGTTTGCCGCACCATTTTGCTCGTAATCGTAGTGCTCTTCATCGTGGATATAATAGTTGGTAAGGGTGGACCAAACGGCTTCATCAAATTCACCGTCTACCTTTACTTCATAGGGAAGGTCGTCAGCTTTATTGCCATAGGTGGTGTTGATCGAATTGCCGCCGGTGGGCCAATAATCGAAGGTGGGGAAAAGCTTATTTGTGGTATCATTGCGGGTCTTCGGGTGGTAAAGTGCCTCGGTTTTGCCGTTTACATCGAAATTGAGCGAGGTAATAAAGGTGACCTTGCTCATATCTCCTGCAAAAATATCTTCAATAAGGTTACGCATTTCAAAAACAACGGTATTTTCGTCGAAGTTGAACTTAAGCGCGTGGTTCTGGTATGCGAGCGTAGCTTTAGAATCGGAATTGTTTTGTTCCGATTTAACGCCGTATACTTTTTCGTTTTCTTTATCTTTAAACTCGCAAACTACGGTTTTTGCCGAAACGTTGATATCAAAACGAACGAGGTGGGTATAACCTGCATTGCTCGGCGAGTTTGCTATATCTCTGAAATAAATATAGAACGTCGCTTCGTTTACAGGCATAACGACAGAAGCCCCGATATAGATATTTTCTAAATCCGAGCGAAGCTGGTATTTGAATTTCGCGGTTTCGACCGAGCTATCGGGTTTTTCAACGTTCCAATAACCCGTGTTTATATCGGCATAATTGAAATTGCTTTCGGGCCATCCGGTATCGTTCAATTTACCGTCGATAGTTATCGTTTCGGGTATGTACTGCCCTTTTGCGTTTTCGATCGATTGGTTTTCAACCTCATCGTGAAAAACGCCCTTGCCGCGCGCAAACGCGGTTATAAACGTAGCGGGCAGCATACACAGCACCAAAAATGCTGCGAGAAGTCTTGATAATCTCTTGTTCATGATATCCCCTTCTTCTTGTGCTTTTATGTTATCATACCAAAGCAAAATGATAAATTTCTGTATCCTACAGTATACAACCGCAAACAGCATTGCTTGCATACTTATGTGTTCGTTTTCGCTATTTGTATATAATATTTATATAATATTTGAAATTTTTTTCGACACACGAAGCAGCAACTTGTAGTACATATGTTGACAAAACGAGCAATTTATAGTAAACTAAAGGACATAAACAAGCAAAGCTTTGACTTATATACAGCAAGGAGCGATTTTTTATGAAAAAGAAGCTATCGCGCATACTTTCGGCCATTCTCGTCCTTTGTATGCTGCCCGCTACGTTTATAACCGCGTTTGCGCGCGGCAAGGGCGTTTTTTACGATGGGGTTGAAAACCAATCGATCGAAAACGCAAAAGGGCAGTATATACCCGAAACGATAACTATCGACGGTAAATTGAACGATACCGGCTGGCCCGAAAGCAATTTCAATTACGTCGACGTAAACACGGGCTATTGGAGCGTGCTCGAGCCGGCGCACAGCGGACTTAACTATAAATACCAGATACGCGCGGACCACAGTCAGCTCTATCTCGGCGCGTCTGTTGCGTTGCCCGAGGGTATTTCGAGTGCAACCTTTACACTTTTGCTTAAAGACAGCGATAAAACCGAAATCGGCGGTTATACACACCGTCTTGTCGTTGCGCTCGAAAACGGAACCGCAGCGGTTAAAGAACACGACAATATAACTTTAAGCATTTCTGCAGACGACCACCCCGTTCTCGCGGCGGAAAAGCATTTGATTGCCTGGGAATCCGACGGACAGAATTGCACCTTCGAGCTTCGCAATCTGCTTTGCGATATGGGTATTTCCGATATTTCGAAAATCACCTATTACGTTTCTGTCGACGTTGCAAACGGCGATAAGACCGAATCGCTTTACCACCCCAAATACGCTCTCGATTACGGCATCAAAACCCCCACCTTCGATTATTGGCCGGTCGATTCCGACGGCACTGTGGGCGGCATAACGGTTAACACCGCCTACGACAGCAACGAGATCGACGATTTACCCTATGAGGTTACCGTTGACGGCAGGTTTGACGAGGCTGTTTGGGCAAGCCTTACCGATTTTCACCTCAACGGTAAGGAAGACCCCTATGGCTCGAAGAACGAACCCGAAATTGCAAATATCGACTCCTCGAAGTATTTTACCAAAGCGGTAACCTACGAATTAAACGCAAATCATACTGCCGTAGAACACTCCGCTTACAACACCGCAGACGGCTACGACACCATTCGTTTTAAATACGAAATACG
This sequence comes from Clostridia bacterium, assembly GCA_017466805.1. Lineage (GTDB taxonomy): Bacteria > Bacillota > Clostridia > Oscillospirales > CAG-382 > Coliplasma. The sequence goes on from JAFTTN010000009.1 coordinate 7,376, forward strand.
TGTAGATAAAGATTATCTTTACGGCGCTGTCGTTGCATATGTTCCCGAATTCGAAGCCTACAAGGGAACCTACTATTACAACGGCGAGAGCAAAGGCACCTACACGGTTATGCCCGCGCCCGACCTTTATATTTATTTCTTCGGCGACAACAACGGCGAAAACGGTTATCCCGCAGATAATGCAAATATTATCGCGAAAAATGGCAAGCACCAGGTCGACGGCGTTATACAAATCCGCAGCAGCGATAGATCTCCGGAAGCAAACGACAATAAAGAAGTAGTCTACGCATACAACAAAATGTGCGTTGAGTATGATATCGACAACACAAGCACACGAATTGCGGGTTGGAAGAACCACGCTGCAGCGTGCTTGCAGGCCGCCCGTTTGGAGCTTGCCGGCAATATCTGGCATTTTGAATTCAGAGTCAAAGCCGACGAGCTTCCCACAGACGAAAACGGCGATATAGTATACGGTGTCGGTCTTGCCGACAGAACGCAATTTTCCGTAAACGCCACAACTTCTTCTTCGTATATGATTCTGGCGGATGAGTTCAAAAACGTAAACGCAAACCGCAGCTTTGCTTGGACGGGCGGAGGCAGCAGCGCCACCTACAGCGAACGCAAATATTACGATTATAACGCTCAAAAGAGCGCCGGAAATATATTTACCAAAGAACAGCTCGAAAACGCAAAGGAATCCTCGCTTACCGTAGCGCACGATAAAATGTTCGACGATAATATGCTTTCGCAGGAATTGTGGGCAGCGCTCACTGCGGCAGACTATATTGTCGACAGCAACGCAAGAGGCACGGTAGACTATAACAATTATTTGAAGAAACAGCTCGGCACCAATAGCCAAGATACCGTCGATGCAACTTATACCGACTCCGCAAAAGCGTTTGGAGTTATAAGCTATAGCCAAGGCGGGCGCTTTATGTATAAGCTTACCGCAGACTACGAATATCTTTACGGTGCGGCGTATATTAAGCTGTACGGCGGTAAGAGATTCGACTACAACAATACAAGCTTAGAAGGAACAGAAACGCGTGAATTCAGAGTATACATCAACACCTCGCAAAAAGCAACCGACAACGGACACACTGTGATTAAAGTTCCGTTAGATCCCTATAAAAACGCATTCGGTTCAAACAACGAACGGGTGACGGCGATAGTAAAAGAGATTTCCGTAGAAAGTGGCAGCAGCACGCAATATTATTATGCAATAGAGTTCAAGGTACCAATGTCGGATTTGGGGGTAAGCTATTCACTCGACGCAAACGACGAAGATCTTCTGTTTTCTTATTACACCTCTGTTTGTACGATAACGAGCGATACCACCAAGGGTTTTACTACCAAAGAATTCGACATGGTGCATCCAAAGGCAAACAGTGTTGGCGGCGATTATTTCGATTTTTCGTTCTACCCCTCTTGGAGTTGGCAGTTAGACGGCGATGCACACTTTACCTACGGCAATATGCTAAAGGATATTACCGTCGACGGTCAGCTTGACGAGAATTATTGGATAGGCGACGAAAAAGAAACCGTCGAAATGATCCACGTTGACGGTACCAACGGTACCTATCAAAACGAATCCGAGCAGGGCAACAGTCTTTCGTTCGATTACAAAATCTACGCGGGCGAAAATTATATCTACGGCGCGGCAATAATCGAAGGCGCAGCAGTGGCAACCGATACCCCCTACGAGCATTTGTATTGGAACGACTACAGCAGCAAGCCGATGACTCGCTTTGAGCTCTGGATCGACAACAAGCAAAACGAATATCCGTGGGACAGAGATAACCAAGCAGGCAACGCCGACGGTAAAAAAATGGAAAAATCTCAAACCCAGGTTTACTACGGAACCGACTGCTTTGAAAATTATTATTACAACTTTTATTTAAGCAACAACAGCAGCAACGGCTCGTTGAAGGAATCAACCTGCGGCTTGTATACGGTTGGCGGTTGTACGCCCAACTGGTATTACAACGGCAAAGACGGAAGCAGCGATAAGATTGAAATAAACGAGAAGAATTTCGCACAAGCCGTTACTACTATAAACGGAAAAACCTACGTCGAATTTATAATTAATCTTGATAACTTCCATTGCGACAGATCGCTTGGCTTTAACTATTACGTTTCGGCTACTCAGTATTACGAAAACGAAGAAACCGCAGAAGAAAATGGCGGCGAAACGCTCACTCTGTACTATCCCGAAATCAAAACCGAATCCTATGATTTTTGGGTAACACACTACAACCCCACCAATAATTTAGACGGTATGGGTGCCATTTTCGACAGTACCTCTGTAGCCAATGACTTTTTTAAATACGGCTGGTGGGAAAAAGCAATATTTACCAAGGTTACAGGAAAAACCGATACCTACAGGCTGGATTACATAGTTCACGGCGGTAACGCTTCCGAAAATTTCGGCAGCGTAAGCTCTCTGGAAGCAGGTCAGTTCGCCTATGCGGTTCATACCGGCGATTACCATTACGACGAAGAAGCCGGAGAGTATAAGGGATACGATATTCCCGAAGCAAAGGCTATGTATCGGTTATTAAACGCGTCTGCTGTCGGCAAGGAATTTGTTATCAAAGGAATCAATCTGGCAGCGTTAGATACTACGATAGGCAAGGATATCAAGTCCTCCGGCAACGGCGAAATTATTGCACAAGCGTGGCACGATACACCCACCGACGGTGTCGAGGCGGTTACGTGGCATGATAAAGAATACCGTTGCTCATTCAGCATCACCCCGGTTGACGAATTAACCGTCGACACCACTGCCTATTCCGCCAATATGCCCACCGATACAGCTTGGGACAACGCAAACGACGGCACTATCAAAAAGCTTTCGCACTTCGCGCCCGACGTTGTAAAGGTCGACGGCAACCTTACCGAAAGTGTTTGGGGCAACAAAGATGGCTGGATAGAGGTGCAGGACGATATCAACGGTACCTTCCAGGAGCCCGATGTCAGCGAAAAGGGCAATGGATATCGCTTTAAGCTTATGAACGACGGCGAATATCTTTACGTCGCGGCAGAGATAGACGTACCGTACAACGATAGCTTTGCTCCGAGCTTCCGCATATGGATTCAAAGCGACAACGCCGAAAAAACCGGCGAAGGAAACGAAATTATCTCGTACACCAATTTCTACCGTATCACCTACGGCAACTCGAACGTAGAGGAATCCACCAAAGCTATTGCGGCTCTGCCGACTCCCTCCTACAACAGCCCTGCCGAAGACTTCGAATACACCGGATACCGCGAAGGAATAAAAGTAGACACCAACGGCACCGAAGGCACGGTTGTTTACGAAAATCTTCTTGCTTTTGGCAAAAACAAGTCGAACACGATACCAAAGGGCACCTCCGAGGAATTCTTGGACAAAGGCGCAAAATACGGCGAAACCGCATTCTACGGCTATACCGAGGAAATTCAGGAAAACCAAGATAGAAGCGGCAACTATTACCCTGATATTCAAACCACGAAGACCTATATCGGCAAGGAATCCGCTATGATGAAGCCGAATGCCGATAACAGCAAAACCTGGGTTGAATTCAAGGTTGCGCTCGAAGAATTCGGCGGTATCGGCTTCGACGAAAACGGCGACGCACACTACAACGATTTTGAATATTTCATTCAGGCAACATGGCATATCGATTCCGAGCAGAACACCGTCTTTTATCCCTTAATATACACCGAATCGCGCTCCGATTCCTCGTATTACAACAACAACTTCCCTGTTTGGAAGTGGTTCGGCAACAACGCGGCAAGCATTACCGCCGAGGATATGCAGAGCGGCGCGATGAGAATGCGCAACAACTGTATGCCGGTTGTAACGCTCGGCGCAAAGATTTGCGAAGATTATCTCTGCCCCGATAACAATCAATACGAGCCTGCAATTCGCTTCGGCGCTCTGTATACCGAGGATTATTTGCGTAATCACGCAGAAAACGATGCAAACGACCCGCTCGACACAAGCGACGATATGTATACCGCAAAAATCAACGATTATTGGGATATCCACGAGGTTGGTATAGCGGTATTGCCCACGCAGATGCTTGAAAACGAGGGCAAGGTGCTCGATTTGACTCTCGAAACTCCCGCTATCTTCACCGCTCCTGCAGACAATATTGTAAACTGGCAGTGCGGCGAAAACGTAGGCGGTTGGTCCAACTTTGCCGATTACGAAAACTTCGTATACTACATTACCCTTTGGGGTCTTAGCGAGGATATGAAGGACGTTAAGTTCAGCTTTGTTCCCTACGTCGATTTCTATGCTTCGGCAGGCACCGAAACCTATTACGGCGAAACCTTTGTAAGAAGCTATAATATGATTAAGGAATACACGTTGAGCGAAAACGGCTTCGAGGACGATAATTCCACCCCCGTTCTTCCCGACAGCGATTACAGCGATTATCCCCCTGCAGAAAATCATCCGCAGGAAAGCTCGGTTGTTATCGAGGATAATTCCGAATCAAACGAATAACGCAAAAAAGGAACTTCAATCGAAGTTCCTTTTTTTATTGCGTTGATTTTATTTCGCCTTGGTTGCGATTTCAAGAGTGAATTTCGCAAGCATTTCGTCAACAGGCATTGCGCCCAAATCCTCGCCCTTGCGGTTACGCACCGAAACAGCTCCCATTTCCTGCTCCTTCGCGCCGACGATAAGCATATAGGGAATCTTTTCGAGCTGTGCTTCGCGGATACGCTTGCCCATCGTTTCGTTTCTGTCGTCAAGGCGAACGCGGATGCCGCAATTTTCAAGCTTTTTCGCCACCTCTGCCGCATAGCCGTTCATATCGGCGTTTACGGGAATAACGCTAACCTGCGTAGGCATTAACCACATCGGAAGCGCACCTGCATATTTTTCGAGAAGAAGCGCAAGCGTTCTTTCGTAACAGCCCATGCTCGTACGGTGAATAATATAGGGGTTAACAAGCTTGTTTTCGGAATCGACGTATTCCATACCGAACTTCTTTGCAAGAAGCATATCGATCTGAATGGTAACGATAGTGTCCTCCTTGCCGAAAACGTTCTTGCACTGAATATCGAGCTTCGGACCGTAGAACGCCGCTTCATCGATACCGATTTCGTAATTTATTCCAAGATTATCGAGCAATCTGCCCATAATTTCCTGCGCTTCGTTCCACTGCTCGGGCGTGCCCTCGTATTTGTCGGTACGCTTCGGATCCCATTGCGAGAAGCGGAAGGTGCAGTCCTCCCAAAGACCGAGCGTTTCCAAGCAATACTGCGCAAGCTCAACGCAGCCCTTGAATTCCTCCTCCAGCTGATCGGGACGGAGCACGAGGTGACCTTCCGAAATAGTGAACTGACGAACGCGGATAAGACCGTGCATTTCGCCGCTGTCTTCGTTACGGAAGAGCGTGCTCGTTTCGCCCAAGCGCATAGGAAGATCGCGGTAGGAGCGGCGCTTGTTGAGAAATACTTGATATTGGAACGGGCAGGTCATCGGACGAAGCGCAAAGCACTCCTTGGTTTCGTCGTCGGGATCGCCCATAATGAACATACCATCGCGGTAGTGGTCCCAGTGTCCCGAAATCTTATATAGCTCGCGCTTTGCCATAAGCGGAGTTTTGGTAAGAAGATAGCCGCGCTTTTGCTCCTCGTCCTCGATCCAGCGCTGCATAAGCTGAATCACGCGGGAGCCCTTCGGGAGCAATATCGGCAAGCCTTGACCGATAACGTCGACCGTGGTAAAGAATTCAAGCTCGCGGCCGATTTTGTTGTGGTCGCGCTTGCGTGCCTCTTCAAGCTGGGTAATATATGCGTTAAGCTCGTCCTTGCTCGGATAAGCCGCACCGTATACTCGCTGCAGCTGCTTGTTATTCTGGTCGCCCTTCCAATAAGCGCCGGTGCATTGCATAAGCTTAATCGCCTTTACCGCACCCGTCGAGAAAAGGTGAGGGCCTGCACAAAGGTCGACGAATTCGCCCTGACGGTAGAAGGAAATGGTTGCGTCCTCGGGAAGCTCGTTAATAAGCTGTACCTTATAGGGCTCGTTTTTTTCCTCCATAAACGCAATCGCCTCTGCGCGCGGAAGCTCGAAGCGCTCGATAAGAAGATTTTCCTTAACAATCTTCTTCATCTCGTCCTCTAACTTCTTCAAAACCTCGGGCGTGAAGGGCGTTTCGCTGTCGAAATCGTAGTAAAAGCCGTTTTCAACGGCGGGGCCGATGGTAAGCTTGGTTTCGGGGAAAAGTCTTTTTACCGCCTGAGCAAGAATATGTGCGGCGGTGTGGCGGAACACCTGCTTGCCCTCCGCCTCGGCAAAGGTCAAAAGCTCGATAGTATCGCCCTCGTTCACCGCGGTGCTAAGCGCGCAAACCTCGCCGTTTACCTTCGCCGCGATAACCGCGCGGGATATAAGCTCGGCTTCCTTTGCCGCTTCGTATACGGTCGATGCGTTTTCTGCGCTGAATTCGTTACCGTTAATAATAAGCTTCATAAATTAATCCTCCTGAAAATATAAAAACCCGACAGCTTTTAAAAACTGTCGGGGTGCAAATCATAAATTCGCACGGTTCCACCCGTACTTTTAACTTTTCTGTTTAATTTTCGACACTAAACGGGCGGTATTCCTTGCGGCGTTTCTTTATCGCGCTTTCAGCCCGTGGCGCGAATTCTCTGTAAGCCGTTTCGCAAAAAACGTGTTCCGTTATCCTTGTATCTTGTTCTTTAGTATACCACTTTTTTGCGATTTGTCAACATTTTTTTACCGCAAAAATCATTCTGTTTTCATAGTTCTGCGGCTAAATCGGCTTTCCCTTGAACTCGCGTATGTGCAAATGGCGCTCGCGCGCTTCGGCAATAGTGCCAAAAGGAACCTCGGTATGAATTCTGTGCGGCTTGAACCCGCCCTCGAACAAAAACGGACCGCAGTACCCGGCATTTTCAAGCAAGCCGATAAGCTCGTCCCAATTAATATATCCGTTACCGCAGAAATAATGCTTTTCGTCGATAAAATCGTAATCGCTGAAATGCACCGTGGCGATTTTTTCGCCAAGCTCCCGCACGAAATCTGCATGCGTATCCTTAAACTGCAAAAGCAAATGGTTTACGTCAAAGCAAATACGCAGTCTTTCGTCGGCTGACGCCAACGCCTTCAGCTCGGCAATATTGTGTCCCAAGCAGGAGCGCGGCAGGTCCTCGATACAAATAACCGCACCGAGCGCATCTGCATATTCCGCAAGCCTTGCGAGCGATTCTTTTGCGTTTTCCAAACGTCCTTCGCGCTCGGAATCGGCAATAGGCTCGTACGACGGATGCACCACAAACCGCTTAATTCCTATCGAGCAGGCTTTATTTATAAGCGAAAAATATATCGCAAGCGCAGTCTCGCGCCTTTCGCTGTCCTCTGCCGAAATATCCACGCTGTCGCCGAACGGCAGGTGGTATGACCATAGCTCTATCCCCGCCTCACGCGCGTTTTTGCCAAGAGAATCCCAATCGATATTACGGTATTCCCACTCCGAAACCGAAAGCTCGATTGCGCTTATTCCGCAATTAATAAGCTCGGTTAAACAGTCAAGCCCCGTTTCCGAAGTCGATATCGCCGTTTTCCATTCGGTATGCTTCATATTTCTTACCTCAAAAAAGCTCCCCCGTTAAACACAGAGGAGCAAATTTTTAATATTCCTCGCCCTCTAAAAGCTCACATCCGTGAGCCTTGAGCGCAGCAACAGCCTTTTCGTTATCGGCAACGCGAAGCACAAAATAAGCGTGGCTTGCATTGCGGGGAACGAATTCGTAAACGTATTCAACGCCGACGTCCTTATCCGAAACAGCCTTCATCGTTTCGGCAAATCCGCCGGTTTTATCGGGTATGCTCACCGCAATAACGTCGCTTAACGAAACGGTAAGTCCCGCCGCTTTAAGCTTTTGCTCTGCTTCGAAGGGCTTATCGACAATAAGACGCAAAATACCGAAATCGGTCGTATCGGCAATAGAAAGACCGCGGATGTTTATATCTGCGTTTGCCATAACGCTGGTTATTTCGGCAAGTCTGCCGCCCTTGTTTTCAACGAAAACTGATAACTGTTTAATATACATTCTCGGTAGTCCTTTCCGTTTATATTATTCGTGGCTGTAGCCGAGCTCGAACGCACGCTCGTTAACCTCGATAGTCTTTTGAGGAACGGTTGCACGTATAGCATCGAGACATTCCTGTTTATCGATACCCAACTGCTTTGCGGCGATGCCCAAGAGCACGATATTAACAGCCTTTGCACTGCCCGCCTGCTCTGCAAGCGAAAGCGCGTCTGCCGAAACCACCTTTACGCCGAGCGCGGAAATTTTTTCAAGAATATTTTCGGGATATTCGGCGTTGCCCATAATAACCGGCATCGGATCGATCTGCGCGGTGTTCGAAATAATTACGCCGCCTTTTTTTAAATAAGGAAGCCAGCGCGCGCTTTCGAGCGCCTCGAACGAAATAATAACGTCTGCTTCGCCCTTATCGATAACCGGCGAATAAACCTTTTCGCCCGCGCGCACGTAGGTAACCACGCTGCCGCCGCGTTGCGACATACCGTGTACCTCACTTACCTTTACGTCGTAGCCCGAATCGATATATATCTTGCCCATAAGCTTCGAGGCAAGCAACGTTCCCTGACCGCCGACACCGACGATAAGAATATTTATAGAATTCATTATTCCTTGCCTCCTTATTCAGCCTTAATAATCGCATCAAGACGGCAGGTTTCAACACAAACGCCGCAACCCAAGCATTGATTCGGGTCGATAAACGCCTTGGTTCTGCCGTTTTCCTGCTTTTTCTGCGAGATTGCGGGGCATCCTACCTTTAAGCACATCTTACAGCCGACGCATTTGCTTTGATCGACCAAAAGTGCTTTGGGATGTTTAACGCTTTTAAGCAGAGCGCAGGGTCTTCTCGAAATAACGAGCGAGGGCTCTTCCGCCGCAAGCTCTTCCATAACAGCCGCCCTTGTGCCCTTTATATCGAACGGATCGACAACACGCACTCGCTTGATACCGATTGCGTTCGCAAGAGCTTCGAGATTAACCGCGGTTGTGGGGTCGCCTTTAATGGTTTTGCCGTTTAAGGGGTTGTTCTGGTGTCCCGTCATACCCGTGATAGAGTTATCAAGCACGATAACGGTGGAAATACCCTTGTTGTAAACTATGTCGATAAGTCCGGTAATGCCGGAATGAATAAACGTCGAGTCGCCGATAACGGCAATAGCTTTCTTTGCCGCTTCGCTTCCGCGCGCGGTGTTATAGCCGTGAAGCGCCGAAACCGATGCGCCCATACATACACAGGTATCCATCATCGAAAGCGGTGCCTGCGCGCCGAGAGTGTAGCAGCCGATATCGCCGCTGACGTAAAGGTTCAAATCCTTCAACGCGTAATAAAGACCTCTGTGCGGACAGCCGGCGCAAAGCACGGGAGGACGTGCGGGAATATCACAATCAACCGAAAGAAATTCGTTTTCGGTTCCCAAAATCGCCTTTGCGATAATCGATTGGTTGTATTCGCCGAGCGGCGAGAAAACCTCACGCTTAATGTCGTTTGCATCTCTTCTGCCGATAACCTTAACACCGAGCTTTATGCAGTGCGTTTCGATAATATCGTCAAGCTCCTCGATAACGTAGAGCGTTTTTACCTTTTTCGAAAAATCAACAATAGCCTTTTTGGGAAGCGGGTTTACCATACCGAGCTTTAAATAGCTTGCCTTTTCACCCAACGCCTCGCGCGCGTAGACATAGGTACTGCCTGCCGCGATAATACCGATTTCGTCCGAAAAGATTTCTTCCTTGTTAACGCCGAGCGTAAACGCCTCGGTATCGCCCCAAAGCGAAAGAGCTTCGTTGCGAGCCTCGACCTTGGCGTGCGCCTTTCTTGCCATTGCGGGCATCATAACGTTCTTCATAACGTCGCGCTTATAGGGCTTTAATTCCTTTTCCTGTCTTTCCGAAACGGTAACGAGCGAGCGCGAATGCGAAATTCTTGTGGAAAGCCTTAAAAGCACGGGTGCGTCGAAGCGCTCGGAAAGGTCGTATGCGATTTTTGTGAAATCAAGCGCCTCCTGGCTGTCCGAGGGCTCGAGCATCGGAACCTTCGCCGCGATAGCGTGGTGGCGGGAATCCTGCTCGTTCTGCGAGGAATGCATCCCGGGGTCGTCGGCAACCGCGCAAACCATACCGCCGTTTACTCCGATATAGGAAGCGGTGTAAAGCGGGTCTGCCGCAACGTTAAGACCAACGTGCTTCATCGCGCAAAAGGATCTTGCGCCGCCAAAGGATGCACCGAAGGCAACCTCGAAAGCAACCTTTTCGTTGGGCGCCCATTCGGAATATATATCATCGAATTTACTTACCGATTCGGTAATTTCGGTACTCGGAGTACCGGGGTAGGAGGAAACCACGCGCACACCCGCCTCGTAAAGACCCTGCGCTACGGCTTCGTTACCCAAAAGCAATTTCTTTTCCATTATAATCACCTTTTTACTGATTTCTCAAATCGAGCACGCGCTTCGCTTTGCCGGTAAAGCGTTCGATAGAGTTCGGCTCGACGAGCGTTACCTTAATAGCAATGCCCAAAATGTTCTTTATGTTATCCTGAATACGCTTCTGCAAAGCAACCAGCTCACCGTAACGGTCAAGCAGACCGCCGTCGATAAGCTCTACGCGAACCTCCATAGAGTCCGAGTAATTCTCTCTGCGGAGCACTATTAAATAGTTCGGGCTTATTTCGGTCATGCCGATAAGCGCGCTTTCCACTTGCGAAGGAAATACGTTTACGCCGCGAACCTTTATCATATCGTCGCTTCTGCCGATAATCTTGTGCATTCTTGCGCTGGTTCTGCCGCACTTACAAGGCTCGTAGTTAATATTGGTTATATCTTTCGTGCGGTAACGAAGCATAGGAAGACCGCGTTTTGTAAGGTTGGTAACGACAAGCTCGCCGGTTGCACCCTTTTCGAGCACGCTGCCGCTTGCCGAATCGATAATTTCGCAATAGAAATGGTCTTCGTTTATATGCAGGCCGTCGCGGTACATACATTCACCCGACATACCCGGGCCGTTCAGCTCGGACATACCGTAGTTATCGGTGCAGAAGAAGCCGTTGCCCCAATGGTTTTCGATTTCGGCACGCATTTCGGGTGTGCTTCCCTCGCTGCCCAATATGCCGTATTTAAGCTTATACATATCCATAGGATATTTGTCCTGCATACCTCTTGCCGCCTCTGCAAGATACATACAGTAGGAAGGCGTTGCCACTATAGCGGTGGTGCCGAAATCTCGCATAAACTTTAACTGCTTTTCGGTGTTGCCGGAGCTTGTGGGAACAACCACCGCGCCAACCTTTTCCAAGCCGTAATGCAAGCCGAGTGCGCCGGTAAACATACCGTAGCCGAAGCATATCTGAACTATAGTGTTCTTCGTTGCGCCTGCGGCAACCGCAAGACGAGCCACCTGCTCCGACCAGTGCTCCATATCCTCACGCGTGTAAGCAACAACAGTCGGGTTGCCGGTCGTGCCCGAGGACGCGTGGATACGCACTATATCCTCCATCGGTACCGAAAGCATACCGAAGGGATAGGTGTCGCGCAGGTCGTCCTTGGTGGTATACGGAATGTATTCGATATCCGAAAGACATTTGATTTTATCTGCCGTTACGCCTGCCTTTGCAAGACGCTTTGCGTAAAATTCGGAATTTCTTTCGCAGTAATCGACAAGCGCCTTCAAGCGTTCAAGCTGGAGTGCCTCCATGTCCTTGCGGGACATACACTCCATTTCTTTATTAAAAATTCTGTTTTCCATTTATCTTGCTCCTTCCGGGAGTTTTTTCCTTTTTCGGTTTGTGCACCGACGTCAATACGACCACCGCCGCAAAAACGCTTATACGGCAGCCGCGCCGTTTTTTATCTGCCTTGACGTTAAAAATCGGTGCCTGTTCGGAAAATACACCGATGATTATACTACTTTATTTTCAAAATTGCAATAGCGTATCACCGAATTAAAGTTAATTTTTGCCATATCTCGCCGTTTTTTGCCGTTTTTTCAAAAAAAGACCGCCCAAGCTACTGCCCGAGCGGTCCTTTGCGCTAAACAAGGGAGGGGAAACCCTTATTTGCACGAAGACATTTACATAGGTGAACCGTCTTTTGCGCGACGGATTTTTTTGGAAGAGGTAATAACAAAGGGTGTTTCGCGGATAATAACCTTGGTTACCTGCTTATAGGTGGGAAGCTTTGCAAGCGCCGCAAATACGTCGTGCTTAAGCTTCGCCTCGAGCGCTTCCTTGCCTTCCTTTTCAAGAAGCTCGGGATCTACGGAGCACTGTACGGCAAGCGCAGCTTCGCTTCCGTCTTCATCGCGGTACGCGTAAACTACGTTTTCGAGAACGTAGGGGATACCGCCGATATAATCCTCAAGCTCTTCGGGATATATATTCTTGCCGTTGCCGAGAATAATAATATTCTTCTTTCTGCCGGTAATAAGAATCTGTCCCTTTTTGTTAACCTTACCGTAGTCGCCGGTGCGGAAAAAGCCGTCTTCGGTAAATACCTCTGCGGTTGCAGCTTCATTTTTGTAGTATCCGAGCATTACGATATCGCCCTTAACGCAGATTTCGCCTTCGTCGTCTTCGTTGGGATCGTCTATTCTTATTTCTACGCATTCCATCGGCAGACCAACGGTTTTGGGATCGTTGATAAAGTCGGTGTTAACCGATACGAGCGGCGAGCATTCGGTAATGCCGTAGCCGTTGGTAACGATAATACCGATGTCATCGAAGAAATCCGCAATTTCGGCACGCAAAGGTGCGCCGCCGCAAACCAGCTTAACAAGATTGCCGCCGAGCGCATTGTGAAGCTCCTTGAAAAGCTTTCTTCTTACGTCGATACCGATTGCACGCAAAAAGCGCGAAAGTTTAATTGCGATTTTAATAGTCTTGGTCTTGCCCTTTTCCTCGATGCTTGCCCACATTCTGCGGTAAAGCACTTCCATAAGTGCGGGAACGACGTACATATAACCGGGCTTATAAAGCGCAAGGTTTTTAACAACTCGCTTCAGGCTGTCGTTAATGCAAAGCGTAGCGTGGCGGTGAAGCGCAACCAGAATACCCGCAACCGCTTCGTAGGAGTGATGGTAAGGAAGCACCGAAAGTCCGACCTCGCGGATGCTTGTAAGCTTCAAGCCGTAGTGGATGAGCGATATAAGGTTGTGCTCGGAAAGCATAACGCCCTTTGCAAGCCCGGTAGTACCCGAGGTATATATAAGCATTTTAAGCGCTTTTATATCCTTGGTGCACATATTGCAATAGCTTCTGTCGCCGTTTTCGTAAAGCTCTTTGCCCTTTGCGAAAAGCTTTTTAAAGGAAAGAAATTCGCCGTCGTCCTCTTCTCTGTCGAAGCAAACGAAATATTTAACGTTGGGAAGCTGTTCGCGGATAGCACGGAAAATTTCCTCGCGCTTTTTGTCGCAGAATACAATTTCGTCGTCGCCGCCGTGAACTACGTTTATAAGATCGCCTTCGATAAGCTCTTTATCGATCGGGCAGAATACGCCTTCGCTCTGGAGCGCGGTAAGGTATACCAAAATCCAGTTGTAGCTGTTTTCGGCGGCACAGCCGATATGACCCGAGGCCATACCCATCGAAGCAAGCGCGGTACCGAGCCAGAAGGTTTCGGTTTGGAATTCCTTGTAGCTGACCGCGCGCACGCCTTCGCCGGTGCGGTATTTATAAGCAATTTTTTCGCCGGCTTCGGATACGGCGATTTCCATAAGATGCTTTATACTGTTGGGGCGATTAAGCTCGGGAGAGTTTTCGCCGAGAATATTTCTTGCCATAATACAAATTCTCCTTGTGTTTTCGATTTTTACCTCTCTATTATATATGGTTTTCAAAACTATGTCAAGGGTTTTTGAAAATTGTTTTTGTAAATTTACTCTGAACAAACAGCTTTTGTTGACTTTTTTGGGTTTGGATGATATAATGTCTAAAGTGCAACAAAAATAACCCCTTTCGGAGTTTTGTATGAATCTTAAAAAAAGCGAGCTTCTAAAAATACATCTTCCGCGCTGGGAGGAATTCCCCGCGTTCGAGCTTTACGTCGACCAGGTTATTGCGTTTATCTGCGAAAAGCTTGAGCCCTTCAATTTTAATTCCGAAGAGCCGCTGCTCACCCAATCGATGATCAACAACTACGTTAAAAACGGCGTGCTTAACCCACCGGTAAAGAAAAAATACAACAAAACCCACCTTGCAAAGCTTGTGGTTATTTGTATATGCAAGCGTATGCTTCCGCTTTCCTATATTTCCGATGCGATAACCGTTATGTCGCGCGTGTTCGATATCGAGGAGGGCTATAATCTTATCTGCGACGAAATCGAATACGAAATCAAAAGCACCGTCGCTCCAACCGATTTTCCGCCCCGCGCTATCGATGATACCCCTGCGCGCAAGGTCGCGTTAATGCGCTCGCTCGCCTCTGCGGTCGCAAAAATCCTGTTTTTCGATACGCTTATCGAGCAAAGACGCCGTTTAAGCAACGTGGTAAAAAATATAAAATAAATCACAAACGGCTTGGTTAATCGCAAACCAAGCCGTTTTTTCTTATAGCGCAGATTGTGCAGTCTGTCCGCGCAAAGCATTATCGAATCTGTCCTTCGCCGTTGATAACGTATTTATAGGTAGTCATTTCGGGAAGCCCCATCGGTCCGCGCGCGTGCATTTTTTGGGTGGAAATGCCTATTTCGGCACCGAAGCCGAATTCCTCGCCGTCGGTAAATCTGGTCGATGCGTTAACGTAAACCGCCGCCGCATCTACGCTTGCGCAGAAATAATCGGCGTTCTCCTTGCATTCGGTAATAATCGCTTCGCTGTGTCCCGTGCCGTGAATATTGATATGCTTCACAGCCTCTTCAACGCCGGATACCACCTTTACCGCAAGGATATAATCGTTATATTCGGTGAAAAAGTCATCGTCGGTTGCGGCGTTGACCGAAATAATTTCGCGCGTTTTTTCACAGCCGCGTATTTCCACGTTATCAAGACGTGCCTTAACAAGCGGCAGAATTTCATTTGCAATATCCTCGTGCACAAGCAGGCTTTCCGCCGCGTTGCACACCGAGGGACGCTGGCGCTTCGCGTTATCGATAATATTCAACGCCTTTTCGAAATCGGCGGATTTATCGAAATAAACGTGGCAGTTACCCGCGCCCGTTTCGATAACCGGCACGGTAGCGTTTTCGGTAACCGAGCGGATAAGCGATTTGCTTCCGCGCGGGATAAGCAGATCGATGCCGCCCTTTAGCTTCATAAGCTTATTTGCGGTCTCGCGCGAGGTATCGGGAACCACCTGCACGCATTCCTTCGGCAAGCCCACCGAAAAGAGCGCGTCGGAAAGCACGCCTGCAATAGCAAGGTTGGAGTTTATAGCTTCCTTGCCGCCACGCAAAATAACCGCGTTGCCGGATTTTACACAAAGTGCCGCCGCATCCGCAGTAACGTTCGGGCGCGCCTCGTATATTATCGCGATAACCCCGAAGGGAACACGCTTTTTGGTTATTTTTATGCCGTTGGGGCGCACCCATTGCTCGCTGCTTGCAAGCGGATCGGGCAGAGCAATAACCTTTTTTACGCTTTCGGATATCGCCGCAATGCGCGCATCGGTAAGAGTAAGCCTATCGAGCATCGCATCGCTCATACCGTTCGCTTTTGCGTTTTCGATATCGGCTTCATTCGCCTTAATTATTTCTTCGGCGCGTTCGGTAAGCGCTTTTGCCATAGCCGAAAGTGCCTCGTTTCTTTTTTCGGTATTCGAAGAGCCGAGCTTCGCCGAAGCCGCTCTCGCCTTGCCGCTCATTTCGTTAAGTAACATTCTGTTTCCTCATTCCTGCTTTTGCGCCGCAAAATAGGTGCCCACGAAATCACCGTCGAAAATATTATATAGTATTTCGGGGTTTGCGCCGTTGCATATTATCATCGCAATTCCGCGCTCGGTAACGTATTTCGCGCTTTCAAGCTTGGTTGCCATACCGCCTGTGCCGCGCGCCGTGCCCGCGCCCGCGCCCATTGCGTAGATTTCATCGGTAACGCATTCGACGTATTCTATAAATTCGGCGTTCGCGTTGCTTCTCGGGTCGGAATCGTAAAGCCCGTTTATATCCGACATATTAATCAAAAGGTCTGCGCGACAAAGCTTTGCAACCGTTGCCGCAAGCGTATCGTTACTGCCTATTTTAATCTGCTCGTTCGAAAGAGTATCGTTTTCGTTTACGATAGGAATAATCCCCTGCCCCAAAAGCAGCTCGAGCGTGGTACTCGCGTTGATTCTGCGTTCCTTGTTATCGATAACGCTTCGTGTAAGCAAAATCTGCGCGATAGTAATACCGTAATCCGAAAAACGACGGTCGTACATATCGATAAGCTGGCATTGTCCAACCGCGGCAGCCGCCTGCTTCTGCTCGGTCGTAAGCGTTTTTCTGTCGAAGCCGGTTTTTGCAAGACCGCAGCTTACCGCGCCCGAGGAAACGAGTATAATTTCCTTTCCGCTGTTATATAGGTCTGCAAGACAGGCAACCAGCTTTTCGACCTTGCGGATATTCATATATCCCGATGCGTGTGTCAAGGTCGAGGTGCCGACCTTAACCACAACCCTCTTTATGCTTTCGGTGTTTATTTTCATTCTTTCCACCTGCTCACTCTTTACAATATTTCAATTTAGTATTATAATATAACAAAACCCAAATATCAAGGCTTTTTCAGCCTTTTTCGAAAAGGATGCTTAATATATGGCTAAAAATCTTATACTTGCGTCGGCTTCCCCGCGCAGAAAAGAAATTCTTTCCACAGCAGGCTATTCCTACAGCGTAATTCCCTCTCGGGCAGAGGAGCTTACCCAAAGCGAAAGCGTATATTCGCTGGTGCGGGAAAATTCGCTTGCCAAAGCGCGCGAGGTATATAATAAATGCGGCGAAAACGATATAGTTATCGGCGCGGACACCGTCGTCTGCCTAAACGGCGAAATACTCGGCAAGCCGAAGGACAAGCGCGATGCATTTTTTATGCTTAAAAGCCTTTCGGGCAGTAATCACGAGGTCGTAAGCGGCTATGCCGTTATCGGAAGCGACAGCGAGGAAAGCGGATACTGCGTAACAAAAGTTAAATTCCGCGAGCTGTCGGACGACGAAATAAACGCTTATATCGAAACGAACGAGCCGATGGATAAGGCGGGTGCATACGGTATTCAGGAAAAGGCGTGCGTTTTCGCCGAATCCTTCGAGGGTGATTTCTTTAATATTATCGGTCTTCCTATAGCGCCTTTATACACACTGCTTAAAAAGTTCGGCATTTCGCCCGATTGGCAAAAGTGATATTTGGCTGTTTGGCGTATTGACTTGTATACTTATTTTCGGTAAAATATACATTTGAAGAATATACTTCGAGAAAGAGGTAAAAAAATGAATTGTTTTAAAAGAATCCTCGCGCTGTTGCTCTGCCTTGTGATGCTCGCAGCCTCCTGCGTTTTCACCAACGCGGCAACGGTAAGTATGTCGGTATCCACCAGCTTTTCGGTAAAATCGGGTGTCGACTACGCAAAATACAACGTTTACGGCAGCCAAAGTAATCATACCGAGGCTTGTACCGTTCTCGAATTTTCCTCCGACGAATACCTGCCTATCCCCTTTATCGGCTATGCAGGCTCGGCACATCTTCTTGCAACCCATTACAGCCGTGCTGTAAACGATTTCGGCTATGAGGTTGCGGGCGTAATCAACGGCTCGTTCTTCGGCACGAGCGACGAAGCGCTTATCGGTCACGTTATTACCAACGGCAAGCTCGCCTGCGCACACTTCGGCGATACTCAAGAGCTGGTCGTGTTCGACGCAAAGGGCAATATGTCCTCGGTTTCAAGCTATCTCAACAATACGTTTAACGCAAACGGAACTATCGTTTCGGGCGCAATAGCGTACGTCAACAAGCGTCAGGACTGTGCTTGGTCGGGTGCAACCCACAAAATTTTCTATTTCGACGAATCCTGCGGTAACGCCTGCGATTCCACCGGAACCAACTACGAGGTTGTCTGCCGTAAGACCGATAATTCCGAAATGGCAGTCGGCGAAACGCTTAAAGGCGAAGTAGTTGCAATCTACCCCTCCACCAACAAAACCGCAATCGCATCGGGACAGTTCGTGCTTTCGGTTAAAACCACCTCCGACCACCTTTCCTATTTAAGCGGTCTTAAGGTTGGCGACCCGGTTAGCATTACCGTCGAAGAAGGCAATGCTAACGCACGCACCGCTATGGAAAGCGCAATCGGCGCAATCGCAAACGTAGGCTGGCTGGTAAAGGACGGCGTCGACCTCACTCTTACGCAATCCACCGTCGGCACCCACTCGGTAACCGGCACCTATGCACGCTGGACGGCATTCGGCAGAAAGCCCAACGGTCAATACGTGTTCTTCACCTCCGAAGGCGGAAGCACCGGCGTTTCCTCCCGCTCGCTCACCCTGCGCGACGTTGCCGCGGCAATGATAAAGCTCGGTTGCAGCGACGTTATCCGTATGGACGGCGGCGGAAGCTCGGCAATGTACGTTTGCAACACCGGAAGCGGCAGCCCCGGATACGTTCAAAGCCACTCGCGCAGCGTGTGCGATACCATTCTTATCGTAAAAAAATCCAGCCTTGTAGATAATAACCTTATTGCCGCACTTAACACCGCGATTACCGAAGCCAAAGCCTACGTTACAATTACCCCCAACGCCGCTATTTCGAATGCAATTACCGAAGCGGAAGCCGCATTGCAGGCAGGCAACGTTACCGCAAGCGAAGCGCGCGATTATATTAAAAAGCTTTCGGTTTCGAGCAAGGACAGCCTTAAAACGCTTATGGATAACGCCAAAGCGATATCCTATCCCGGATTTTCGGAAGAGCATCTTTCGGTTATCCGCGCCTGCTACGAGCGCGCAAGCGAGGTTTACAGCAAGGCCGACGCAACCGCCGGCGAGGTAGTTGCGGCTTATACGGCATTAAGCTCGGTGCTTAACCTTTCGGGCAAAACCGTTCTTTCGGTAGGAAAGAGCTACACCACCGCAGGCACCAAGCACGGCTCTTATCCCGACGATTCGGTACGCCTTACCGACGGAAGCAAATCCAACCCCGACGGCGGCTCGCCCGCACTTTATTCGGGCTGGGATGCATACACCAATGCCGAAATTACAATCAACCTCGGCTCGTCGATGCAAACCGATACCTATACGGTTTACGGCGCATACGGCTTCTATGGCATACTTTCGCCCAAGGATTTATCCGTTTCGGTTTCGACCGACGGCACCAATTATACCAAGGTCGGCTCGACAACCACGCTGATTCCCATCGGTACCGGCAGCGAGCTTAGCGACGGTACGACGAATATGTACGCACTCACGGTTACCGCACCTGCGGCAAAAACCGCAAAATACGTTAAATTCACCGTAACGCCCCAAAACTTTGTGTGGATAGACGAGGTCGAGGTGTCTGCATCTCAAACAACCGCACTTGTTGTTTCTGCAGGTAAAAACTACACTACGTCGGGCACAAAGCACTCCACGTTCGTCGATAACGGCACAAAGCTTACCGACAGCATCAAATCCAGCCCCAATGGCTTCTCGGTAGATATCTATTCCGGCTGGGACAACGGCGCGAACGCAATCATAACCGTCGATCTCGGCTCGGTTATAAAGAGCGACGTTTACACGGTTTACGGTGCATATGGCTTCTACGGTATCGATCCCATGAAAAATATGAAGGTCGAAATCTCCGAAAACGGCACGACCTATAAAGAAATCGGCACAACAAGCTCGCTCGTATCGCTCGGTAACGGCGCGGAAATAGACGGAGATATATCAAAGCTTTGCAAGCTTACGGTCAAAACCTCGAATATGAACACCGCACGCTATGTCCGCTTCACCGTAACCCCCACCGATTTCGTTTGGATAGACGAAGTCGAGGTTGCAATTTCGGATATTTCCTGTCTGAACAAGCTTTCCTCCGCCGTTGAAATCCACGGCTTCAACCAATACGTTTACGATAGCAACTGCTATATCTACACCCCCAGCTTCGGCACGCTTACCGAATCCAACATCAACCACCGCTACACCTGCAACGTTATCCTTACAAAAACGAGCGACCCCAACGTTTATACCATTAAATCGATAAACACAGCCAACGGCTCGGCGGCAAACGTAACGCTCGCATCGAACGAAATAATGATAGCCTGCCACAGCGGCGCTTCTGCATTAAGTGCAATAAGCCATACGCTTTTGAAAGAAGCCTCTGTCGGCGAAAAAGTAACCTTCTACGGTGTGGATTTCACAAACAAAACCGTCGGCGTTGCGGCATACGCGCTGGTTGAAAGCAGCAGCGAGCCCACAAGCAGCCTCGGCGACGTTAACCTCGACGGAAAAATCGACCAATACGACTATATACTCGTAAAACGCCACTACTTCGAAACCCGCGTTCTTTCGGGCGACGAATTCAAGCGCGGCGACGTTAACGGCGACGGCAAGGTAGACCAATACGACTATATCCTTATCGCCCGCCATTACTTCGGCACCTTCGTAATCAAATAAAGCGATTTCACATTAAAAAGGAGAAGCGTCAATGCTTCTCCTTTTTATATCTGTATTCGCTGTTTTTAACCGTTCCTTGCGCCAAAAACAACCGCAACAATTTTGCGAAGAAATTCTGCGGAAATATCGCGTACCATAAATTCCTCGCCGCCCTTTACAAACGGCATTATAAGCGAATAACCGCCGTTTCCGTCCTTTACAAGCTCCCAAGCGTTGCCCTCGGCAAGAAGCCTTAAATGCTCCTCCTTCAGCTCCGCCACGCCGATTTCTTTGTTGACCGAACCCAAAAAGTGCAAAACCACGCTTTCGCGGTCGCAAACCATACTTATATCCAAAATTCCGTTTTCGGTCTGCGGAATCAAAGACGATACAAGCGCAACCGCAATAAGCGCAAAATCGCGCTCCGAGCCCTTTGCGTAGCCCTTCGCGTCGATATAATTAAAATTCACATGCGCACAAACGTCGGGATGGTCTGCAAGCAGTTCCTCCTGCAAGGCGTACAAAGCCGAATACGCACTGAAAAACGGCAATCTGCGCGGTACGAATTGCTCGGCGCGAAGCTGCAACGCGATATCCATAATATTGTTCTTCGCCTGCTTTGCGCGGATAAGCTCCATATCGTAGCCCGAAAGCTCGCCCAAAGCTTTAAAAACGTCCTTTTCCACTCCGAGCTCGGCGCCCACAATAAACAGTCTGCATTCCCTGCCGCACAGCACGGTCGCGCTTCTTTTCGCTCCTTTTACCGAAATATCCGCCGAGCATAGCTCCTGCGATATCATCGAAGCAACCGTTTCCGCGGTGCTTTCGGAAAGAAAGCGCGAAATATCAATACCCTCTCGAATATCGCAAAGCGTTAGCGCGGCTTCGGTGTTGACCGCCGTAACGCAAAGCGAATTATCGGTTAAAAAGGCAGGCGCTTCAAGCCTTTCGAGCATTTCGCCGCCGAATTCGTTTTCGGATAATACCTTTACCAGCATATTAAAAAGCATAGAGCAGACCCGACGGAAACAATCCGCGGTGCTCTGCCCTTTTTCCTTTATTTATTTTTCCGCAAGAAGCTTTTGAAGCTCTGCCATAAACGCGCCGATATCCTTGAACTGACGGTATACCGATGCGAAACGCACGTATGCAACCTCGTCAAGCTCTTTGAGCTTTTCCATAACCATTTCGCCGATACGCTCCGATGTTACCTCGTTTTGCAGAGTGTTCTGCAATGCGTTTTCGATTTCGGTCACAACCGCATCCATCTGCGAAAGCGTAACCTGACGCTTATCGCAAGCGCGGATAATGGAATTAAGTATCTTGTTTCTGTCAAAGGTCTCGCGCGAGAGGTCTTTTTTAATAACGATCAGCGGAAGCGTTTCGATATTTTCGTAGGTGGTGAACCGCTTTTGGCATTTTAGACATTCGCGTCTGCGACGGATAGATGCACCGTCCGAGGAGGGACGTGAATCGATAACCTTGTCTTCGGTATGTCCGCAGGAAGGGCATTTCATATAAAAAACCTCCGAAACTTACTGATTTTCTTCATTTTAACACATTTTTTCTCATTTGTAAAGCAAATTGTTAAATTTTCAAAATCGATTGACATATACGCCTAATTGGTGTACCATAATTCCATAAAGCCTTACAGGAGGAAATATGGTACTCGAATTCAGAAATATACAAAAGAGCTTTGGGGAAAAAGAGGTGCTTAAGGGCATTTCCTTTACCACCGAGGGCAAAAAGGCGTTCGGTCTGCTCGGCAGAAACGGCGCCGGCAAAACCACCGCCATACGCATACTTATGGGTGTTTTCCCTGCCAACAGCGGCGAGGTTCTTCTCGACGGCAAGCCTATCGACAGAGCATCCGTCGGCATAGGCTATCTTCCCGAGGAGCGCGGGCTTTATCCCAAAAAGAAGATCATCGATCAGCTCGTTTATTTTGCCGAGCTCAAGGGAATGAACCGCAAGGACGCCGAAAAATCGATAGATTATTGGCTTTCCCGACTCGAAATGAGCGAATACAAAAACAAAAGCCTCGATACACTCTCGAAGGGCAACCAGCAGAAGATCCAGCTCGTCACCGCGCTTGCACACGGCCCTCAGATAATCATTCTCGACGAGCCCTTTTCGGGTCTCGACCCCGTCAACGCGATGCTTTTGAAGAGCGTTGTCAAGGAAGAAATATCCAAGGGCAAGATCGTCATCTTTTCGAGCCACCAGATGAGCTATATCGAGGAGTTCTGCGATAGAATTGCCATTATCAACGGCGGAAAAACGGTGCTTCACGGCGACCTTGCCGAGATCAAGCGCAACTGTCCGAGAAACAAGCTGGTCATCCGCTCGGTCGATGCGGATGCCATTATGAAAAAATACGAATCGCGCTGCAGCTTGGGCGAAAACGGCGAAATCCTCTTCCGCCTCGACGACGAAAGCGAAAAATCGGGTGTAATGAATGCGCTCGTTTCGGAATACGACGTGGACGAGATCAAGGTGTTTGAGCCCTCGCTCAACGATATCTTCGTCGAATACGCCGAAGAGCAGATGTAAGGAGGGGCACAAATGAAGCAGTTCAAGACTATTCTTGCGTTTGAGCTCAAGAATTTCATTAAAAACAAAACCTTTGTGGGTGTCACTCTGTTTTTGGTAGCGGCGCTTGCGATCGTTATGTTCTTCCCGCGCATCACCGACGCCTTCTCGTCCGACAGCGACGCCGACGACTCGAGTATCTCCGGCTACAGCGGCGTTATGCTCATACTTGCCGACAGCGACGAGGATAAGATCGCATACGCGAATGCGTTCGGCGCGGCGTTTACCGACTACGACGTGCACGTGGCGACCGAATCGCTCGATGCCGTCAAGGACAAGATTACCTCGGGCGAAATCGAATGCGCATTCCATATCGAAAGCCCGACTAAGTACACCTATTACGTCGGAAATTTTTCGATGTACGACGAAAACTATCTTATCGCAAACGAGGTGATGCAGAGCATCTACCGCCTCGATCAGATGACCGAGCACGGCATCGCGATAGATGACGCGGCAGAGATACTCGCAACGCCGATCGAGTTTGAGAACGTCAGCCTCGGCGTAGATCAGATGCAGAACTTTTTCTATGCATACATAATGATCTTCGCGCTTTATATCGTCATCCTTCTCTACGGTCAGATGGTGACGATGAACGTAGCTACCGAAAAGAGCTCGCGCGCGATGGAATTGCTTATAACGAGTGCGAACCCGACGAGTATGATGTTCGGCAAGGTCATCGCGTCCTGCATCGCGGGTCTTTCCCAATTAATTGCGGTGTTCGGCTCGGCGCTCCTGTTCTATAACCTCAACCGCGAATATTGGACCGACTTCGAGATGGCGGAAATGTTCTTCGATATCCCGCCCGAATTGCTCGTATTTATGCTTATTTTCTTCCTTTTGGGCTTCCTTATCTACGCGTTCCTCTTCGGCGCGGTCGGCTCCACCGTATCCAAGCTCGAGGAGGTAAACACGGCTGTTTCTCCGCTTATGATGACCTTTGTGTTTGTTTTCATCATCTGTATGACCTCGATGAGTAGCGGAAACGTCGATTCGACGCTTATGAAGGTGTGCTCGTTCGTGCCCTTCACGTCACCGATGGCGATGTTCACACGAATCGCGCTTTCAACGGTTCCTGTCCACGAAATCGTAATTTCCATAGTAATACTCGCCGCAAGCGTGTTCGGCGTGGGTGTGCTCGCCGCAAAGATCTACCGTCTTGGCGTGCTTATGTACGGTAATCCGCCCAAATTGACTAAGCTTATAAAGCAGGTTCTCTTTAAAAAATAATAAATTTCAGAAAATCGAAATTTTTGAATTTTGTTATAGACGAAGCGCTCGGTCATATTTACGTCGTGCATTATTTTGAATAACACATCTCTGTAATCAAAATTTAAACAAAAGCCCCGAAGCATGATGATTCGGCTTCGGGGCACCTTTTGTTTTGAAGAATTTTGCAGGGGATTTAAAAGGGGGAGCTTTTGCAAAAGCTCCCCTTTTTTATGCTTGTTAATGCTTATCGGATTACTTGCTCAGCTGCTCGTCGATTGCAGCAGCCGCGGTTTTGCCCGCGCCCATCGCAAGAATAACGGTTGCCGCGCCGGTTACCGCGTCGCCGCCCGCATAAACGTTCGCGCGCGAGGTAAGACCGTTTTCGTCGGCAATAATGCCGCCCCATTTTTCTGTATCAAGACCTGCGGTGGTCGATTTAATAAGCGGATTGGGCGATGTGCCGATAGCCATAATAACGCAATCAACGTCAAGCACGAATTCGCTTCCCTCTTTAACAACCGGTCTTCTTCTGCCGGATGCATCGGGCTCGCCAAGCGTCATTTCAACGCATTCCATACCGCCGACAAAGCCGTTTTCACCCTTTAAAATCTTGGTGGGGTTGGTAAGGAGCTTGAATATAACCCCTTCTTCCTTTGCGTGCTCAACCTCTTCGGCACGCGCGGGGAGCTCGCTTTCGCCGCGGCGATATACTATGTATACCTCCTCTGCGCCCAAACGCAACGCGCTTCTTGCCGCGTCCATCGCAACGTTACCGCCGCCGCAGACCGCAACCTTCTTCGCGTGGAAAATAGGAGTTTTGCTGTCGTCGCGGTAGGCTTTCATAAGGTTTATACGGGTAAGGAATTCGTTTGCCGAGTAAACGCCTTTAAGGTTTTCACCCTCGATACCCATAAATCTGGGAAGACCTGCACCCGAACCGATAAATACCGCCTCGAAGCCCTCTTCGTTCATAAGCTCGTCGACAGAAATGGTCTTGCCGACAACGTAGTTGGTTCTTATTTCAACACCCAGCGCTTTGAGCGTTTCGATTTCCTTTGCAACAATAGCCTTGGGAAGACGGAATTCGGGAATGCCGTATACAAGCACGCCGCACGCAACGTGCAACGCCTCGAACACGGTAACCGAATATCCCTTTTCGCCAAATCGCCCGCGCAAGCCAAGCCCGAAGGGCCCGAACCGATAACCGCAACCTTGTGACCGTTGCTTTCGGGGCGGGTGGGAAGCGTATTGCAGTTTGCGTTGTGCCAATCGGCAACGAAACGTTCAAGCCTGCCTATCGCAACAGGCTCGCCCTTTATACCGCGAACGCATTTGCTTTCGCACTGCGATTCCTGCGGGCAAACTCTGCCGCAAACAGCGGGAAGCGAGCTTTGACGGGTAATAACGTTATAAGCACCCTCGAAATCGCCCTGTGCAACCAGCGCGATAAATTCGGGAATGGCAATGTTAACGGGACAGCCCGAAACACACGGGCGGTTTTTACAGTTAAGACAGCGCTGTGCCTCGTCGATAGCCTGCTCTGCGGTGTAGCCGAGCGCAACCTCTTGGAAATTGCGCGCGCGCACGTCGGCGGGCTGGTGGGGCATAGGATTCTTTTTCAAAGACATATTAGGCATTTTTGTTTCCCCCTTATTCCGCAACCTTTTTGTTTAAAAGATTGCAGGTTTCTTCATAGGAATGGCGTTCAAAATCGCGGTACATCGCGCCGCGGTCCATAGCCTCGTCGAAATCGACCTCGTGTCCGTCGAAATCGGGGCCGTCAACGCAGGCAAACTTAACCTTGCCGCCAACGGTAAGACGGCATCCGCCGCACATACCCGTGCCGTCGATCATAATGGGGTTCATACTAACGGTGGTTTTAATGCCGTATTCCTTGGTAAGCTTGCAAACGAACTTCATCATTATAAGCGGACCGATAGCAATAACCTCGTCGTACTTTTCGCCACTTTCGATAAGCTTTTTGAGCGCATCGGTAACCAATCCCTTTTCGCCTATCGAGCCGTCGTCGGTCATAATAAGATATTTGTCGCTGCAGGCAGTGAATTCGTCCTGAAGAATAACGAGGTCTTTATTTCTGAAGCCGACAACAGAATGCACCTCTGCTCCAAGCTCGTGGAGCTTTTTCGCAACCGGAAGCGCAATCGCACAGCCGACGCCGCCGCCGATAACGGCAACCTTTTTAATGCCCTCGGTTTCGGTGGCTCTGCCCAAAGGACCGACGAAATCGGAAATATATTCGCCCTCGTTTTTGGAATCGAGCAGCTTCGTGGTGCCGCCTACTATCTGATAAATAATAGTAACCGTGCCTGCTTCGCGGTCAAAATCGGCAATGGTAAGCGGAATTCTTTCACCCTCTTCATCGACACGAAGTATAATAAACTGACCGGGCTCGGCTTTTTTTGCAATCTGCGGAGCGCTTATAACCATTTTCGAAACGGTTGGATTAAGCGATTCCTTTTTAACTATTTTAAACATATCAACACCTGATTTCTAAAATCGAAATTTTGTCCAATTAATTATATCACCAAACCTTTAGAATATCAACCTTTTTTCTTGATTTTTAATAATTTGCATAGTATAATGTAAAATGTATAACGTTCGTGATTATTTTTGTGGCAATTTGGCACTGTAAAATGCCGCCACAAAAAAGAAAAACGATAAACCGTGTAAATATTTACGGAGGTTTTAAAAAAATGAATCTTCTTATTAAAAACGTCATCCTTCCCGACGGCGATAAGCTGAAAACAACCGATATTGCCGTAACCGACGGAATTATCGTAAAAATCGGTTGCGCGGACGAGAATTTCAAGGCTGACGAAATTATCGAAGGCAACAACCGTCTTGCCATTCCCGCTTTTGTAAACGCGCACACACATATGTATATGTCGGCTCTTCGCAATGCGGCGGACGACCTTCCCTTTATGGAATGGCTCTTCAACGGAGTTATGCCGAAGGAGGACCGCTTGAACGGCGAGCAAGCGTATTGGGGCTCGCTTCTTTCCTGTGCGGAAATGATAAAGCGCGGCTGTGCAACCTTCTGCGATATGCACCTTTTCCCCGGTAATTCGGCGAAGGCGGCGGCAGAATGCGGTATGCGTGCGGTCGTTTCGCGCGGGCTTGTCGGAAGCGATGGCGGTCAAAAGCGTCTTGACGACCAATTCGCAGAAATCGAGGAATGGAAGCACGAAAAGAATATTAAATTTATGCTTGCCCCCCACGCTATCTACACCTGCGATAAAGAATATCTTTTAAAAATCTCTAGCGAAGCAAAGCGATTGGGCCTCGGTCTTAATATTCACCTTTCGGAAAGCAAGGCCGAATTCAACGATTGTATGCGTGATAACGGCTGCACCCCCACCGAATACGTCGCATCGCTCGGCCTATTCGAGAATAAAACGCTTGCCGCACACTGCGTTCAGCTTACCGAAAACGATATTTCTCTGCTTGCGAAATACGGCGTTTCGGTTGCTTCGAACCCGAAGTCAAATCTTAAGCTCGGCAACGGCATCGCTCCGATATATCAGCTCGACCAAGCGGGCGTCAACGTCTGCATCGGCACCGATTCGGCGGCTTCGAACAACAGCCTTAATATGTTCTCCGAGCTTAATTATATGACTCTGCTTCACAAGGGCACGAACTACGATTCCACCGCAATACCTGCGAAAAAGGCACTCGATTTTGCAACCGTAAACGGCGCAAAGGCGCTCGGGTTCGAAAAGCTCGGCAAAATCGAAGAGGGCTGGGCGGCGGATATTGCTCTGCTCGATACCGACGTACCGCAAATGATGCCGCTGCGCAACTACTATGCGGCAATCTGCTATTGCTGTGACGGCAGCGAAACCGATACGCTTATTATCGACGGCAAGGTAGTAATGAAGAACAAAGAGCTTCTCACTATAGATACCGAACGCCTTTACTACGAAATAAACAAAATAGTCGATTTTCTCGACAACTGATAAGGAGTAACGATTATGTCTTACGATATCAAGGATTTATCGCTTTGGGAAAGCGGCGAAACCAAAATACAGTGGGTTAAAAGCAATATGGACCTTCTTCGCGGTATAGAAGAAGAGTTCAGCAAAACCAAACCCTTTGCGGGCTTGCGTGTTGCGCTTTCGGTACATTTGGAAGCAAAAACCGCATATCTCTGCCGCGTGCTTGCCGCAGGCGGTGCCGAAATGTATATCACCGGCTCCAACCCCCTTTCCACGCAGGATGACGTTGCCGCGGCGCTCGTTCACGGCGGACTCAACGTTTACGCATGGCACGGCTGTACCGACGAAGAATACGAAGCGCATACCTCGCGCGTTATCTCCGAGGGTAAGCCCAATATTATTATCGACGACGGCGGCGATTTGGTAAACCTTATCCACACCAAATACCGCGAGCTTCTTCCCAACGTTATCGGCGGCTGCGAGGAAACCACCACCGGCATTATCCGCTTGCACGCAATGGCGCGCGAGGGTATTTTGGAATTCCCGATGGTTTTGGTAAACGACGCCGACTGCAAGCATCTTTTCGATAACCGCTACGGCACCGGTCAATCGGTTTGGGACGGCATTAACCGCACCACAAACCTTATCGTTGCAGGCAAAAAGGTTGTCGTTGCAGGCTACGGCTGGTGCGGCAAGGGCGTTGCGATGCGCGCAAAGGGCTTGGGCGCGTCGGTTATCGTTACCGAAGTAGACCCCATTCGCGCAATGGAAGCGGTTATGGACGGCTTTGCGGTTATGCCTATGGAGGACGCGGCAAAGGAAGGCGATTTCTTCTGCACCGTTACCGGCGACTGCGAGGTTATTACCACCAAGCATTTTCCGCTTCTTAAAGACGGCGCGATACTTACAAACGCAGGTCACTTCGACGTTGAGGTCGATATGAAGGCTTTGCGCGAATATGCGGTAGACACCTTCGAAGCACGCAACAATATTCTCGGCTATAAGCTTCCTAACGGCAACACGGTTTACGTTATCGCAGAGGGCAGATTGGTTAATATCTGCGCGGGCGACGGACACCCCGCCGAAATTATGGATATGTCGTTTGCAATCCAGGCTCTTTCGGCACTTCACCTCGTTACCAACAAGGGCAAGATTGCCGAAAAGCTTATCAAGGTTCCGCGTGAGGTCGACGAAGAGGTTGCGCGCCGCAAGCTCGCGTTCTGGGGCTGTAAGATCGATACCCTTACCGAAAACCAGAAAAACTATCTCGGCGCTTGGCAGCATTAATAGTAAAAAATTCCGCGACGGGCAAACGCTCGTCGCGGTTTTCTTTTTTTTATATCCTGTTACTCATTTTTCTGCTTGTGAAAAGTGCGCCTATCATCGCAAGTGAGGAAAGCGCCAGCAGTACGAACGCCATAATTCCGCCGTCGCCTGCATCGGGAATTTCGGGGGTGCTCGATTCTGCCAAAGGCTCGCTCGTATCGTTTTCGCTTATTTCGTCACCGCTTTCGGTAGGCGAAGATTGCTCGCCAACGGCGTTCGAGGATTCTTCAATGCTTTCACCGCCTTCGGCATTACCCGAGGAATAAACGCTTATTTCATCAATAAAGGTCCAACCCGCCGTCTTTATTTCGCCGTTTTCGTCGGTAAATTCACCCAAATGCTCTATGGTTACGCGTAAATATCTGCCAATCGCATCCTCTGTGGCAAGCGTCATAGCAAAGGTTTCGGAAAGTCCGCTTGCAGTCGGCTTCGCCGTGTCGAGTCTGCCAAGCTCGCCGTATTCGCCGTTGCGGTCGTTCGAAAGCGCAAAGCCAACGCTTTTCGGCGCGTATATTCCTGCACTCGTTTCGTTCAAAAAACCAATCGTTACCGCCGAAATATCGCTGTATTCCTTTCCGAGATCAAGAATTATAACGAAATTGCCGTCGTCGTCTACGTCAACCTGATTAAATCCGACGTAAGCGCCGCTCGCGTAATAGCTCGAAGAGCCGTCGGGCAAGCTTCCGAAAATACCGTCGGTAAGCTTTTTCGAATCGTCGGGGTATGCGGCAGAGGCGGGAGTGATAAGCGTATATCCTTTTCCATAGGAAATTTCGCTGCCATCTGCAAGCGTCGGCAAAGCAAAAGCTACCGCAAGCACCGCCGCAAGCAAAATAAATATTGTTCTTTTCATTTTTTCTGTCCTTCCGATATTTGTTGTAATTAATATCCTCGTTTTTGCTAAATTTATTCAACAGCTTGATTATCGCACAGAAAAATGATAAAATATAGCGAAAAATATAAACTCGAGGTAAAAGTTTTGAAAACAGGGCTGGTTTTGGAGGGCGGCGGCTTCCGCGGAATTTACACGGCGGGCGTGCTCGATGTATTTATGGAAAACGGCATAAGCTTCGAAGGCGTTATCGGCGTTTCGGCAGGCGCGATCCACGGTTGCTCCTATCTTTCCGCGCAAAAGGGCAGAAGCATAGATTATTACACGAAATATTGCAACGATTGGCGGTTTATGAGCATTAAAAGCTTTATAAAAACCGGCAACGTCGTGAGCGTGGATTTTGCTTATCACGAGCTGCCCGAAAAATTAGTCCCCTACGATTATAAAGCCTTCGATAACTGCGGCGTCCCCTTTTACGTCACCGTTACAAACCTCGAAACAGGCAAGCCCGAATATATAAAAATCAACGATATGCTTGCCGATATCGATTGTCTTCGTGCCTCGGCCTCGCTCCCCTATTTCTCGCAGATTGTGGAAATCAACGGCAACAAATATCTCGACGGCGGCTGTGCCGACAGTATACCGATAAAGGCTTTTCAAAATATGGGGTATAAACGCAACGTAATCGTACTCACCCGCCACGACGGATACGTAAAAAAGCAGGAGCACGGCGTTTTCGCAAAGCTTCTCTACCGCAAATATCCCGAATTTGTAAAAACCCTCCTCGGCTTGCAGGAGCGCTACAACCAAACGCTCGAATATATAAAAGCTCTCGAAAAAAACGGCGAAATCTTCGTTATCCGTCCAAGCGTTCCGCTAACCATCGGCAGAATGGAGCACGACTCGGTTCGAGTCCGCGAGGTATACGATATCGGCGCAAGCGACGCAAGGCGCGAAATGCAAAAATTAAATGACTGGCTTGCCAAAGCCTGATTATTACAAAAAAACAAATTCCCCGAAGACATTGCAAAAATGCCTTCGGGGTGTTTTTTATAACAGCTTAACACCAAAACGTTCAAGCGTGCTTTTCATACCTTCCAAAATCTCCTTCGACGGAGTAAAATCGGGAAAATCCTCGAAGTCCTCTGCCCCGTCGATCGAAACCGCATAGTTTGCTCTTGTTTCAAGCCCGTACCTGTGCTCGTAAAGCGATTCGTATGCAAATTTTCTCGTCGCTTCGCAAAGCCTTATCGGACGTTTTTCGCAAAAAGAGGTGTAAAATTCCATAGCAAGCTCCTTTTTTTACGCTTATATTATAATTATAACACTCCAAGAAAATCAATTCAAGGCTTTTATACGACTGCTTAAAACAAAAAATATCGCCGCAAGGATTTTTCACCTGCGGCGACAAAATTTTTAACCAAAGAACAGAAACGCAATAAGAACTATAACACCGAGCGCCAAAAGCGCGGCAGGCAGGAATACGAGCAATGCGGAAAGCACCATTGCCAATCCGTCGCCCTTTTCCAAGCCGCCCTCGGCTTCTATTTGGTTTCTTAATTCCTTTTCCTTTTCGGGATCAAACTTTTTTAATCTTTTCCAGATAGCCATATTATTCGAAATCGGGCTCGTTGGCCTTCTTGTTTATATCGAAAAGATAGTTGCCGTTTTCGTCGATTTTTTTATCGAGGAAGTGGCAGGCTACGAAGTGACCGGGGTTAACCTCGACGTAAGGAGGCGGAACGCGCTTACACTTGTCGCAAGCCATATAGCAACGAGTGTGGAACTTACAGCCTTCGGGAGGTCTGATCGGAGAAGGAATGTTGCCCTCGAGAATAATCTTTTCCTTGGTAGCCGAATCGGGATCGGTGGTAGGAATCGAAGAAAGAAGTGCAACTGTATAGGGGTGGCGGGGATCGGAGAAGACCTCCTCTGCCGTACCAAGCTCGACCATATTGCCGAGATACATAACGCCGATACGGTCGGAAATGTATCTAACAACCGAAAGGTCGTGCGAAATGAAGAGATAGGTAAGGTGTTCCTTTTCCTTCAGCTCTTCCAAAAGGTTAATGATCTGCGACTGAATCGAAACGTCGAGCGCCGATACGCATTCGTCGCAAACGATAAACTTAGGCTTTACCGCAAGCGCACGGGCGATACAGATACGCTGACGCTGACCGCCGGAGAACTGGTGGGGATAGCGGTGAAGCATATAGCCCTGAAGACCGCACTGATCCATAACGTCGAGAATGTAATTCTTCATCTGGGACGAGCCCTTTTTGAAGAATTTGTGCGTTGCCAAGCCTTCGCCGATTATCTGACCGATAGTCATACGAGGGTTGAGCGAGGAATAGGGGTCCTGGAAGATTATCTGAATATCCTTACGGAGAATACGCATTTCGGAATACTTCAATCTCGAAAGATCGATACCGTTGTCACGCATTTCTTCGTATTCTGCAAACTTTGCATTGCCTGCGTGCTTTGCACGGATGCCCTCGACCGCTCTGGTTGCGGCTTCAAGCTCTTTTTCGATACCGGCAATATAGGGCTCGATTGCTTTTCTTGCCGCGCGCGCCTTTTCTGCCTTTTGCATTGCGGATTTGGCTTTGTTTTCGCAGTTTTGCATACCGCGGAACTCGGTTGCCATAGCCTCGTACATAGCGATTTCGCCGTCGTATTCACGCAGCTTTTCGTTCATATTGCGAAGCTTAACAGTCACGCTGTATCTTGCAAGCAGAGCTTTAACGCCTTCGCTCGGGTTATCGAGCGCGGCAAAGCCGCCGAGAATCTTTACAACGTTTTGGAAAGCGGTTTCGGCTTCTGCCGCCGCAAGATTTTTGTTCTGGTGCTGGAAGAAGGTTGCGTTTTCGCCCGCTTCGTCGCATTCCTTTGCAAGAAGCGCCGCATTTGCCTGCATCTTCTTGTATCTCGCAATAAGCTTGCTTGCGTTGCTTAACGTCTTTTCAACGTAAACGGGAGCAAAATCGTCAAGCGTTCTGCCGTAATAAAGCGTGCTGCCGGCAGTTTGATCATAAAGCTGAAGAATAGTACGTCCGAGCGTGGACTTACCGCAGCCCGATTCGCCAACCAAGCCGAAGGTTTCGCCGTTTTGGATATCGATATTGATTTCCTCGTTCGCGCGCACGTATAGCTGCTCGCGCTGGAAAATGCTCGATTTTGCGATAGGGAAATATTTTTTAAGATTCGTGATCGATAAGAGCGTGTTTGTGTTCTTCACTGCGACGCACCTCCTTTTCAGGATAGTGGCAACGAATCTTCTGACCGGGTGTTACCTCGACAAGTGCGGGCTCCTCGTCCAGACATTTCTGTGTTGCGTATTTGCATCTCGGTGCAAACTTGCATCCCTTGGGAAGCGCCAGAGGATGCGGCACCGCACCGGGAATAGGTTCGAGCTTGTTGCCGACGCTGTCAAGACGCGGGATAGAATGCATCAAGCCTTCGGTATAGGGGTGGCTTACGGGACAATCGGTGAAAATCGTCCTCGCGCTCGTTTGTTCAACAACCTGACCGCAATACATAACGACAACGTCGTCTGCCATTTCGTTAATAACGCCAAGGTCGTGGGTGATAAAGATAATCGCCGTGCCGTTTTCCTTTTGAAGCTCGTTCATAAGGCGAAGTATCTGCGCCTGAATGGTAACGTCAAGCGCGGTGGTGGGCTCGTCTGCAATAAGTATCTTCGGCTTGCAGGCAAGCGCCATAGCGATCATAACACGCTGGCGCATACCGCCGGAAAGCTGGTGGGGATACTGACGCAAAACAGCCTCGGGGTTGGGGATCTGCACGGCAGCGAGCATTTCAAGCGCCTTTAATTCGGCTTGCTTTTTGCTCATATTTTGGTGAATCATAAACGGCTCGCTTAACTGCTTTTTCACCGTAAAAACAGGGTTTAAGCTCGTCATCGGCTCCTGGAAGATAACCGATATTTTGTTGCCGCGGATAGCATACATTTCCTGCTGGGAAAGCTTGGTAAGATCGCGGCCCTCGAACATAACCTCGCCCTCGGCAATATAACCGTTGCCGTCGAGAAGCTGAAGTATGCTCATTGCCGAAACCGACTTACCCGAGCCGGACTCGCCTACTATGCCGATAGTTTTGCCCGATTCGAGCGAATAAGAAACGTCGTTAACAGCCTTAACAGTACCTTTTCTGGTTTTGAAATAGGTATGAAGGTTTTTTACTTCCAATAAAGACATATTATACCTCCACCTTTACTTTTCCTGGCTGCTCTTGGGGTCAAGAACGTCGCGCAGGGTGTCACCGATAATGTTGATACTGATAGTTGCGATAGAAAGGAAGATTGCGGGGAACACCCACTGCCACCAGTAGTTCTGGATAACGATAGAGTTATTCGCACCGTTAAGCATATTACCCCAGGTGGGGTCGGGCTGCTGAACACCGAAGCCGAGGTAGGAAAGGCTCGATTCGGTAAGCATACACGTCGCAAAGTCAAGCGTTACGCTGACAAGAACTACAGAAATAACGTTGGGAAGAATGTGCTTAAAGGCGATGATCTTTTCCTTAACGCCCATTGCCTTCGCGGCAAGCACGAATTCCTTTTCGCGCTCGGCAAGTATCTGTGCACGGATCATTCTTGCAAGACCCGTCCAGGAAAGCAAGCCGAGAATTATCATAATTATAACGATACGCGCCGTTTCTCCGATAGGATTCTTCTGAATGATGTATGAAAGCATCATCGCAAACGGCAGAAAGGGGATCGCCGAGAAAATTTCGGTGATACGCATAAGAAGCATATCTACCCAGCCGCCGAAATAACCCGAAAGACAGCCGACGATGATCGCAATAACAGTCGAAACAATAACCGCAACCGCACCGACGGTCATTGTCATTCTGCCGCCGTAAATAATACGCTTGAATACGTCGCGGCCGCTCTTGTCGGTACCCATAAGGTAGCCCTTAAAGCCGGTCGAATCCAAAAGCTCGCCGTTTTCGTCGACAAGATAGGTTTGCTTTGCGCCGGCATAAACAACGCTTGCTTTTTCACCGTAAACCTCTGCCTGCTTACCGTCGTTATGGCCCCATGCATAAGCCTTGCCCTGATCGGTAACGCCGACAAAGTGGTTGGTACCGCCCACAACAGAAACGAATTTTTCGTTGACAAGCGCAGGAACGTCATATTCGCCGAACTGGTTTGCGCCCTGGATAAGCAATTCGCCGTCATCACAAAGTATTGCAAAGCAGTTTTTGGTAGCACCGATGTTGATAACCTTCTTTTCGCGCAGGTGCGCCTGAAGGTTAGCAACCTTGTTGCCCTCTGCCATATTCGAATAGCCGGACTGACGGTTGAAGGTAAAGGTCTGACCGCCGGTGATAACGCTGCCGTCCTCTAAAAGTGCGATAGCGTAATAGTTGGAAATAGCAACCTGCTTAACCGGCTTGGGTGCTTCCTTGCCCTCTGCGGGATTGCTGTATTCAACAAGGTCCTTCATATTAAGCATACCGCTGGGGTTGCCCCAAACGTAAAGCTTGCCGTCGTATACGAGTGCGGTACACTGGTAACCGCAAACAAGCTGGGAAACCTTCGAGGGATCGATGGTTCCGGTTATAAATTCCTCGGGCATCTGAATATAAGGATCAGCCTCGTTTGCCTTGTAGCCGAACTGACACTGATAATTCTTGCCCCAGCCGACGATTTTGCCCTCGGTAGTAATAGCGATAATATGGTCAAGGCCGGCAGCAGCGTATAAAACGTTGCCCTCCTTGATTTCTTCGGGGAATGCCGAATATTCAACCTTGCTTAATGCGTCAAAGGTACTACCCCAGATATAAAGAGTGTTGTCGTTACTGACGCCGACAGTAAAATCGGCAAAGCCGCTTATAGATTTAATGTTGCCCTCAAGCTCGCTCGGAACGTCGAGCATAGTATAGTTGGGAGGGAGGTTTGCAAGGTTTGCATCGGTGTAGTTAACGTCCATTTTAATAAAGATAGGACCGATAAACACGAACAAAAACAAACCGACAAGCACGATAAGCGCAAGTACCGCGAGCTTTCTGCGGAAAAACGCCTTTACCGCCATTTTGGAGGGGCTGTCGATGTTTTCTACCGAGAATTTTTCGGATTCCGAAAGCTCCTTGCTTCCGCCGAAAAACATTCTTTTTATCCAACTGCCGAGCGTCGCGAAAAAGCCTTTCTTTTCGGCAGTACCGTTTGCATTTTTCTTCTTGTCTGACACAGATACCGCCTCCTTTACCTATTAACGCGTACACGCGGGTCGACAACGCCGTAAATAAGGTCGATAAACAGGTTGCCGAAGAGCGAAATTGCAATATAGAACATCTGCACCGAAAGAATGATATCGTTATCATTCTGCTGAAGTGCGTTGTAATAAAGCTGGCCCATACCGTTGAGCGAAAAGATATTTTCGATCATAACCGAGCCGCCGAAAATACCCAAAAACCAACCGATGATAAGGGTTACTACAGGAAGAAGTGCGTTACGCCAAGCGTGCGAATAGATAACAACCTTTTCTCGCAGACCCTTTGCACGCGCGGTACGGACATAGTCCATGCTTAATGCCTCGATCATAGCGGCACGGACGTAACGTGTCATACCGCCGAGCGAGGTAAAGGTCATAACTATAAGCGGGAGCGAAAGGTGATACATCTTGTCCCAGAACTGTCTTGCAGGCGACCAATCGAGATAACCGGGGGTCTGCATACCCGAAACAGGGAACCAACCGAGTATTACCGAGAACAACCATATAAACACGATCGCTATAATAAATGTCGGCAAGCTATAACCGATTATAGTGCCTACCTGAACACCCACGTCGCGCTTACTGCCGCGCTTTACCGCACAGAAAATACCCAAGGGAATGGTTATTGCAAGAGCGATTATTGTCGAAATAATATTCAACAGCATGGTGTTTTTCATCGGCTCGACGATTTCCTCAGAAACGGGACGTCCCGATTCGCGCGAGGTACCCAAATCACCCGTGAGCAAACCGTGGCGCGAGCCGTCCGAGAATTTATAAACGCCAAGCCAACGGCCGTATTGCTCTAATTTGTTGCCATCGGTACCGTATTTTGCCGACCAATATTCATATCTTTCGTTGTAATCAAGGTTTTTGTTCGCCGTGATTTCGTTTCTTGCCGCTTCTGCAGCCTTGTCCACGGGAACCATACCGTATATCATAAAAATAAGGAACGAAAGGAGAAAGAATACGAGCACAATATACATGATTCTTTTCAGTATATATTTTACCATTGTTATCCTCCGTTTTTCTTTGAAAAG
Source organism: Clostridia bacterium (assembly GCA_017466805.1). GTDB lineage: Bacteria > Bacillota > Clostridia > Oscillospirales > CAG-382 > Coliplasma. Next base: position 45,156 of record JAFTTN010000009.1, read on the forward strand.
TCAAAGATTGCTTTGCTTGTAGAGCGAGGGCGCGCCGCCGAACAGCGACTCCTTTCGGAAGTACGCCCTCACCTTACAATTTAAAGACTTTTTAAAGTCCACAATAGGAACGGCACTTTCGTGCCGTTCCTATTGCTTTTATAGCTTATAAATAAACTATTTAATTACAAAAACTATATCTTATTTGCTGTAGTTTTCGTAGAAGTCAGCTTCATCCATAACGGCGTTGCTGTTGTAGTCTGCATAGTACTCGGGATCGATAGTCCAACTGCGTTCGTAGTCATAGATGGTGCTGTTGAAGCTGGTAGCAAAGTTAATTGCGCAGCACTTAGCAACGCCGTCCCAACCATAGTCGGTCATCTGGTAATATTCGCCGTAAACACCGCCGTTGAAGTCGCAGGAGAGGTACTGGATATACGCACCGATATCGGTAGTAGCGGTAGCATTGTTCTGCCATGCGGTGATAAGGAGGTCGGTTACGTCGTTAGGCTGAGTACCGTACCAGTTGAGTGCGAGAGGCATATAGTATTCGCCGTTGATCTTAACGGTCTTGTACTTGCCGTCTACAGTCGCATACTGGAGGTTCTGCTTGGAAAGTTCGTAGCCGGAGAGCTTCTTGTAACGAACTGCGTCAACGCCGGCGTCGAACTGGTTGCCGTTTTCGTCATAGATCCAACCGCCTGCAACGAGAACGTCGATAGCAGCGTCCTTGGAGTAGGTGTACTGGTTGAGGTTGATGTCGTCCTTAACTGCCTGGAATGCAGAGTAGCCTTCGTAGTAAGGACCGTGAACAACGGTACCGTAACCGCCGGTGAATGCCTGTGCGAATTCGGGACGGTTGAGGGTGTGCATAACTGCCTGACGTACTTCAATGAAGTTAGCGGGACCAAGGTCAGCACGGAAAGCAAGCTTGCCGTAACCTGCACGGTCGTAGTGGGTTTCAGCATACTTGTCGGGATTTTCGGTTACAGACTTAAGAGCCGCTTCGGTTTCAGCCGCGCCGGTAATGCCTGCGATAACGTCAACTTCACCGTTGAGGAACTTATCCATCTGGGTTTCGGTTTCGGTCTTGATGTAGGTGATGGTCTTGATCGAAGCCTTGCCGCGAGCGTCGTCACCGGGATAGTTGGGGTTGAGCTCGAGAGTAGCGATACGAGCGGATTCATCGTAGTTCTTTACTACGTAAGGACCGGAGTAAGGAAGCTTGGAATCCCACTTGAGATTACTTTCAATGGTAGCAACCATTGCGTAGGTTTCAGCGCCGTCCTTTTCGACCTTCTTGTAGAAGTCATCGGAGATTGCACATTCACCTGCTTCGTTAACAACGATATCGTTTTCGCCAAGATAAAGAGCCATAGGAACAGGGCCGAAGCTTGCGTAGCTCTGTACGTAGTAGTAGGAAGCGTACTCCTTCTTGTAGGTTACAGAGAAGGTGTAGTCGTCAACGAGCTTGATGCCCTTGAAGTACTTGGAAACGGTGATAGCATCGTCGCCTTCGCCTACGGTTGCGCCGTCGTTGGTGCCGTCGTAAGCCTTGAATTCGTCATAGCCTTCGTTGTAACGGCCAGATGCACCGGTGCCGCCTGCAGCAACTGCGATGGGGCTGGAGTTAGCAAGAAGACCTGCAATATAGTTCTTAGCGGTGATAGCAGAACCGTCGGAGAATATGAGGCCTTCCTTGATCTTGATGGTGTAAGTAAGGGTGCCGTCTTCATTCATGGTCTTAACGGGCTCTTCTGCGAGAGCGCTCATATTCCAGATCATATTACCGGACTTGTCGGTCTGAACGGTAGCATAACCGGAGGTGAGGTTTTCGATGTCAAGGTCGGAAGCGCCGGGCTGGGCTTTACCCCATACGGAGTTACGGAACGCGCCGGAAAGTTCGGTAGCGTTACCGAGGATAACGGAGTTATCGTTGCCTTCCTTTACGGTAGCTGCGATGATAGCATCTGCTGCTCCCCAGTAAGGAGTGGTAACAAGACCTTCGATCTTAGCGTTGTAGAGATCGAAGTACTGGTTGGAGTAAAGGGGAACTTCGGGAACGAGATAGTTCCATCTCTGGATGTAGAGCTTCCACCACTGGTTGAAGGTATCTTCATCGGGAGCGTTGTAAACCATCGCGCTGGAGAGGAAGTCCATACCGAGCTCATACTTAACGCCGTCAACGGTAACGTAAGCAAGACCGGTGTCTTCGTCTTCTTCTACCATATCGTAGGTAACTTTAGAGCCGATCATTTCGTAAACAGAAGTAAAGTCCTTATGTTCAACAACGTCGGCGAGGTCGATTTCCTGGTAGGTCGCCTTGGGCTGTTCGTTGGTGCTTTCGTTGCCGCTGGTGGTGCTGGTGGTTTCACCGTCGTTGTCACATGCAGCGAACGCGAAAACAGAAAGAACGCAAGCGAGTACCAATGCGAGAATACGCTTTGTCATTTTCTTTTCCTCGTTTCTGAGTAAATTTTATTTATATATTCGGAAGTGTTCCGATATATAGCGGGTTAGGTGTTTTCATAGGATATATATCCTATGAATCGAGGGAGTACTCCCTCGCAGCCGCGCATATTTAACGCGCAATATGATGTTTTAACATTCTATATTTACCACATCAAAGCGCTTTTGTCAACCGCTTTTTAATATTTCGGTGCAATTCGAACAAATTCCCCTTGCCCGTTTTGCATTATTTGCACAAGCGCTTTCGCCCTCTTTATTATATGCGATTATATGCGCGCGTGGGTAGTAATTGTGTAGACGCCATTGTTTTATCTAAAAGTATTGCGTATTGACATTGCACATATAATATGGTAATATGTTCCCAATGGGGCATTAGCGCAGCTGGGAGCGCACAACACTGGCAGTGTTGGGGTCAGGGGTTCGAATCCCCTATGCTCCACCAAAACAAAAACACTCTCGTGCAGAGTGTTTTTTGTTTTCGTATGTGAGTTGTATAATAGGGGATTCGAAGGGCGGGTAGTGAATGACGTGTCGGGGACACGTCAGAGCCCGCCACCGCTCCGTTCGCAAACGGGCGAATCCCCTATGCTCCACCAAAAAGAAACGACAATTTTCGGCAGAAAATTGTCGTTTCTTTTTGTTCTTTTCACTTTTCTCTTTTCGTTCTTCTCTCTTCTCTAAAATTGTCGTTTCCGGAGAAAAGATAAGAGAGAAAAGAGAAGAGAAAAGGTAGCTTTGCTCCGCAAAGCATTGATTTGAATAACGAATTATGATATAATACATTGGAACTGTTCGGATTTGTTTTTTACTTTGATTACCCATATTGAAACACGCCGCCGAGAGTGATCTTTAGGATCACTCTCGGCAACATTTTTTAGACTTTGACACCCCAAATACAGAGAGGCGTTTTTTCGTTCGGAACTATAAGTTTGTTTTCCTTAATAAGCTCCTCTAACAAGAAAGCTGCTACGTCAAGACGATGGTGAATTTTTGCAATATCGTTGCATTGTCCTTTGAGCGAAGCGGGGACGTGCTCGGCAAGAATCTTCTCGGCTTTGTCGGAGATGTCAATCATACAATTTGCCACGTCCTCAATGACGTCGGACAAAATGCAAGTAACCTTATCAAAGATATCATGCTCGAAAACGATAAAGTTCGCTGATAACCTATTGCTTTCACACAGAATGAATTTATTTTCGATCAACCACGGAAGCGCGGGATTCTCTCTGTTTGCGCCCTTTTCAAGAATCGCATCGCACACGGCTTCTGCTTTATTACAAAAATCATAGTGGTCATACAGCTGCGACTGCTTGATTACTCTGTAATTTTCTGCAGAAAACCACGCCGTTTCGCTTTTATTCCACGTTTCCATCGTCACGCCGTGGAAATGATGGTTTGCATAATCGTTATCATATCCAAATATCCAACCATTGCAACCAAGTGCAAGCTTATTTGGATTTCCGAGCGGAGATTTGTTTCTTGCCGCAATATACCCCTTGACGAACGCAAGATTCAAAAGACCGAATATCAAACGGTTATCATCATAGTCGCTGCCGTGAAAACCAAGCTCGCGGATCTGCGGCAAAAGACTCGTTACCTTTTCAAATGCCGACTTTGCAACGGTTGCATAAATAGCAGAGGTGTTTTTCACAAACTCCTTTTCATATGCATCTGTTATAATAACGATGTTAGTCTGATACTTATCACCGATCTTTTTCAGAACGCCCGCTGCCTCCAGAATTTCGATTTCTTCCTCTAAATATGGCATTGAAACACCAAGCTCCATCGAAAGTGCTTCGGCTGTCATAGCTTCATAATATGCCGCAAGCACAATAGAACCGGGTAATTTTCTGTTGAAAAGCTCACAGTATTTGTTTTTATCTCCCCAAAAGTCAAGCCTGAACGTTCCGGGGTTGTAGCTTTTTTCTCCAAGTGTTCTTGTCATACCGATACCTTCCTTCAATAATTTGCGTGTTTTAAACAAATGGTATTTTACCATTTCCACACTGATGCTTTGCTCTTTCGCGATTTGAGAACAACTTTTGTTATCGACGTAATATGCAACGCAAACCTCACGGTGTGTTTTCTTTAAAAGAGAAAGCTCGCGGCGAAGCAGATATATTTCCTCGCTCTCGGTTTCCTTTTCGATGTACTCCTGCTCTGCAGAGATGTCGTACACACCTATGTTTTCTTCTGTTAGTTCAACGTTCCGTGCGGCAAGCCGACTCTTGCGGATAAAGCGACGGAACGTGTTTTCGGCAATCCTCCAAGCAAAGCCCCAAAAGGCTTCCTCGCTTTGCAAGTTGCGCGCCGAAACGATGATCTCATAAACGATTTCAGATGCAAGATCGTCCACTTTATCTTTGTCGTAGAGCTTTGAAAAAGCATAGCCGTAGATTGCTGTCAGATTTTCGGACAGCAATTCCGATGCTCTTTTTTCGGTCATGGTTGTTCTCCTGTGTTTTGAAAGCTTTCACTTATATAGTGTTAGCAAGGATTAATCGGTTAATTGGCTTTAGAGTATTTTTTAATTATATCAAAAATTTGTGAATCGGTCTGTAAAAACACAGCCGAGAGCGACCAAACGGTTACTCTCGGCAATTTCTTTTTACCGCGCTTTACCTTGCCTTTTTCCCCTGACGGATTCCGCGCAGGCTCATTTCGCGGTTGATCGTGTTCAGCACCGTCTTTTTGTCGGCAGACCAAAGCGGTGCGGCAAGGTGTGCCTTCGGCGCATCGCCGGTGATACGGTGAACGACTATCGATTCGGGTAGCCGTTCGATACATTCGCAAAGTATATCAACGTATTCCTCAAGCGTAAGCGCAGAAAACTTTCCGTTTATATAATCGTCGTACAAATCGGTGCCGCGCAGGATATGCAAAAGCTGTAATTTTATTCCGTCGGTGCCCGCATCTACCGCAAAATCCACCGATGCAAGCATATCCCCAAGCGTTTCGTTCGGCAAGCCGAGAATTATATGCGTGATAACGTTTATCCCAAGCGATTTCAATTTTTCTACAGCCTCGGTGTAAACCGAGCTCTTATAGCATCTGCGAATATATTCGGCGCTTTTTTCGTTCGAGGTCTGCAGCCCAAGCTCCACCCAAACCGGCTTTATTGCGTTCAACTCGCCAAGCAGACTCAAAACCTCCTCGGGCAAACAGTCGGGGCGCGTTGCAATCGAAAGCGCAACGATGTCCTCGCGCGCGATAACCTCGTAAAATACGCTTTTAAGATATTCTATCGGCGCATAGGTGTTGGTAAAGCTTTGAAAATAGGCAATAAACCGCTCTGCCTTCGTCTTTTTCTCCACCAACGCCTTCGCGCGCGCTATCCTTTCGGAAATACTGCCCTCACAGGCGGCAAAGTGCGAGCTGCCCGCAAGACAAAAAATACAGCCGCGCGTATCCAAGCTGCCGTCGCGGTTCGGGCAGGTCAACCCAAGGTCGACAGAAAGCTTATAAACCTTTTCGCCAAAGGTTTTTTGTAAATAGTCGTTAAGCGAATAATAATGTTTGTTCATAGCTCTATTTTAGCAAAAAATCTTTCAAGAATCAATAAATTTATTGACTTACCCAACTCGGTTTGATAAAATATCTTTAAAACAACGCCTTCGAGGACGAACAATATGCTTAAAATATCAACCGAAACACGCTCCGCCGCACGCTTGGTCGGATTGGAAAAGGCTATCGAGCTTATCGCAAAAGCGGGCTTTGATGCCTACGATATATCTATGCTTTCTATGGTAAACTACGATTGGGGCAAGAATATCTGCTACCCCTGCGACCACCCCTTCGCGCGGGATAACGCGGCGGAATATATCAAAAGCATTCGCAAAATCGGCGAGGAATACGGAATAGTCTGCAACCAAACCCACGCTCCCTACCCCACCTATTGCCCCGAAATACGCGCCACCTATGAAAAATGCATCGAGCTTACCGCGGTTGCGGGCGGCAAGATTTGCGTTATCCACCCCGATAACTATAAATCTGCCGAGGAAAATGCCGAAATGTTTTTCGAGCTTTTGCCCGTTGCGCACGCCTGCGGTGTAAAAATCGCATCCGAAAATATGTGGTCGTGGAGCGACGAAACGCAAACGGCATCCTTCGCCGCCTGCTCCAACCCGAAAAGCTTTTTGGAGCATATGCGTGCGGTAAACGACGATTCCTTCGTCGCCTGCCTGGATATCGGCCACGCAGAGCTGAAGGGGTTAAACACGAGCGCCGTCGAAATGATCGATTCGCTCGGCTCGTACCTGCAATGCCTGCATATTCACGATAACGATAAACACGGTGACCGCCACGCAATACCGTTTTCCGACAGCATCAATTTCGATTCGGTCGCAAAAGCATTAAAGCGCAACGGATATAACGGCTATCTAACGCTCGAGGCAGTCAACCACCTTGCAAAATTCGATTCCGAAACCGCGTTCGACGGCTTGACCGAGCTTGCCAATTCGGCAAAAAAGCTCGCGCAGATGATAGAAAACGCATAATACAACACGCAAAAAATCAACGGAGGTGCTTTTTACACCTCCGTTTTTATATTGTAAATTAATCCTCTGCCTTGGTCGCCTCGTCGAAGATTGCAATAACCTCTTCGGAAGGCTTTTTGTCGATAAGCGTAACGACAACCGACGCGAGCATACCGACCGCAAATCCGGGAATAAGCTCGTAAATACCGGTGCTGCCCGAAAGGAATACAAGCCAAAGCGCGTCGGTCAGCGCGCCCGCAATAACGCCGGCAAGCGCACCCTTATAGGTAAATCTACGCCAGAACAGCGAAAGAATAACGACAGGGCCGAACGCCGAGCCGAAGCCCGCCCAAGCGTTTTCGACGAGATTCATAATCGCCTGCGCGCCCTCGGACTTACTGCTTGCAATAAAGTATGCGATTACCGAAACGATAAGCACAACGCCTCTGCCAACCCAAAGAGTTTCTCTGTCGGACGCCTTTTTGCGAATAATCGGCTTGTAAATATCCGAGGTGAACGAAGAGGACGCAACCAAAAGCTGGCTGTCCGCAGTCGACATCGACGCCGCAATAATAGCCGAAAGAAGCAACCCTGCGATAAACGTGGGGAACAGCATTCTCGAAAGCTCGACGAATACCATACTCTGATTATTTTCCGCAAGAAGCTCTGCACCGATAAGTATTCTGCCGAATACCGCAATAAATATAACCGCAACCAGCGCAAGAACCACCCAAACGGTAGCAACGATCGAGGATTTTTTAACCATCGAGGGCTTTTCGATAGACATAAACCGCACGAGAATGTGGGGCATACCGAAGTAGCCCAAGCCCCAGGCAAGACCGCTTGCGATTTCCGCGGGCGGCGCCGCGAACAAATCGCCGACAAAGCTGTATACCGTGCCGTCGTTTGCGGTTACCGCGGCTTCAAGCACGCTTGTATCGAGATCCTTCGTAAGCACGATAATTATCGGCACCGCAAGCACCGCAATTATCATAAGAGTGCCCTGGAAAAAGTCGGTCCAGCAAACCGCCTTGTATCCGCCAAGGAAGGTGTATACAATGAGAATAACCGCAAAAATAAGCATTGCCGTGCTTTTTTCTACGCTAAATATAGAAGTAAATACGTTTGCGCCCGCAACGAACGCCGAAGCGACGTAAAGCGTAAAGCAAACGAGGAACACTACCGCGCTCACAACCTGCAACGCCTTGCTTTTGGTTGCAAAACGGTTGGAAAGATACTGCGGAAGCGTAATCGAATCGTTCGCCGCCTGCGAAAAACGGCGCAGTCTTTTTGCAATAAGTATCCAGTTGAGCGCGGTGCCGAGCGCAAGACCGATGCCGATCCACGCCTGACCCAAGCCGAACGCAAGAATACTGCCGGGCAGACCCATCAAAAGCCACGCCGACATATCCGATGCCTGCGCGCTCATCGCGGTTACCCACGGACCCATCTTTCTGCCGCCAAGGAAATAATCCTTGTCGGTCTTGCTCTTCGATCGCAGGAAAAATACCAAGCCGATTGTGAGCATCGCTGTAAAATAAATTATCAATGCCAGAACTTCATAATTCAAAGCTGTTTACCCCTCTTTCGAGAATTTTTACCAAATCTTAACCAATACTATATCATACTTTCCCAAAAAACGCAATAGTGTTTTAACATCTTATCGAAATAAAGCGAAAATATATTAAAAAGACGAATCTCGACCTTTTCCTTTCTTGACAAATGCATTTGTTTGCGGTATAATTCGAACACAGAAAACGCAGGCGTAGTTTAGTGGCAGAACTTCAGCTTCCCAAGCTGACTGTGCGGGTTCGATTCCCGTCGCTTGCTCCAGAAAACGACAAGTTTCTGTTGAAACTTGTCGTTTTCAACTAAATCCACCCTTTCGGGTGGGTGAAATATTGCTTTGCAATGTGAAATACGCCTGCGGCGTGTGAAATTCGCCTCGACGGCGAGTGGGTGGATTTAATTTCACTTGATGCGATAGCATCAAATTTCACAATTTACGAGTAAATTATTTCACCGTGAGCGTAAGCGAACGATTTCACTAAAAACGAACGGTTATGTAAGAGTTCGAATTCATACGAAAAAACAGAAAAAATATCTTTTTTGTAGCCCATAGACAAATACAAAAGACGGGAGTTGCCCGTCTTTTGTGTTTCGTACGTACGATTTACGGGAATCGAAGGGCGGGTAGTGAATGACAGTCCGGGGGACTGTCAGAGCCCGCCACAGCTCCGCTCGAAAGCGGGCGATTCCCGTCGCTTGCTCCAAAACGGAAAAAGAGCTCTTGCAGCTCTTTTTTTGTGTGCTTACTCCGCAATATTGCAAACCAACCGCTCGGCTGTCGAAAAAAATCGACACCGCCCCTTGACACCGCAACCGCAATGTGATACAATCGGTCTAACAAATTAAAATACGGAGGCTGTTAATATGAACGAAAACTTCGAGCCCGATTTCACCGAAAACAACGTCGAAGCCGCTCAAGCTCCCATCCAACCTACCTTTGCACCGAAGGAAAACGTCCTTGCCGGTATAGTAGGCGCGTTTCTCTTTTCGCTTGCGGGCGGTGTTGTTTGGTTTCTTCTTTACCAAATCGGCTATCTTGCCGCACTCAGCGGTATCGTCGGCGTTATCTGCGCAATTAAAGGCTATTCGATATTTGCCAAGCGCGAAAGCGTAAAAGGAGTTGTCATTTCAAGCGTTATTGCGTTTTTAGTAATCGTTATCGCTTGGTATCTCTGCATTTCCTACGACGTTTACCTTGCATATCAGGATTGGTACGCAAACGGCGAGCTCGATTTCACCCTCACCTTCTTCGAATCGATCCGCGCTGCCGTTCTCTTCTTGGAGGATAGCGAAATTCTTGTTGCTTATCTCAAGGACCTCGGCATCGGCTTGATTTTCTGCGTCATCGGCGCATTCGGCTACGTCAAGAGCGCAATCGGCAGAGCAAAAAACAACTAATTAAAAAGAGCAACTATCCCAAAAGGGCTTCATTGCGCTGTTTCTTATAATGATATTTTGTCGTAATACGGTGCTTGAAAAAAGGACGTACAGTTTTTCGGCTGTCCGTCCTTTCCTTATAATAAAAAAATAAAAATTTAAACCTTTGGAGAAGCAACATGGATTTTGAAAAGCTTATAAGCGAACGGTATTCTGTAAGAAATTTCAAGCCCGAGCGTCTGCCTCAGGAGGCTGTTGATAAAATTCTCGACGCGGGTCACAAAGCTCCAACCGGATGCAACTATCAGCCGCAACGTATTCTTGTGCTTAATACCGATGAATCGATTGCAAAGCTGAAGCAATGCACCAAGTGTCATTTTAATGCGCCAACGGCAATGCTTGTTTGTCATAACAAGGACGAAAGCTGGATAAGAAAATACGACGGCGCGCTTTCTTCTCCGGTAGATGCCGTCATCGTTGCCACGCATATGATGCTTGGGGCACACAATATCGGTGTCGGTTGTTGTTGGGTAATGCATTTTGACCCCACTGCAATGTGCAAAGCCTTCAATATCCCCGAAAATATCGAACCTATCGCACTTCTTGTAATGGGTTATCCTTCGGATGACGCAAAGCCGTTGGATATGCATTTCATAACCCGCCCAATAGATGAAACCGTTTTGTATGACGAATTCAAATAAATTAAGCAACCGATCAACAAATTATCGATCGGTTGCTTTTTTGCTCTTATCTAAGCTCTTACTGCTTTTGAACAGCTCAAGTCTTTTGATTTCTATGCGGCTTCGTTTGCCGGGCTTTTTTATTCCGTCACGGTAATGCTTATAGTGACGGTCTTTATTGTGCCGACGCCGTCGTAAACGTCGATCTTTATCTCATCGGAGCCCGCATAACCCGGCATTGCGGTGTAGGTCAAATTTCCGTCGCGGTCAAGGCGCACGCTGCCATAAACCGCCGTTGTCGAAAACCGAGTCTTCAAGCCGTTTATATTACCTATAGAAACGCTTGCCGTTTCGCCGTTTTTAACGGTAATCGAAGCATCGTTAATGCCCGAAAGGTCGTTTGCTTCCTTTTGATTGGGGTCGTAATCGAGCTTGCCCTGAATATAAAGCACCGATTCGTCGTATATAGCCTTGTTAATCGTATCGGAATCGTCGCGGTATACGCTGTACGCGCCGGGTATTGCACCCTGATAATATGCGTTTACCGAATCGATAAAGCCGTATTTAACGCCTGCCGCAAGATAGGTGCGGTAGAGCTCAAGCGATTCTTCGCTCTGTCGGTTAGGCTCTATTTCAATCTCGATACCGACTCCGTAAAGCTTCGCAAGCTCTGCTATCGCATCAAGACGGTAGTGCTCGGCGGGGCTGAACATATAGTTCGGCTGCCAGCAGGTAACGTCAAACCCATAGTAATGGCTGTTCCAAATGCCGTTCAAATATGAATAATAAGGGCACCAAAGCGCCTTGTAACCGAGCGAATGCAGATATTCGTTAAAGGCTGCCGCCGCCTCGGCATCGTAAGCATTATCGGGCGACCATTTATTCGGACGCAGATTTTCCACCTGCCAATAGAATCCGGCAAGACTTATGTTTTCGTATCCTTCGGCATCAAATCGCGCTATCGCCTCGTCTGCCATCCACTTCAAGCAGCTTATATAATCCTCTGCGGTTTTAATTTCGCTTCCGTTAAAGACGTCGCCGATTACCGGGCAGTTTACCGAAATCCAAACCGGCATTTTTTCGGTCAGACCGAATTCGGATTTAACCCTTCCGCGCGCCGAATCGACGGCATCTAAATTCACGCCTTCGTAAAACAGCTCGTCCAAAAACCAAGAAAAGCCTTCGTTTCGGTTTGCGTGCCACGAAAGACCTCCGCGCGTGGTAAAGCAAATGCTGTCGAACAGCAAGCCGCCTCCGCATTCTTCGGTCGCAACCATATATTCATAAGCCGTTTTTTCGGTCATTATATGATATTCTTCGCTGTGTACGCCGACGGTGTCGGAAATTCCCGCCCAAAGAATATCGCTTACCCCAAGCTTTTCTGCATCGGGGTATCTGCCATAGGGCGTATCGCGGTTTTCTACCGCAGTAACCGCGTTTTCTGCGTTCTTTCTGCCCCATATTTCAAATTCGCCAAGATAAACCTGGCAGGAAATATCGGTGTCGGGCACGGTTGCAAAGGTCAAACGCAGGTACCTTGCACGGTATTCGTCCTTGAACTTTATATCACGCGTGTCCTCCAACCGCGAGCTTTTTCCATATTCGGCGTTGTGCTCGGCAAACACGGTTACCCAATCGGTTCCGTTTTCGCTAACGCTTATATAATACACCGGCGGCGTGGTTATTCCCCAGCTTTGTCTGTCCTGAAAAGTAAGCACACAGCCCGAAACCGCCATTATATGTCCCAAATCGGCAACGACGTGCCTGCCTGCTCCGCGGTAAAATCTAAAATAATCGTTCTCGATATCGGCACTGTGGTGTTGTCCATCGGTTAATTTTCCGATTTCGTCCATACCGCTGTTGGTGTGTCCCTCGAAAAAGCCCTCGAAGTGCTGTATGTCGAATTCCACACCGTCGAGCGTTGCAAGGTTGCGAAGCGTGTCGTAGTCGGAATCGCTTTCGCTTATTTTCACCTTCGATTCGCCGTAATTAAGCTCGTAGCCGTAAAAATCCTCGATAGTAAGATATTGGTCGTATTTGCTTGCAAGCGTGTTGTAGTATAATCCGTCCTCGCAATATTCAAATCCGCATATTTCGTCTATAAGCACAAGCGTGTTATCGGGTGAATACAGCGAAATTTTAACGTATCTTGCGGTAACTGCCTTCGGAAACGCAAAATAATAGGTGTATTTTGCGGTGTCGGCAATATCTTCGGGGGTGTAAATCCTTCCGATTTCGGTATAGTCCTTTCCGTCGTAAGAGGCGGAAACGGTAACGTACCGCGGAAGCCCTATTCCGTAATCCATAATTCTTCCGCAGCCCACCGAAATATCCGCAAGCCTGCTTGTGCCTTCACCCAAATCGAAGCTGAACGAAACCGGACGGATACCGCGGAATCCAACGTAAGTGTTGCTTCCGTAAACAACCTCCATTTCGCTACCGTCGGTCAGCTTTTCGCCGTTATCAAGGTATTCGCTGTCGGCAGAACGGCTCGTTTCGTATTTCATTCGGTAAAAAAGATTTTTGACCTTTAAGCTTCTGTCGATATCCCCGCTCATAAATCCGTTTATCAGCGCGACGTCCTCGCTTAAAACAAAGCTTTCCTGCGCTTTGCTTTCGGCAACGCTTTCCGAATCGCTCGTTTCTTCCCCGCCCTCGCAGGAAACAAGCTCAAGCACCGAAAATACCGCAATCAGCAATGCAATTATTCTCTTCATAAGCGACACCCCTTTTCTGTCTTTGCTTTAAATATATCACATTCGAAAATTTATTACAATAAGCTTTGCAAAAATTCAGGCTTCACGGCGAATTTCAAGTTAAATTTGTGTAAACCACTTGAAATAAAAGAGCATATTTGCTAAAATACCCTCGACAGCAAACAATAGGAGCTATACGATGAACGATCTTTGTGCCGATATCGGCTATAAAAGCTATAACCACTTCGGCGAACAGCTTTGCGGCGACCACGTCGACGTTGTCGAAAAGGACGATAATTCCACCGTTGTCGTGCTTACCGACGGCTTGGGAAGCGGTGTAAAGGCAAGTATTCTTTCCACCCTCACCTCGAAAATTATTTCCACGATGATGGCGGAGGGATTGCCTATCGAGGAATGCGTCGAAACAATCGCGGCAACTCTGCCCGTCTGTTCGGTGCGAAAGGTAGCGTATTCTACCTTTACCATTATCCATATTATTAATAACGAAACCGCCGAGCTTATTCAGTACGATAACCCCCACGTTATCTTTATTCGCGACGGTAAAAGCACCGATTACCAAATGACCGAAACGATTATCGGCGGTAAAAAAATCTACCGCTCTTCGATAAAGCTGCGCGAGGACGATTTGTTTATCGCAATGAGCGACGGATGTCCCCACGCAGGCACCGGACTTACCTATAACTTCGGTTGGAAACGCGAAAACATAGCCGAATTTATGGAAACGATATCCGGCTCGGGCTTCACGGCAAAAACTCTTTCGACAATTCTTGTCGACGAATGCAACAAGCTCTATGGCGGTCAGCCCTACGATGATACCACCGCCTGCGTAGTACGTATACGCAAGCGCGTTCCTATGAATATTCTTTTCGGCCCGCCCGCCAACCGCGACGATTGCGACAGAATGATGTCGCTCTTCTTCTCGAAAGGCGGCAAGCATATCGTTTGCGGCGGCACAACCTCGTCTATTGCGGCGAAATATCTGCGCAAGCCGATAAGGACCAGCCTTAATTTCGAAGCGCCCGATATCCCGCCCATTTCGTTTATCGAAGGCGTCGATCTCGTTACCGAAGGCGTGATAACCGTAAACAAGGTGCTTACCTACGCGCGCGATTATTTGGAGGATAACAAGACCTATGAGCATTGGGGCTTCAAACGCGACGGTGCTTCGCTTATTGCGAGAATGCTGTTCGAGGAAGCAACCGATATTAACTTCTACGTCGGCAGAGCGATAAACCCCGCCCACCAAAACCCCGACCTTCCCATAAACTTCAGCATTAAAATGAATCTTGTAAAAGAGCTTTCGGAATGTTTGAAAAAAATGGGCAAGCATATTAAGGTAAGCTATTTCTAAAATTCAAAAACCAACCATACACTTATATAAAAAAGGAAAAGGAAGTTTTTTATATGAGCCGTTTTGGTTGGTTTTTCGTTTTAATCGCTGTTTTGCTCACAGCCACCCCCTTTGTTGCAAAAAAAGCAGTAGGCGGCGGCAATGCAACCCTTTCGGTTATGCTCGGAAACGAGCTTTGCGAAATGGATATCGAGGAATACGTTCTGCGCGTGCTTATATCCGAAGGTCAAAAATGTCAAAGCGCGGAAACGAAAAAAGCACTCGCCGTCGCGGCGCGCTCCTGCGGTATGTATTTCGCGCTGTACGGTATGAAGCACGGCGATTTCGACGTCTGCTCGAGCGCAGAATGCTGTCTTCCGCTCGGCGACCCGAAGGCCGCAAGCGCAAAGCAACTTTCCGAAGCATCGGCGGCGGTGCGCGAAACGAAGGGAATAATATTAACTCTGAATAAGCTGCCCGCAATGGCGCTTTTCACGCTTTGCGCTTCGGAGGGAACCCGTTATTGCGAGGAATTCGAATATATAACCCCAATTAAAAACGAAGAAAAATGCGAAAAGCATATAACCGTTTTGGAGTATGGCACGCTCGAGCTGTCGCACGCTTTGCAGTGCGAAAAGCTTTCGGACTGCTTGTTCGTATACGGCGAAAACGCCAAATGCGCATTTGCAATCGCAGAGCATAAACAGGTGCAGGCGGATTTTATAGTTTCTGCCCTCTCGCTTCCCTCTTATGAATTCGAAGCAGAGCTTTCAAACGAATCGGCGGTTTTCACGGTTTACGGCGCGGGGCACGGCTGCGGGCTCGACCTTTGCGCCGCCGATAAGCTTGCAAGCAACGGTTATGGCTACGAAAAAATACTTTTATTTTATTTTCCGAATTTAGAAATAAACAAAATATATAACGCTTGAATAATAACCCTCGAAAGTGCGAACAATACAAACAACAAAACACTTTCAGGGGGTTTACCTATGAACGACAATTTCGAAAACAATAACCAAAACGATCTTCCCTCAGAGCGCGAGCCGCTCGCAAAAAGGATAGCAAGGTTTTCTGCTTTCATATATCTCGGACTTGCAATAACCGTGGTCATCGTCGCAACCGTCGGTATTTTCAGCATTTCTTACGATTACGAAGCAAGCCTGCCTCCGATTTCGATTCCCGAGCTCGATTTCACACCCGATATTTCTCTCCCCGACGAGCCCGTAATTAAGCCCGAAACGAGCGATCTTCCCGTCGGCAACGAGCAAAGCGGGGTCGATGCCGAGGTGAGCGAGCCTTCTGCGCCGCGCGTGATGTTTTACCGTCCGGTCGAAGGCGAAATTATCAAACCGCACAGCTTCGACAAGCTTGTATTTTCCGAAACGATGAAGGATTACCGAGTTCACAACGGTATAGATATCGCCTGCGCCGAGGGTGCAGAGGTGTCTGCCTTTACCGACGGAACGGTAGCCTCGATAACCGAGGATTATTTTAAAGGCGTAACCGTTGCGATAACCCACGACCAAGGCGTCGTTTCCTATTATATGAACCTCTCGCCCGAGCTTGCCGAGGGTATATCGGTTGGCGCAGAGGTGCTTGCGGGACAAGCTATCGGCAACGTCGGAAGCTCGGCACGCGCAGAAGCGCTCGATCCGACACACCTTCATTTCGAAATGACGGTGAACGGGCTCCCCGTAGATCCCGAACCCGAATTGCCTTGAATATTAAAACAACACCGTCGAGATACTGCCTCGGCGGTGTTTGTATGTAAAAAGCATTAAAGCAACGCGGAAAGTACAAAAAACCGTCCCGAAAGGGCGATGCTTCGCTGTGGTGTGTCCCCCTTTTTTGCGCCTCTTCTTTACAAAAAATCGGGAGAGGCGTTTTCCGCCTCTCCTTTATATTGCTTTTATTTATTTCTTAGCAATCACAAACGTACCGAAGTAATGTCTTGCGATAAGAATGTAGTCGTATTGGTCAACTACACCGTCGACGTTAACGTCGCCGCGCTTGAATTCGTCGCCCACGAGAATGCGGGTTTCGAAATAGTGACGCTTAACGAGAATGTAA
>JAFTTN010000010.1 GCA_017466805.1 Clostridia bacterium
ACGCACCTTAAAATCAGATAGTTTTGTCGCAAGACAAAGAAGAAATCCGCGATAATACGAGCGTATATCGCGGATTTTTGATGCAGTATTGTGCAAAAATGGCGATTTTAAGGCGATTTATCACTATGGTGCATCGCCCTTCGTCGGTGGCTTTTTTCTCTATTTCGGCGAAAAGCGATTCGAATTCAGAATTATACGGCGCGGGCAGCATCGATATAATTTTATCGATTGCCTTTTCTTCCTCGTTTTCGTGGCTTTCGGTTTTATAAAACGAGGGAATATCGCCGGTTATTGCTTCGCCCAAATCGTGAATAAGGCACATTTTTATAACCTTATCTATATCTAAGCTTGGGTACTCGTCGCGGCAGAGCATCGCCATTATCGCCAATCGCCAGGAATGCTCGGCAACGCTTTCGCGCCTGCCGGTAGACGTCCAGGAATGGCGTGTATTGCATTTTAGCTTTTCTATAACGTTTAAAAATTTAATAAATTCGGTTTGTTTCATTTTATTTCTCCGATTCGTTATAATTTATTTTACACCGAGCGCAAATCCAAGTCAATAGATACTTGCGGTATCGCGAATGATTTGTTATAATGAATATGCGGCAAGCGTTGACGCGCCCCGAAAAACGTATTTATAAAGGAACACTCAAAATGATACGTATTATGTTCGTCTGCCACGGGAATATATGCCGTTCGCCGATGGCGGAATATATATTCAAAAAAATGCTGGAGGAAAAGGGGATATCCGAAGGCTTTACCGTTGCTTCGAGCGCGACGAGCAGCGAGGAGATTTCTTTTTCGGGAATCGGAAACCCGGTTTATCCGCCTGCGCGTGCCGAGCTGAAAAAGCACGGAATCGATTGCGGAACAAAGCGCGCGGTTCGGCTGAAAAGCGAGGATTACGGCGAATACGACCTTTTTATAGGCATGGACAGCTATAATATACGCAATATGCAAAGAATCTTGAACGGTGATATCGATTGCAAGATACGCAAGCTGATGGATTTTACCGAGCGCGGCGGCGACGTTGCGGATCCGTGGTATTCCGACCGCTTCGATATTGCATACCGTGATATTTACGACGGCTGCAAGGGCTTGCTGGAGGAATTGTTGAAGTGACGAGGGCGGTTGTTTTCGATGCATACGGAACGCTTATCGACACGGGCACGGGTTCGGTCGACGCAACGCGCGAGATATTGAAGAAGCGCGGCAGAGAGGATATTTCGCCAAGCGTTTTTTATGCCGATTGGAAAAAATATCACAGAGCGCATATTGATGCTTTGTCGGAGTTCGTTTGCGAAGAGGAAATATTTCGCAGAGATTTGCGCAAGCTATATTCGTGCTACGGAATCGACGGCGACGCAGACTCCGACGTTTCGATAATGCTTGATACTATGGGCAACCGATGCTCCTTTCCCGAAGCGGCAGAGGTGATCAATGCGCTTTCGGGCAGCTTCGTCTTATGCATTGGTTCGACGAGCGACACGTTGCCGTTACTGCGCGACGTGGAAAGGAACCGACTCGGAATAGAAGAGCATTTCGTGTTTACCTCGGAGCTTTTGAGAACATACAAGCCGAGGCGTGAATTCTATACCGCTATAGCAGAACGAATACACGTAGATTACGGCGAGATATTATTTGTCGGCGATTCGCTTATCGACGACGTTTTCGGACCTTCGCAGGTTGGCATGAAAACCTGCCATATCGACCGAAAGGCGAAGGGAAGTGCCGGGTTTTTGCCCGATTATACTGTAAAAAATCTTTTTGGGTTATTGGAGATACTGTAAGGCTATGTGGCAAAAGGATTTACTGCTGCACGATTTAAAAAAGAAGGCGGCGCGCAAAGATTTTTTGGAGAAGCTTATATCCGATTTACGAAAGCAGGAAAGCGAGCTTTTGGAAAAGGTTGCATCGCTTGATGCGGTAAGGCTGCGCGAGCAAACCGAATACGAGCGGCTTGCGGGCAGGGGGCTTTCGGCGTTCTTTTATGCTATAGTCGGCAAAAAAGAGGAAAAGCTTGCCGAGGAGCAGAGCGAAGCGCACGCCGCGCAGGCAAAGTACGATACCGCGAAGCGCGAGCTCGAGGCGGTGCGCGAGGACATTGCGGCATACAACGCCGAATACGCAAGCCTTATTGGGCTTGACGTACGGTACGAAAAGCTTTTGGACGAGAAAAAGGAAGCTTTAAAGCAAAAGGGAAGTGCCGAGGCGGAAAGGATTATCGAGCTCGAAGGCTCGCTTGCCGAAGCCGAAAGCCACGAGGAAGAAATAAACGATGCGATTTGTGCCGCAGAGCGCGCAGTGAAATCGGCAGACAAGGTTATCGATTATCTTTCGCACGCGGAGGAATGGGCGAGCTGGGATATTTTGGGCGGCGGAATG
The DNA here is from genome assembly GCA_017466805.1 of Clostridia bacterium. Lineage (GTDB taxonomy): Bacteria > Bacillota > Clostridia > Oscillospirales > CAG-382 > Coliplasma. The sequence continues at coordinate 2,386 of JAFTTN010000010.1, forward strand.
ATAGTCGACGCCGCGAAGCACGATACGCTTGATGCCGCGCAGGCGGCGGTCGAGCAGCTGCAGGTCGACCTGCGCAGGCTTAAAACCGAGCTTGCGGATATTGCCGAGGATACCGATATAAAGGTAAACGTCGAAGGCTTTTTGCGGTTTGCCGATTGGTTTTTCGACGGAATATTCGTTGATTACGGTATTTTTCAGCGCATAGAGGAATCGAAGGAAAGAATTTTTTCGATTCGCAACAAGGTAAAGGCGTTGAGAATGCATTTGAAGGATATGCTTGCGAAAAACGAAAAAAGACAAGCCGAGCTAACGTCGGAGCTTGAAAAAACGGTGCTTGACACGGAGGTATAGAAATGTCGCTCGATATTAGCATAAAACAAAAATTTCCATATTTTAAAGCCCTGCCATTTGAGCTTATCGTTGGGGACGAGCTGCGCTACGGCAGCTATGAAATGATGTCACTGAAGATAGGCGCGGTGGGCGAAGGCGAATTTTTGCTGCTGCACCCGAAGCATATAGGCAGAGGATTTAGCGTTATTTGGAACGAGAACGAGAAAAGGCGTATCGACATACGTTTGCCCTCGCCCTCGACGCGCTTTGAGATTGCCGACGTATACCGTTGCGTAGAACGGATTGCTTCGTATTGGAGCTGTGATATAGAGGTAAACGGCGAAAAGGTTAGCTTGGAGGATTTCCGCGCAGGATACAAGGGTATGGTCGAGTTCGAGGAAAGAACGCTTGATTATATGTGCGGAAAGCTTATCGACGGAAGCAACGATTCGTTTACCCTGTTTTCTGCGCGCTGGCCGTTGACTATTTCCAAAAGCGAGGCGGAGCAATTTTCGGGCAACCCTGTTAATTATGCCGAATGGCTGCACAAGATGCAGGATATTGATGCGGAATACGCCGAGCCGCTTTTATACGAAACCGACGAGGGTATTATCGGCAGATATATTTTTGCCGACGGAATTTCGATGATTCTGCCCAAAAAGCCCTGGTTACCGCCCGCCGCAGAGGGCAACGGAAAATGCGAAAAATGGATTGTTTCGGTGTTCGACAGCCTTGCCGGCGAGCAGCTGTTCGATATTGAGTATTGCGAGTTTTTTGCGAAAATCGAAAAGCATTGCGAGCCTTACGATTGCGACCATATTATATGCAAAAAGCTAACGCTTGAAGAAGCAAAGGAATTGGAATAAAAAAAGTCCGCTTAGCTAAAGTGTGTTGTTCTTATCGGAGAAAATAAAACTCTTTTAAATTCAGCTAAGAACCGGCATCGCATTTGTAAGTACAAATGCACTTGGGAAGTAGCCCAAACCCATCTACAACAGAAAAAGAGAAGGTTCAACCGATTGGTCGTTCCTTCTCTTTTCTTTTTAATGAAATATTTTGCTAACGCA
>JAFTTN010000011.1 GCA_017466805.1 Clostridia bacterium
GTCTGCATAGTGCGCTCCTGCCAAGGAAGGCTGTTTTCCGCCTCCAAATCGCGCAAAAGCACGTCGCCAAGGTCGGACTGCACAAGCGAAAGGAAGTTCTCGAGCCCCGTAACCCGCTTTTCCTCTGCGTTCCAAACGGCATCGTAATACCTTATATGGTCGGGGTAGATTTCTTCTATGCGCCTTTTTAATTCCTCTACCTTTTTAAAATGTATTTCGCTTTCGGCGCAATAATCGCGAAGCTCGGCTTCGGTCATTCCGCTTTTATCCAGCCTTCTGAAATAAAACAGAATACGTCCCTCGTATTCGGGATTAAGCAGTGCTCCGTAATCGATTTCCAGCTCGGTTACCGAAATGTCCTTTATTTTTTCGATACCCTTAAGCACACACGCCTCGTCGATTAATTCCTGTGCGGGTATCCAGCCGTATCGCTCGCCGATAAGCACTATCATATACGGCTTGCAGTTATCGATCTGGTCGAGGCAGACCTTTAAAACCTTTCGGCTTCCCTCGTCGGAATCGAGGTCTGTGGTGTTAACCCCCCAACGCAAATCGCCGAAGTACGCCTTTTCGCCGTATTCGCGCAAGCGGTTGTTTAGCGTGGGTATTGCATAGGTTTGCAGTAAATCTCTTTCGAACTGCATATCCTTAAAAGTCGAAGAAACGAATACCAGCTTCATAGCGTACCTCCTTTGATAATAGTGATTTCTTTATAAATCCTCTCTGTAAACGTCTATTATATCACCGATGTTGCAATCCAATTTATCGCAAATGCGAAGCAGAACGTCGATCGAAACCGTTTCGTCTTTACGCATTTTCGTAAGCGTGTTCGGCGCGATTTCCGCCGTTTTTCTCAAATCCGCCTTGCTCATTTTTTTGTCCACAAGCAATTTCCAAAGCTTATTGTAGCTAACCTTCATGGCCATATTTTCAAATTTTCCTTTCTCGTACAAGAGATTACGCTTAATATTATATCACGTCTTTATCAACATTGCAATAGACATTATTAAAATACAAGCAGACTTTCGCACGCAGATGCGAAAGTCTGCTTTGTAAGGATATAGCAAAGCCCGTTCTCGCAGGAAAAATTCCGTGATTTAAAAAAGCTGTGTGCTATAATTCAATCACAACTAAAACGGAGGTGAAGTTATGACCTATGAGCAGGCGATTTTTTTCAGAATACTTTTGTCGCTCGGTTATTGCGAAAGGCTTAACAAATTTTTAAACGAAGCGCTCGAAGAGCAGGAGCCGATAAGCAATATCGTCCTCGAGCTTGCATTCGTCGGCGGCGACAAAAACAAAATACTTTCTTTGCTCAACGCTCACACGGCAGGAAACGAACACGAAATCGATTATACCCAAGTTTTTTCTATGCTTCTTGAATTTTTTGGGGAAATGCGTAAGCAAGGCGCGGAAATAAAGGAAATAACTGCGCTTATGTACCGCGCGGCGCTTTTGCACCCGGATATTTGGGAAGCCGAAAAGGAGTGGCGGGCAATGTATCTGTTCGACGATTATATCGAATTCGAATCAACAGAAGGCGCAAACGCTATGCTCGATGCGTTTTTGGAGCGCGGCGAGCTGCCGCAATTTTCTCTTCAAGCTACAAAGCAGAATTTGTTGCAGCGTATTTTGGCAAAAATACGCCGTCTTTTCGATTGATTTTTTTCGAGAGCGTGGTATAATCAATACGAGGTGATTGCCATGAACGTAAAAATGCTTACAGATTTGCTCGACCGCGGGCTCGAAAACGGCGCGTTTCCCTGCTACGCCGCGGCTGTGGGCTGCGGAAACGAAATATTTTTCCGCCGTTTCGGCGGTGCGCGCGCTCTTTTCCCTAATCGTACGGAAATTACCGAAAGCACTCTTTTCGATATGGCTTCGCTCACAAAGCTTATCGGCACGACTATGGCGGCGCTTAAGCTTGTCGAAAACGGCAGGCTTTCGCTCAATAACAGAATCGGTGATTTTTTCGAAAATTGCTGTGGCAAGGAAAGCATAACGGTTTTCGAGCTGATGACGCACACCTCGGGAATAAAAGCGCATTTTCCGCTGTGGCTTCGCGGAATCGAGCCAAGCGACGCGCTCGGCGAAATCCTGCGAGAGCCGTTGGGCTACCCAACGGGAACGAATGCGGTTTACAGCTGTATGGGTTATATTTTGCTTGGCAAAATACTCGAAAAAATCGAAAACGAGCCGCTCGACAAAATCGTTTCTCGGATTGTTCTTAACCCGCTCGGAATGAACTGCTCGCGCTATAATCCGCCGAGCGACGCAATCTGCGCCGCAACCGAAAGAGACTGCGATTCCGAAAAGATTATTTGCGGTACCGTACACGATGAAAACGCACGCTTTCTAAAAGGAGTTGCGGGCAACGCGGGTTTATTTTGCAATCTCGACGATTGTATCACCTTTGCAAAAATGCTTTCGACACACGGCAAAGGCTTTATAAGCAAAGAACTGCTCGATTACGCCGTAACCGATCACACACAAAGCTTTAACGAACACCGCGGGCTTGGATTCCAAATTATCGGCAACAGATACGGCCACAACGGCTTTACCGGCACATCGATATATATAAACCGCGAAAGCTCGGCTTTTGCAATACTGCTCACAAACCGTGTGCATCCTACGCGTAACAATAACGGCTTGTTCAAAATCCGCAACGAATTTCACAGCGAAGCTTTCGGTGAATAATATGAAAAAAGCAACGGTTAAAAACGGAATAGACCGCTTGAACGAAATACTGCCCGAGCTTTCGGGAATGAAAATCGGGCTTATTACCAACCAAACCGGCGTTGCAAAAAACGGCGAAACCACAATAGACCTGCTGTATAAAAGCGATCTGCTTTACTGCCTTTTTGCGCCCGAGCACGGTGTACGCGGAGGTGCGCAGGCAGGCGAGCGTATACAAAGCTCGATCGACGAAGCGACGGGGGTTAAAATACACAGCCTTTACGGAGGCGATTTGCATATCCCGAAGGAAATTATCGAATCGCTCGATGCAATAGCCTTCGATATTCAGGACGTCGGCGCACGGTTTTACACCTACGTAAGCACACTTTCGTATGCAATGGAGGATTGCGCGCAATACGGCAAGCGGATGATAGTTTTCGACAGAATTAACCCTATCGGCGCCGTTTCGCCGCAGGGCAGTCTGCTCGAGCCCGAGTTTTCTTCGTTCGTCGGCAGATATCCTATTGCCACTCGGCACAACCTTACAGTCGGTGAATACGCACGATATATAAACGAAAGGCATAATATAGGGTGCTTGCTGACCGTGGTGAAAATCGAAGGCTGGAGCCGCGATATGATTTTTTTCGACACCGATTTGAAATGGATTTCACCTTCCCCGAACATAAAAAGCCCCGACACCTGCTTTTATTATATCGGCACCTGCCTTGCCGAAGGCACCAATCTTTCCGAGGGCAGAGGCACCGAATGCCCGTTCGAGCTGATCGGCGCACCCTGGCTTAACACCGAGGCAATAGCGCGGGAAATGAATTCCATGGGACTAAAAGACGTTTGCTTTTCTGCCGAAAAATTCACCCCGACGTTTTCGAAATACGCCGGCACCGAATGCAACGGAATACGGCTGAAAACGACAAACCCGCGTAAATTCCGCCCTTTCGAATCGGCGCTTTATCTTTTCGAGCTCATTCGCAAAGCACACCCCGAATTTAAATTTTTGCCGCCGCACAAGGAGGGCACACCCTATTTTATCGATCTGCTTTTGGGATGTGACGATTGGCGCAGAAATGATTTCGATATATATGCGTTTTTGCAAAAGCAAAACGAAAAGCTAAAGGAATACGAAGCCGAAATTAAAGAATATTACCTATATTAAAAAAACGAGAGAAGAACCTTTCTTCTCTCGTTTTCGATTTTAACTGAACTGCGAATTGTAAAGAGTGCTGTAAAATCCGCCCTTTTCAAGAAGCTCGCGGTGGTTGCCCATTTCGGTTATTTCGCCGTTTTGAAGTACGATTATGCAATCGGCGTTTTGCACGGTGGAAAGACGATGGGCAATAATAAAGCAGGTGCGCCCCTTCATAAGCTCGGACATAGCCTCCTGAATCTTTATCTCGGTGCGCGAGTCGACGTTCGAGGTCGCCTCGTCGAGAATCAGCATTTGCGAATCGCTTATCATCGCGCGGGCTATGGTTATCAACTGCTTTTGTCCCTTCGAAATATTCACGCCGTCGTCGGTAAGCACGGTATCGTATCCGTCGGGCAGGCTTTCGATATATCCGTCTATCCTTGCGGCGCGCGCGGCAGCTTTAACCTCGTCAAGCGTTGCGCCCTCTCTGCCGTATGCGATATTTTCGAATATCGTCCCGCGGAACAGCCAGGTGTCCTGCAGTACCATAGTATACGCCTTTCGCAAGGATTCCCGCGTGATTTCGCGGCATTCGATACCGTCGAGCGTAATGCTTCCGCCGGTAATATCGTAAAACCGCATAAGCAGGCTTATAATCGTCGTTTTGCCCGCACCCGTCGGCCCTACTATCGCAACAGTCTTGCCCTGCAGTGCAGAAAAGCTTATTCCTTTTAAAATTTCTTTTTCGGGCGTGTATCCGAATCTAACCTTTTCGAGCTCTACGTCGCCCTTTACGTTGTTAAGCGCAACCGCCGATACACTGTCCTTCGGCTCGGGCTCCTCGTCGATGATTCGAAAAACTCGCTCTGCGGCAGAAAAGGCCGATTGAAGCTCGGAAAGAATGTTTGCAAATTCGTTTATCGGGCCCGCAAACTTGCGCGAATACTGCACGAACTGCGCCACTCCGCCGATTGTTATAAAGAAAAGCGTGCCCTCTGTGGCGGTTCCGTTTTGCGAAAACATATAAAGCAGTCCGCCAAGCATAGTAACCAGCGATATCGAAATATTGTTGATAAAATTCACCGAAGGGCCCATTGCCGCGCCATAGTAATCGGCTTCGTAATATGCGTCCATCGAATCGGTGTTGCGCTTGTTGAAGCGTGCGCCTATTTCCTCCTCGCGCGCGTATGCCTTAATAGTGCGGCAGCCCGAAAGCATTTCCTCGGCGTAGCCGTTCAGCTCGCCAAGCTTTTTCGATCTGCGGTGGAACAGCGGACGCACCTTTTTCGAGCGGTACCGTGTGAAAAGTATCGATGCGGGCACGGTAATAAGGAACACCGCAATAAGCGGCCTCGATATATTCCACATAAACACAAGCGAGCCGACAACCGTGTAAAGACTCGTCATTATCTGCACCAAATCGTGCGAAAGAGTCGAGTTTATCGTATCGATATCATATGAAATATGGCTTATAATATCGCCGGTGGGGTGCGTGTCGAAGTACCCTACGGGAAGCGTTAACAGCTTTTCGAAAAGCTGTTTTCGCATAGTATAAACGATTTTTTGGCTTAATTTTATCATAATTACAGCCAGTGCATACGAAGTTACCGCCGAAATAATATAGCAAAACAGCATTTTTATAACGTTTTCGGTAACAGCATCGAGCTGTACTCCACCCTTTGCCGCAATAGCATCGATCGCAAGCCCCGAATATTTGGGGCCGAGCAGCGAAAGCTGGTTCGAAAACAGGGTAAGAATAACCGCAGGGATAAAAATATACCAATATTTTAAAATATAGGTACAAAGCCGCAGAAAAATATGCTTTGCGGTTTTCTTATCGAGCTTTTGCCGTTCGGGGCGATTTGGGTTGATGCTTTTGTTAAGATTTGCGTTGTTCGGTCTATTCAACGAAAGCACCTCCCATCTGCGAATCGCTTATTTCGCGGTACTCGGTACAGCTTTCCAAAAGCTCGGCGTGCTTGCCCATGCCTATTACCCTGCCTCCGTCAAGCACGATAATAAGATCGCAATCCTTAACCGAGCTAACACGCTGTGCAACCGTAATAACCGTGGTGTCACCCATATTTTCAGACAAAGCCTTGCGCAGCATCGAATCGGTTTTGTAATCGAGCGCAGACGAGGAATCGTCGAGAATTAAAATTTCGGGATTCGATGCAATTGCACGGGATATAAGCAAGCGCTGCTTTTGCCCGCCCGAAATATTCGTGCCGTGCGGCGAAAGCATATGGCTGTACCCATCGGGAAAATCCTTTATAAATGCGTCTGCCTGCGCGATAAGCGCCGCCTTTTCGATGCTTTCGAACCGAATATCGCGTCCGAAGCGGATATTTTCCTCCACCGTGTCGGCATATAGAAAATCCTGCTGCAGAGCAGAGCCGAATTTCGAATATAGCTTTTCCTTTTCTATCGTGCGTATATCCTCGCCGTCTATGTATATACCGCCGCCGGTCACGTCGTAAAACCGCAGTAAAAGCTTTACCGCGGTCGATTTGCCCGAGCCCGTCGCGCCGATAATTCCCAGCCTGCCGCCTTTTTTTAACGAAAAGCTTAGGTTGTCTATATCGTTTCTTTTGCGGTTGTACGAAAAGCAAACGTTTTTGAACACGACGTGTGCGTCGGTTTCTATTTTGCCGTACTCTGCTTCGCTGTAAACCTTAATATCCTCCTCGGATTCCATAACCTCGCATATACGGCTTGCCGAAGCGGCGCATTTCGTAAACATAACGAACATTCGCGTAACCGACATCATCGCCATAGAAATAAGAGTGAAATACTGCATAAACGCAATAACCGTTTCGGGTGCGGATAAACCGTTTTGCACCCGTCCGCCTGCCAGCGCGATAACCGCAACGCTGCCCAGGTTCATTAAAACCGTCATTATCGGGTTGACCGAGCCCATGGTTACCCCCGCGCGCGTTTCGTCCTTTATCAGTACCGAGTTAACGCTGTCGTAACGGCGGTATTCGTAATCGGTTTTCGAAAGCGCCTTTATAACGCGTATTCCCTGCGCATCCTCGCGCACTACGCGTATCATACCGTCGACCGCGCGCTGTACCTTCGTATACAGCGGCACGCCCTTTTTGGAAATAAAATATACGGTTATAAAAATAAAAGGAAGCACCGATATCATTGCAAGCGCAAGATAGGAATCCATAAACAAGGTTATGGCGATACCGCCGATAAGCATTATTGGCGCACGCACTCCCAAGCGCTGTATCATATTCACAAAATGGTGAACGTTATATGTGTCGGTGGTTATGCGTGATTCGAGCGAGGGTACTGTGAAGCTGTCGGTCTGCGATGCCGAAAGCCGAAGTGTTTTTATAAAAAGATCTTTTCGCAGCGCTTCGGCAAAATTGCGCGAAACCCGCGCTGCCATACGGTTTGCTATAATATTGCATATGCAGGCAATAACCGAGCAAATAACCATAAGTCCGCCCCAAAGCAATATATCCCGAACCGATTTACCGATTACGTTTTTCAAAATATGGGTTAGTATATAAGGTATCATCAGCTCGGACAAGGTGCCCGTAACCTTAATAATAAAGCCGCACGCCATTCGCGCCGAGAACGGCTTTAGGTATTTCAAAACGATTCTCATTTTATTCCTCGTATATAGCAATCGCCTTTTCAAGCATTTTATCTAAAATTTCGTGAAAAAGCATCATTTCTTTCTCGCTTATCCCTTCGGCAAGGCGGGAATTCCATTCCTTTGTTATGGCAATAACCTCCTGCTGAATATCAAACATCTTTTGTGTTGGGAATACAAGCGTTTCGCGCTTGTCGGAATCGCTCGCGCGGCGTTCGATATACCCCTCAAGCTCGAGGAATGCAAGGTGCCTCGTAACGTTCGATTTGTTTATACATAAATGCTTTGCCAGCTTTTCCTGCGGCAATCCGGGATTTTTGCATATAGCCAAAACGTAGCTGTGGTATATCCCCGACAACCCCACGCTCGAACGTGCGGTGCGGTAATTCGCCTCGCTTCTGCTTATAATGTTCATTTTTCGCATTATAGTCGCCATTTTCTGCCTCCGAAAATTAGTTGCATTTAAAACGGTTTCGTTTGCAACCATTTTAGCATAACCGTTCGCGCTTGTCAAGAAAACTGCAAAACAGACTATTGACAAACTCGAAAACTTGTGCTATATTATATTGCACGGCCTGTTAGTCAAGTGGTCAAGACGTCGCCCTCTCACGGCGAAGACAGGGGTTCGACTCCCCTACGGGTCACCAAAAATAAAACCTCTTTTGTCTACCAAGACAAGAGGTTTTTCTATTGAACAAATTCGTATTCTTGTGGTATAATTTATTGAAGATTAGAATTTGACAAAGGAGCACGCTTGTATAAGGGCAGTTATTATTTTCGTATTGATATTCGTTCTAATACTGTGCTTAGTCGGTTGTAGCAAAAAGCATCTAACAGATAAACCCGTTACAACAAATAATCCTACTGTAAATAACACACAAGGAGGTGCTGGTATGGAACACATTTGGAATTTGACAGATACGAACGATTTTGTTATTGCACTGACAGAGCATCTTAATGAAAAAACGCAGTATGGCGAGGATATGTCTGTTTTAAGCGATGCCGAGCGCATTTTCTATATTACACAGACTCTTGAAATGGAAGTAAACAACGGAGGCTTTTCTCAGTTTTTCTATAATTCCAGCGGCGATTTCTCCAATGAACTGGTAGGTGCATTTACTGCAATTGGCGCAAACAAGACTGCCGCTATCTGCCAGAAAGCAATCGATGCTTTCGGTCGTGATATTCCTGTTGACAGAGATGCGCGTCAGGAGATGTTGGATGAACTGGAAAGCGATGAACTTGATGAGGTTCTTGAGAAATGTGATGATGCGTTCTTCGCTTATGAAGATGACTTGAATGAATTGAATTATAACTTTGTAATGAAAAACAAGGAGCAGTTCAGTTAAGCCAATTCCAATTTACCAAACACACCAGCCACACTATTTTTACGCTTTTTTACCCTCACTCCCACTCCGTTTAGGTAGTCTTTCGCAAAAATAAAAGCCTCGCTATGCGGGGCTTTGTTTTTTTGCGTAATTTGGGGAGTCGAAGGGCGAGAATTGAATGACGTGCCGGGGGTGTTTAATCAACGCGTGTTCGACCAACCAATCTTTTTGTTTAAAATCATTCTATTTCTTAATGCATTAAATGAAGAAAAAAAGCAAGAAAAAGAAAAATCCCCGTACAACACAATGTGTAGTACAGGGATTTGTTGGCTATTAAATATATAGCGTTTTACCTATAAAAACAATTCGGGCAATTCCTTTCGAAGAAATTCGATGTTGTATTCACGGCACTTTAAATAATAGTTTCGCAAGTAATTCATATCGTTATGATAAAAGCCAACATGTAACACTCTCTCTCTTTCTCTTAGCCAACGGTGTCCTTTGTTGGAAATCTTGTACGGTTTCTTATCTAACGAAAAGCCTTCATCTTCATTCCACATAATTGCAAAGAACTTATATCGTTCAGCATCCTCGCTCGGTATAAGCTCGTATTTTTCCAAATAGCAAATCGCAGAAAGACAATCCGGCTCTGCTTCGCATAAGCCTTCGAGCGTTTTCGTTTGCTCCATATACGGAATAACGACGTGACGAAGTAACCTCTTCAAACGACGTACCTGCCACTCATATACAACCTCGCCGCTATCGAACGGATTGGAGTATACCTCGTTCTTATAAGTCATATTGAATAACTTGAAATAATCCCCATCCGCGTCTTTTGATGCCATCCTCGCTTCGTAGTCGGCGTCGATGATTATTTCGTCGCCCAAGGTGTGTGTTTCGTAAAAAATCGAAACAGAAAACAGCATTGGGTGGAGCGAAAAATATATACGTTGATATAGGCAATTATTTATAATCTTGTGCCATTCCATACCGTCGTTTCTCGAAATAAATCCAAGCTCCGAAAGTTCTTTGGCAAAGTGCTTTGCTATAACCCGTTTTAACGAAAGCAGGCTTTCTTCCGGGGTAATATCAAGATTGGCAGGTATATCGGGAACAGGCTCGTATGCAAAATCGTCTTCGTCCGCCGCCGGATTAACCGATTTGCGTTTTCGCACTTCCGATACCGCATGTGTGCGAATGAAACACTCGGTGAGAGGAGTATAACTGTTTTCCTCTTTAAAAAGAGCAGGAATCGCGGCTTTGAGCTTGTTTGCGTTCTCTTGTTCGCACCGCAACAAATGCTCGCCGAGTATATACATATTTTCGCTTTTGACAGCCGTATAAATCGCATCGAAAAATTCATGCATCGACGCATATAAGGGTAAGACTTCGGGCAAAACAGTCGAACGGCACGTATAGGAGCTTTCCACGATTGCATTTTTATAAAACTCATCAGTCCTTCCGGAAAGATACGCAAACGCGGCGTAGTCGTATTGCGTTCCGATAAATTGCATATTCGGAACATCGGAATAATCATTTATAGAAGCAAAAAACTTAACAACTACTTCGTCAAACAAAACCTTTAAACGCTCTATCCCTTGCAAAGACAAAAGCTCATGCGATTCGGCATCGCCTTTTTGGGTGTTGAGCCATAAATAATACGATTCTGCATTTATGCTGTGGTTGCGTTGGTCGTATTCTGCGCCCTTGTAACGCTCGACAGGGTATACTATATGGGTGCATAAGGGTTGAATGCGCAAATATATATTGCACTCTACGGAATCGCACACAAAAACCAACGAAAACAAGATATTTCCGTTCTTTAAAGCATACCATTCTTTTCCGCCTTTGTGTGAAACAAAACCCATATTTCTCAATTCTTCGCCGAAAAATTGGGTTATATCTTTTCCGCTCGGAACGCTAATCTCTGATTTATTAAGTCCCATAACACACCTCTCTTTGTTATACAAAAACTTCTACAGTAACGGGTAATTTGTTGGCGGATCGACCTTTAGCGAAATATTTCTTTTACTTATAAAGAACTGCAACCGTCTTTTGTTCTCCGAAGGTGGCGTTGGTAACCTCGCAAAGTGCGGTCCTGCCCTCGATTTCGGGCGAAGTGACGGCGATATTTGCACCGATTGCACCGACAAGCTTATCGCTTTGCAAAACCTTGCCGCGTTCATCCACACAGTTAACTATAATTTCGGCACAGTTAACTCCATCGTATTTCGCAAGCAAATATTCACCCACAAGGTCGGCAATAAAGCGTCTGCCGAGGTCCGAGGGATGCATACCGTCGCCGAGCATATAATCGTCGAGCTTAATCAAATCGTATTCGCGGTGAATATCAACAAGACCGCATCCGAACTCGCGCGCGAGATCGCGAACGACGTTGCAATATCTGTCGAGCACCTTGCCGTCCTCGTAAATATAGTGAATATTGTATTCCCAAGGGGTGTAGCGCTCGGGCATGGTGGGGGTTACGGTTATAAAAACAACGTCGCCGCCCTGATCGCGTATGCTTTGAAGAAAATAGTAAAGGTTTGCGCGGTATTCATCGATAGGAACAATGCTTTTGCGGTCGTCGCGCCGCACAGCTTGGTCGTTTCCGCCGAAGCCGATTATAACCAAATCGGGCTTATGGGCAAGTACGTCGGATTCGAACCGCTCGCGAGCGTGGTAGGTATTGTTGCCGCCAACGCCTGCGTTTATAACGGTAACGCCCAAATCCTCGGCGATATGCGAAGCATAGGAATTACCGCAAAAATTAGTTAGGCTGTCGCCGAAAGCGACTATTGTTTTTCCGCTTAATGCGTTTGATTTAATAAGCTTTGACATAGTTATTCTCCAAAAGAAGCTTTTTTTCAATTATACCATACGCTTTTGCACATTTCAAGCAAAACAGAAAAGCCCGAAGAGGATTTCTCCCCCATCGGACTTCTCTGCTGCTGTTTTTCAACTATAAAAGGAGAAGAAAATGTCGTCTAAAAGCTTCTGCGCTTCTTTTTGCCGTTTGCAAAAAGCGTTATCGCCGCACCGCCGCTTATAAACAGCAACGCAATCCAGGAAATAAAGCTTGTATTATCGCCCGGCTCGACGATTTCGTAAATATTCACGAAATCTGCGGTGTATGCGTTTTCTGCGCTTTGGTTTTTGGTAACGGTTGCAACAAGGTCGCCGTTTTCATCGTAATCCACGGTAATTTCGAAAAGGTATTCGCTCTTATCGTAGGTGATTCCCGCAAGACCGCCGTTAACCTCGCTTAAAATATAGGTGTAGGTCTTGCCAACGTCGGCTTCGCTGTAATTAAGCGTAAAGCTTGCCTTACCGTTTTTATCGGTCGCAGCCTCGAGCACGGTAACGCCGTCCTTTGTAAGAACAAAGTTGAAGCCCTCTGCACCGATAGTCTTTTCCTGCTTGCTGTCGATAGTCTTGTTAACTCCAAGCTCTACCGAAACGGTAAGCGGGTTGTAGACGTTCGCAAATACGACCGTTTCTGCCGCGTTGCCGTTTGCATCGGTTATTACCGCCTCTGCAACCAGCGCACCGGATTTATTATCGGTAACGCCAACGTGCACGCGGTAAACCGCCTTATCGTAGGTAATACCCTTTACGCCGTTATCTGCTTCTATAATGACGTAATATCTGTCGCCCGCGGTTTCGTATTCGATAGCCGAGAATTCAAATCCACCGTCTGCCGTGTTGCCTGCTTTCATAGGGGTGACACCCTCGATTGCATAGCTTTCATCGGTTTCGTAAAGCTCGAATTCAAATTCGTCCTCTTTGAGCTCTCTGCCCGAAAGAGTCTTTTCGCCTCCGAACACAACGCTTGCCTTTTCGGGCTTATATTCGTTTACAAAACGAATTTCGTCTGCCTTTTGGTCGTTCTTTATATATTCGACCGATTCGGCGTAAAGTCTGCCCTCGCCGTCATCGGCAACGGTAACGATAACCGTGTAAACCGATTCGTCGTAGGTAACGCCCATTAGCTCGCCCGAATTTTCGGTAATCTTAAAGGTGTGTCTGCCGATTTCGTTCAGTATAACGGGCGCAAACTCTATCGCGCCGTTTGTATTTGCGTAAACGCTTTCGATATCCTTTTGATTATTTACGTCGTAAAGGGTAAACGAAAACTCATTTTCGCTAATATCTCTGCCGATAAGCTCTTTTACGCCGCTTACCGTAAATTCGTATCCGTCTGCCTTATAGCCGTTTTCGAACACTATTTTTTCGACCGCTTCGCCGTTTTGGGTATATTCCACCTCGGCAACAAGCTGTCCTGCCAGATTATCGCTAACTCTAACGGTTGCGGTGTAAACCGATTGGTCGTAAACGATACCGCCCAAGCCGTTATTCTTTTCGGTAACCGTGTAAACGTAGGTGCCGACGCTTGCGAAAATTATTTCTTCGCTTTCAAAGCCTCCGTCCGCATCGTTGTAAACCGTAACCGTTTCGCCGGTCTGCTCATCCTTTATTTCAAAAGCGAATTCGTTTTCGTTAATATCTCTGCCGTTCAAAAGCTTTTCGCCGCGAATAACAGCCTTTGCGCTTTCGGCGCTGTAGCCGTTGGTAAACGCTATCGCATTTCCGCCGTCGATTTCGATTTCGGCAACAAGCTGTCCGACCAAATTGTCGGTTACTGTAACGATAACCGTGTAAACCGTTTCGTCGTAATCGACACCGCCCAAGCCGTTATCTGTTTCGGTAACGGTATAGCTGTAAACGCCTGCCTTATCGTAGCTTATTTCGTCAAATCTAATGCTTCCGTCCGCACCGTTTACCGCCTTTTTCTCGTTGCCTTCCGCATCGACAAGCAGGAATTCAAATTCACCCGCTTTAAGCTCTCTGCCGGTTAACGTCTTCGTACCGACAAGCGTAACCGCGGTTTTCGCCGCATGATATTCGTTTGCGAATTCGATGCATTCGGTTTCTTCGCCGTTCTTTATATATTCAACGTCGGCAACCAATGCGCCGCTTCCGTTATCGGTAACCTTTACGTGTACCGAATATACCGTAACGTCGTAGTCCACACCGCCCAAGCCGTTATTAAGCTCGGCAACGGTATAGTGGTAATTATCCGCAACGTAATAGGTTATCGGCTTGAATTCAAAGCTTCCGTCCGCTTTGTTTCTTACCGTTTCAACTATATTGCCGTTGCCTGTGTTGGTAAGGCGGAATTCAAATTCGCCTTCCTTTAGCTCTCTTCCCGAAAGCGTTTTCTTTCCGTCGAGCTCTATTTCGACCGGCGCGGCGGTATAGGTGTTGACAAACACGATTTCGCTAACCGCGTGGTTGTTTTTAAGATAAACCACGCTGTGCTCAAGCTCGCCGCTGCCGTTATCGGTAACAGTAATAATAACGTTAAACACGCTGTTGTCGTAGGTGATACCGCCAAGATTGCCGCTTTGCTCGGCAACGGTATAGCTGTAAACGCCTGCCGATACGAATTCGAGCCTTTCGAAAGCAAAGCTGCCGTTTTCGGTGTTGCTTGCGGTTTGCGCCGAATCGAGTCCGTCGCCGTTGAGAACAAAGCTGAATTCGCCTGCTTCAAGGTCCCTGCCGCTTAACTGCTTGGTACCCTTTATTTCGACGTTTATCGGCGTAACCTTGTATTCGTTTCTGAATACTATCGAATCGGTCTTTTCGCCGTCTGCCGAAATAACCGCGTTTGCGGTAAGCACGCCGTTGCTTTCGGTAACCTCGACCTCTACCGTATAAACGGTATCGTCGTAGGTAATGCCGCCAAGCTTGCCTGCCGCTTCAGTGATGACGTAATAATACTTGCCGACCGTATTATAGGTAAAGGTCGGGAATACGAACGATCTGTCGTAGCCGGCAAACGCGGTGTAGGTAGGAACAGCTCCGTCGATAGCAAAATCGGCACCGGTTTCGTAAAGCCTAAAGCTGAATTCGTTTTCATTTACCACTCTGCCGGTCAATTCCTTCGTGCCGCTTATAATAAGCACCGCGTCGGTAGGATCGTAGGTGTTGGTAAAGCCGGTTGCATATCCGTTTGCCGCTTTTCCGTTTATAAGCGCGCCGACCGTGCCGTCGCCGTTATCGATAATTTCAACGGTAATGGTTCTTTCCTCGGTGCTGTAGGTCATTCCGGGGATAGGCGGAACGTGTGCCAGCTCTTTAAGAGTATAGATATAGCTTTCGCCTATCTGGTCCGCCGAATAGGTCATTGTAATAACCGCTTTGCCGTTCGTATCGGTAAGGTTCGAGGTGGCAACGAGCTCTTCGCCCTCGTAAAGTCCAAAGCTAAAGCCGTTTCTGCCTATTCCCGAGCCCGCGGGGTCTTCTATGTATTTGGTTATATTAATGCTTATTCCTGCGGGAACGTTCGCCTTATAGCTGTTGTTAAAGCTTCCGCTTACTATATAACCGTCGTCAGCGTTGCCGCTAACCGTAACCGGTGCGGTGGCAGTAACGGCGGAAATTTCAAGCGCGCCGTCCATATCGCTGTCGCTTACCGTTACACTAAAGTGCAATCGGCTTGCATCGTAGGTCACACCCGCAATTCCATTACCCAAAGCGCTGTCGTCGGTTTCGGTAATATAATATCTGTATACGCCGGCTTCGGTGTAGCGCTCCTGCGCTGTGCCGAGAACCGCCTTCAGCACGCCGTTTTCTACGTCTTCCATAGCCGCAACGCGCACTCTGTCTACCGTAACGTCGGCACCACTGCCGATTTCGGAATAGCGCTGAAGCAGAAATTCAAAGCTGTCGCCTTCTTTGAATTCTCTGCCCGAAAGCAGCTTGCTTACCTCTATCTGCAGCTTGGGGCTTACCGGTGCGGGAACGTAGTTGTTTACCAAAGAAACCGATGCGTTTTTATCCGCATTTATACTGCCGGTAAGCATATTTTCTTCGGTGATAAGCGTGAAACCCTCGGGAATATTCTTTTCGCTAACGGTGTATACCGTTCCCTCGGGGATTCCGTGTATCGAAACCGCTTCGCCGTGCTTTAATTTAAAGCTTACCTGTTTGTTTTCGTCTACCGTAAGCCTTTCGACACCGCCTTCTCTTACTGCCTCGAGCTCGGTGTTTTCGATATTTCTGCCGTCAAGCGATACCGTAATATCGAATTCAAGATCGGAGGGTACCGAATATCCCTCTCCAAAGGGATGCGTTACGGTTTTATCGATAATAAGCGAGCCGTTTATTATCGGCGTATTTACAAATTCAACGTCGTCAAGCTTATATTCGGTAATGCTTCCGTTTGCAATTAGGTTTGCCGAGTAAACGCCGTTCACGCTAACCGTTTTAAGCTTGTAATTCGGATTTTCATCGGATTCGGTAACCGTATATTCGGTTCCGGTGGGAATATCGGTGATAAATATCGCCTGCCCTGCCGAAATCGTTATTTCGATTTTGCTTCCGTCAACCCTTGCAAAGCCCTCTTCGCCGCTGTATTCGCCGATATTGGCGATAACGTAGGGATATTCGTCGGCAAGCGCAACCCCCGCGGGTGCATCGAGCTCGATAACGAACTTGAATTCGGTATCGGTGTCGGGCACGGTAATATCAAGCGTTTTTGCAAGCCTAATACCCTGTGCGGGCGTAACCTTAAGCCTGCCGTTGTTACCGTGCAATACGAAGGAATCGTAGGATGCGCTCGTAACCTTAACGAACGGATCGGACGAATATTCAAGCGATTCGGTGGGGTTGTCCGCCTTTACGTTGAAGTAATCATCGAAGAAACGGCTTATCGTTCCGCGCGGAATATACCAGCTTCCGTCATTGCGGCGTTGCTTTTCGGCAAGCGCGCTTGCGGTAAGCGCCTCGTAAACCGTGCTTTTTTCTGCCGCACGCGTTTCGGCATTAACCTGCGTAAATACGACTCTTGCGCGGTAATACTTGGTATTTGCATCAAAGCCGCTTTCGTCGTTATATTTCACCTTTTCGTATCCGCCGTTGCCGTCGGAAATATAAATATCGGTATCCTCTACGAAATAATATCTTTCGTTTTCGGTAGAGGGGTGGAAGGTGACCTCGGTAGCGGTATCGTTTTCGTGGGTTGTACCCGAGCTGTTCCAACGGTTTGTCCAGAAATAATATCCGTCTGCGGTCTTGAATTTGCTGTCTGCCGCCGCCATAACCGTCGAAACGTTAAGCTCGTTTATTTCCGAGCGCAAGCCTACCTCGAACACAAGTCTTATCGGTTCTGCATTCTGTACCTCAAGCTTTATATCCGTCGCGTTTTCTACGCTGTCGCCTTTAAGAGTAACGCTGTAGGTTACCATAGGAACGAGCGCGGCGGGAATCTTCCAAATAACCGTTTGGTGTCCGCTTCGGATATTGGTATGCACCTGCACCGACATATACATCATATCGCTGTCCTTAATATTGCCCTCCGCCTTACCGAGAAAGCCATAGGAACGGTTGATATATACCGCGTCTTCGGGATGCTGTGTCATTCCCTCGTGCCAGAAGGAATGATAACTGCCGTCCGCCTTTGCATACCAGCCTATATAGTTGCTGTAGTTATCTTCGTTTTCGTAGTAAAGCTGCTTGTACTCCCACGCCTGCGCCGCAAGAAGCTGTGCTTCCGCAACGTTGGCAATGCCCATGCGCGTTCTTATCGCACGTATAAATTCGTTGCCCAAATCGGTAGGGTTATCCACGGTGCCCAAGCCGTTACTGTTGCTGTTGATCTGCGAAGCGAGCATCGCGCCGTCGAACAAGGTTTTTCCGAGCAAAATGCCCTTAATATCCTTGACCTCCATATATTCGCCGATCCGGTCCTCGAAGGTGATATAGCCGCCGAAGTCGGGATCGTTGCCCTGGAGGTTGGTGGGGTAATAGCGAGATTGTATGATGATCTGATTAACGATTTCGTTAAAGCTGTCGATCATTTCTCTGCTGTTTTCAGCGGGATAGTATTCGTCGACGTAGTCCGAAAGCGTGCAATATGAATTACGGTAAACCGATCTTCCGCTGAAGCTCGGCTTAGTGCTGCCCGTAGTCGAGGGGAGAGTTACCGAAAGTGCCGAGGATGCACCAAGCTTATTGTAGGATTGCCATAGCGTTTCGGTTTCGCCGACAGGGTCGAGCACGCTCGTCGCCACCTCGGAATCACTTACACCGAGCCCGAGAGTATAGAACAACGGCTCGCGGTTGTACTTTTCCTTTACCTTTCCGTGAACATAGCTCGCGGTAAGCTGGGTTACGAAAGCCATACCCGCATTTGCGCTGCTTTCGCCGCCCGTACCGGCGTTGCTTCTGCCGACGTTGGTATACGAAGTGGTTGCAGAGGTGGGTGCGCCGTCGCTCATAAGAACGATAATCGGCATAATCTGCATGCCCGCCTGAAATCCGCTTTCGATAACCGTGTTTTCAACGTTTGCAAACTGCTGATAAGCCAAATATAGACCGTTTTGGATATAAGTACCGCCGACAGCATCCTTCGAGCCGCGCATCGCGCCCGACTTTTTGGTGCCGTATACGTTAGCGGCAACGCTTACCGTTTCTATAACCTTGCGGTCGTTTCCCGTGCCCTCGATACGCGATGAATAGGCAAGGAAATTCCCGCTTGCGTTGTTTGCAGTGTATCGGTCAAGCGGAAGTAAAACCGTTGCCGTATCGGTATCCGAGGCACCGAACTGACTGTTGCCGGAATAAAGCACCACGCCGACTCGGTTGTAGTTGTTTACCTCGTAAAGCTGCTTCATCGCATCGTTGGTTGCGTCAACCAAATCGTCAACGTTGCCCTCCATCGAGCCCGAAACGTCAAGCACCAGCATCGTATCGGTGGGAATGTTGGAATAGCCCACGATAGTTTTGTTGGCAGCTATCGACGAAAGCGCAACCAAAAAATTGTTGTCGTCATCAAGCGAAATCGTTCCTTCGGGGAATGCGCTCGCATCGGAAAATACCGATTTGTCGGTCCATACGCCGCCCGCATTTTCGGTGCTGTAAACCGAAGAGCCGAACCATTTCTGCCAGCTGTTGAAGGTCGCGGGGTCGGTAACCTTTTCCGCAACCGCTTCGGCATCTATTGCCGAAACCATCGGAATCAGCATTGCAACCATTATCAGTGCAAGAAATCCCGATAAAAGTCTTTTTGAAGCTTCCTTTAATCTTTTCATTTTCTTCTCCCTTTTTTCTCCCTTTTTTCTCCCTTTTTAAAACAGCAAATTCAATGCAATCTATTTATTCAGTCGTTTTTCGTTACATCGGCATACGCCTATTTCGTCGCTTCCGCAAAAATGCTTGCAATCGAAGCACCAGCCGTCGCCATCGTTTTTACGCGGTGAGTAGTGCAAGCAGGAATCCTGTATAGCAGTCGCATAGGGGAATCCCTCCTCGGTATGTATCGGAGCCGCTTCGAAATCGGGTAATATCGGAATAATTTCACCCAAAAGCCGCTCCTGCTCGGAATAATATCCGTAGCGGACTACGAATTCCCTTCCGCCGCAGGATATTGTTTTGTAAATATCGCCCTCTTTTATCGCATCGCGGGTATTCATAGCTCACTCTCCCTTGTAATAGCTTTTCTATGATATAAGTATATCTCATTTTTCGCGATTTTTCACTACACCAAAATCGAATATTTTGGGTAGTCTTTTTTCCGCAAACGGCAATTTTTCTTCGCATAAACGAAAAAGCCGTTTCGTGCATTAACACAAAACGACTTTTTATCGGTTATAAATACTTTCCTATTTCGGAACGGCTTTCCGCCCCCGTCTTGTCCATCGCCATACGCAACGCCTGCTTTACCGCGTTAACGGTAACACCAATTCTATCGGCTATTTCCTTGTTGGAAAGTCCGTAGGACGCAAGCCTTGCAGTTTGCCATTCACGCGTTGAAAGCTTCGATGAAACGCTTCTGCCCGTAACCTCGTTATGCAATGCGGTCCAGCCCTCGATAAGCGATTTCGAAACCGACTTAATCTCGGGAAGCGCGCTTTCGGATTTAAGCATTATTCTTTCATCCATCAAAAATCCGAACCTTCTGCGGTATTCGGCAAGCGGCGTATAAAGCTTATCCGGCAACGCCAAAGCTATCGCACGGTCGAGATGCGGAACCGCAACCGTATCGTTGCCCGCAATATGATAAGCCAACGCACACATTAAGCGCAGATATATTTCAAAAATCAAGGCACCGTCCATACAAACACGCGCGGTTAACGGCTCGATAATGCGCGGCATGGTGTGAACGATTTCTATAGAATCGTTGCCCTGGTCTGCGCCAACGGTGTACAGATATTTGGTATAGTGATAGCACGCGGCGGGAAACGCGTTCGGCGGCAGCTTGGTGAAATCTCCGCGCTTGAACCAATCCGGGTAGGTATAGCGGTGGGAAACCGCGCTTGAGCCTACGCCCAGCCAGAAATCGAGCGAGTTTTTTTCGTATTCGCTTGCGCAGACCGTGTTTTCCAGATAATCGTGACCACGCTTCCAAAGCTTTATATCGCCCACGAATATCGCGCCGAGCATTAACTGCAGCCCGACCGAAACACGATAGCTGACGTTCGTTTCGTTTTCGTCGGTATGCTTCAACGCAAGCGAGATTGCGGTATCGAAATCACCCTGATAAAAGCAAAGCTGTGAGGAAAAAATATCGTATGCAAATTCATCGCCTGCAAGCGATATCAATATATCCGCCGCGGTACCGGGAACTTTGTAAAAATCGATAATTCCCCGGAATACCTTCGGTGCTTCAACCGCAAGATCATCCTGCACGTCCGCAGTTCTTTTCGGCTTTTTCGCGTTTTCGGGAATAAGCCATTCCCTTCCGTGACGAACGACCCCTTTTATTTCGCCGTTGCGGCACATATCCTGCACGCGTCTCGGCGTTATTCCCCAAAGCAACGCCGCCTGCTTAGCAGTAATAAAATTCATTTTAATACCCCGTTTCTTCGTTCAAACGAAGTATCGAAGGCTGTATTTGCACAGTGATCGGTACTTATTTCTAAATCCTTGCCTATAATTATACACCCGAAATAATTATATGTCAATAAAAACGAATGCTTTAACGACCGCGAAGCTTCGATTATCTATTGCCAAACCCGCGGAAATATTGTATAATTGTGTCATAAACGTGAAGGAAATATGAACTATGAAAATAAAAAGCAAAAAGCTAAGCTACGAAAAAGCCGCCGCGCTTCCTGTTCCCAAGCACAGAAATCCGTTAAAGCCCTGCTTGTTTTTCCGTGTTCTTATACGCCTGCTTTCGATTCCCGATATGCTCGCAACACGCTTTAAGCACACCGAAAGCCGTATGGAGCTTGTAAAGGGCAAGCCCTGCCTGATATTGATGAACCATTCAAGCTTTATCGACCTCGAAATAGCCTATAAAATCTTCTTCCCGCGTCCGCTCTGCATCGTCAGCACGCGTGATTCGTATATCGGAAAGCGTTGGCTTATGCCGCTTATCGGTTGTATTCCCACCCACAAATTCGTTCCCGATATTTCGCTGATAACCGATATTAAATACGCGCTTAACGAAAAGAAGGCAAGCGTGCTTATGTTCCCCGAGGCAGGCTATTCGCTCGACGGCAGAGCCACCGCGTTGCCTTCGCATATGGGTCTGCTGCTAAAGCGCTTGAACGTCCCTGTTGTAACGGTTATTACAAACGGTGCGTTTTTGCGCCAGCCGTTGTATAACGAGCTTATAAAACGCAAGGTGAATATTTCCGCCGAGGTACAATGTCTGCTTACTCCCGAGGAAATTGCCGAAAAATCGGTTGCCGAGCTCGATAATATGCTCGAATCGGTATTCGGCTTCGATAATTTCAAGCAGCAGTACGATTCAAAAACGGTTGTCGACCACAAAAAGCGCGCGCAGGGACTTCAACGCGTACTGTATAAATGCCCCCACTGCCTTGCCGAAGGCGAAATGCAGGGCGAGGGAGCGACGATAAAATGCAATTCCTGCGGTAAGCTTTACGAAATGGATATTTACGGCAGGCTTTCGGCACGGGAGGGAATTACCGAATACCGACATATTCCCGATTGGGTTGATTGGCAGCGCGAATGTGTAAAAAAAGAGGTCGAATCCGGCAGTTACTCGCTCGAGGCCGAGGTCGATATAGGTATTATAAAGGACCACAAGGCGCTTTACAGCATCGGCAAGGGTATTCTCACCCACGGCGAAAACGGCTTTACGCTTAAAAGCAACGACGGCAAGCTTGAATTCACCCAGCCTGCGCTTGCCTCGCACAGCATCAACGCCGATTTTTATTTCTACACTATGGGCGATATAATCTGCATCGGCGACCGCGAAGCACTTTATTACTGCTTCACTCCGAGCAAGCTTCCGGTTTTCAAGGCACGCCTTGCCGCCGAGGAGCTATATAAGCTAAAGCGAGCAAGCCGAAGAACGAGAAAATAGACCTTTTTAAATATTTTTGCATAGCTCTTTTGAAAAAGTTCCCTAAAGGGCGATGCACCATAGTGATAAATCGCCTTAAAATCGCCATTTTTGCACAATACTGCATCAAAAATCCGCGATATACGCTCGTATTATCGCGGATTTCTTCTTTGTCTTGCGACAAAACTATATGATTTTAAGGTGCGTAGCAGTTTTGCGCGTGTGCGATTTGTTCTGTAACGACGGCGAAAAACGAAGGAATACCAACGTATTTCAAGGCTTTTTGACTAAGTTACAGGGCAAAACGGTAGCGCAAAACCGTTTTCTCACTGTGGCGCATCGCCCACCCCGCAAAACCTTTTATAACAAACAAAACAGTGTGCCATTACTGCATAACCCAAAATGCAACAATGACACACTGTAAAATTTTACAACCCAAAATTTTTGAAGAGAGCACGAGAGGAACTTTTTATAAAAAGTTCCTCTCGTTATCATTTGCTGTTAATTCAATCTCAATCCTGTGCAATTACAAACGTACCGAAGTAATGTCTTGCGATAAGAATGTAGTCGTATTGGTCAACTACACCGTCGACGTTAACGTCGCCGCGCTTGAATTCGTCGCCCACGAGAATGCGGGTTTCGAAATAGTGACGCTTAACGAGAATGTAA
>JAFTTN010000012.1 GCA_017466805.1 Clostridia bacterium
CGGCGCTGTTGTGGCCGCGAAGCATCGAAATATCGCTTTTGCATATTCCGACACACAGTATTTTGTTTTTACATTCCCCCGCCTGCTCGGCAATTATATCGGTATACACAAAGCTTTTTACAAGCTCGCCTATTGCCGAATGGTTTGCGCCGTAGGGGGCGTTTTTTAGATTTTCGGAGGAATGAAGCCCTATTCTAAGGGTTTTTACACCCGATTCGTGAAATATTCTAAAGCATTTCGCGGTGCGCTCGACTGCGTCCCACAGCTCCAAGGGCTTATACAAGCCGTTTTTTACCATATCGCAAAGCTCGGTTTCCTCGAAAACCACGGTGGGATATATGCGTGATTCGCCTGCCGACATTTTTACAATATCGCGCGCGGTCTGCATTTCGCTTTCGATATCCGCGTTCGGCAGACCTATCATCATCTGTCCGCCGAAAACGAAGCCTTTTTCGGTAATAAGCTTGGCGGCTTTAAACGAATCGCTTGCGGTATGCCCGCGCTTGCAGGCGGAAAGCACGCTGTTATCGGTGCTTTGCACGCCGAGCTCGATATGCGTTACACGGTATTTTTTCAGCAACTCAAGTATTTCCTCGTTTATACAATCGGGCCTTGTCGAAATTCTTATGCTTTCGGCAACCCCTTTTTCGATATATTCGTTCGCAACCGAAAGCAAGGCTTCCATACGGTTGCGCTCTATTGCGGTAAAGCTGCCGCCGAAAAAGGCGATTTGACTTTCTTTAAAGCTTCCGCTTTCGCTTTCCAGCATTGCGCGCAGCTCGCTTATTTCGGTATCCGAATCCTTTTCGGCTCTCTTGCCGGTTATTTTGGTCTGCGAGCAGAAAACACAGCAGTTCGGGCAGCCCGCGTGCGGAACGAAAAACGGCAGGTTACGATGGTTCTTCATCTAATTCACCGAGCAATATCAGCGCTTCCTTTGCCGCCGCCTGCTCGGCCTCGCGCTTCGAGCGGCCCTTGCCCTTTCCGAGCAGATTGGAATTCAAATATACCTCGTAGCTGAAAACTCTGTCGTGGGGCGGGCCGTCCTCGCCGACAAGGCTATAGGACAGCACCTCCTCGGGCGTTTGCTGAACGATACGCTGCAGGCGCGATTTATAATCCTCGGTGCCCGCTTTTATAACGCTGTCGACCGACGAAGCGATAAAGGGAAGCACAAAAGCCTTTGCCTTTTCCATACCGCCATCGAGATATATCGCCGCGATAAGCGCCTCGAACGCATCGGCAAGCGTGCTTTTACGGTGTCTGCCGCCGGTAGAAACCGCTTCGCCCTTGCCAAACAGCATATAATCGCCAAGGCTTATTGAGTTTGCGAACCTTGCAAGCGTATCCTCGCACACAAGCGCGGCGCGGGTACGGGTTAAAAAGCCCTCGTCGGCTTCGGGAAAGCGGTGGAACAAAAATTCCGCGGTGATAACCGAAAGTATCGAATCGCCCAAAAATTCGCTTCGCTCGTTGCTAACGAGTATTCCGCTTTTGCGGTGCTCGTTGCAATACGAAGAATGCGTAAGCGCAACCGTGAGCAGACGCGTATCGGTAAATCTGTATTTTATTTCTTTTTCAAGCAGTTGAAAATCCTTTTCCTCGCTCATTCGGCTGTCTCCTTCGAGCCTTCGTTTTTCTTTTGCATACTTGCGGCAATTTCATCGACCGTTCCTTCGGCACAGTAAATCATAACCTGCTTTATTGCAGAGCGGAAGGAATATGCGTCCGAGCTGCCGTGTGCCTTTACCACCGGCTTTGCAAGCCCCAAAAACGGAGCTCCGCCGTATTCGGACGTGTCGAGCCGTTTTTTTAGATTCCTCGTGTGCTTCAAGGTCATCGCACCCGCAATTGCGGCAACCGGCGAAGCGTGGAACAGCTCTTTTAAGGATTTGGACATAAATTTGCCCATACCTTCGATTAATTTAAGCGCGATATTGCCGGTAAAGCCGTCGCACACAAGCACGTCGCACGCGCCGAAGGGAACAGCTTTTCCCTCGACGTTGCCGATAAAGTTAATCGTTTCGTCCTTCGAAAGCAGTGCGAAGGCTTCGCTGTAAAGCGGTGTGCCCTTGTGCGATTCGGTGCCGTTGTTAAGCAAAGCAACGCGCGGTTTTTCGACAGCCAAAACGTTTTCGGCGTATATCGAGCCCATACGTGCATATAGCTGAAGCACCTCGGGCGTGGCATCGAGATTCGCACCGCAATCGAGCAGCACGAAGGGCTTTTCGAGCGGGATTACCGAGCCGAGCGCGGCGCGGCGAACCCCTTTTATTCTGCGGATTATAAGCGACGCCGCGGTGAACAGCGCACCGGTGTTACCCGCGCTTACTACAGCGTCCGCCTTGCCCTCCTTGCACAGCGTGCAGGCGAGAACAAGCGTAGAATCCTTTTTATCCTTCATTACACAGCCGGGGTCGTCGGTCATTTCGACAACGCTGCTTCCGACCTGCGCCGATACGTTTTTCGGCAATGCGGGCAACGAATCGATTGCCTCCTGTGTTCCGACAAGGATAAGCTCCAAGCCCTCGGAGGCGAATTCGTTTGCGGCGTTTATCGCGCCTGCGGCAAGCTCGCTCGCAGGGTTATCGCCGCCCATTATATCGACCGCTACGGTTATTTTCATTTATTTCTCCTAAAAAGCATTTGCAGAAAAATTATTTGCCCTCTGTCCAGCCGCATTCGTTTTTGCAGTAGTAAAATTCACGGTTTTTCTTTTTAAGAACAGTCGCATTGCACTGCGGGCATTTGCGCTCGGTGGGAAGGTCCCAGGAAGAGAAATTACATTTGGGGTAATCCTCGCAGGCGTAATAGGTTTTGCGGCTCTTCGTTTGCTTTATCATAATACGCTTGCCGCAATCGGGGCATACGATTCCGCTATCGCGGCGGTAGGGTATCGCGGTTTTACATTCGGGATAGTTACGGCAGGCGAAGAAATTGCCGTGCGGGCCCTTGCGCAGCACCATATCGCTGCCGCAGTTGGCGCACTTTTCGTCGGCGATAACCTCGGGTGTCTTCTTTTCCTCCTGCTCCTTTACCGCTTCGGCGTCCAAACGCTTTGTGTTGCGGCATTTGGGGTAATTGGGGCAGGCGGCGAATTTGCCGTAGCGACCGGTTTTTTCTATCATTACCGCGCCGCATTTATCGCAAATTATACCGGTTTCCACCTTGGGCAGCTCGACCTTTTCGCTGCCGAGCGTTTTTTCGGCCTCCTCGAGCTGAGCGCTGAAATGGCGGTAGAATTCGCGCAGAACCTCGATATATTCGCTCGTTCCGTCCTCGATTTTATCCAAATCCTCTTCCATTTCGGCGGTGAATTTATAGTCGACGATATGAGAAAACGCCTTTTTCATCGTTTCGGTGGTAATAATGCCGAGCTCGGTGGGGAGCAAAAATTTGCCTTCGCGGCGAATATACCCGCGTGAAATTATCGTGGTAATGGTTGCCGTATAGGTAGAAGGTCTGCCGATGCCCTTGTCCTCGAGCACCTTGATAAGCGAGCCTTCGGTAAATCTTGCGGGGGGCTGGGTGAATTTCTGCTCGGGGGTAATTTCCTTCGGAGTAACGGCTTCGCCCTCGGCAAGCTCGGGAAGCATTGCTCCGCTTTCCTCGTCGGTAGAATCATCGGCAATATCGCCGTAGACCGCCGCAAAGCCGCGGAACTTCACGGTATGTCCGTTTGCGCGGAAGATAACGCCGTTGGAAACGATATCCGCGCTGACGGTATCCAAAAGCTCGGGCGCCATTTGCGAAGCGATAAAGCGTTCCCAAATAAGCTTATAGAGCTTATACTGATCGTTCGAAATCTTGCCGCGAAGCGATTCGGGCGTAATAGCGGGATCGGTGGGGCGGATAGCCTCGTGCGCGTCCTGCGCGTTCTTTTTAAGCTTATATACGTTCGGTGTTTTGGGGTAATATTCGGCGCCGTAGTTATTTATAATAACGTTCTTTGCCGATTCGCGCGCTTCGTCGGAGATACGCAACGAGTCGGTACGCATATAGGTAATAAGACCGTGTGCGTTCTTTTCGCCGATGTTAACGCCCTCGTAGAGCTCTTGCGCTACGAGCATTGTTTTTTGCGATTGGAACGAAAGCCTGCGGTTTGCCTCCTGCTGAAGCGTGGAGGTGATAAAGGGAGGTGCGGGTCTGCGCTGCTTCAACGCGCGCTTTACCGATTCCACCCTGAATTCGCCCTGCGCCACCGCGGAAAGCATTTCCTTTACCTCGGCTTCGTTCGAAAGCTCTATCTTTTTGCCGTCGCGGCCATAGAATTTCGCCTTAAAAACCTCGCCCTTATCGGTAACGAACAGAGCGCCGATAACCCAAAATTCCTCGGGCTTAAAGGCTTCGATTTCCTGCTCGCGCTCGACGACGATTCGCGTTGCAACCGATTGCACTCTGCCCGCCGAAAGACCGTTTTTAATATGCTTCCACAAAAACGGGCTGATTTTGTAGCCGACGAGTCTATCGAGAATTCTGCGCGTTTGCTGGCTGTTAACCAGGTTCATATCGATATCTCGGGGGTGCTTTATCGCTTCCTTTACCGTGTTTTTGGTAATTTCGTTAAAGGTGATGCGCTTGGTCTTTGCGGGATCGAGCGCAAGCACGTTTGCCAAATGCCAGCTTATTGCTTCGCCCTCGCGGTCGGGGTCGGCCGCAAGAAATACGCGGTCTGCCGCCTTTGCTTCCTTGCGAAGCTCGTTTATCAGCTCGCCCTTGCCGCGAATGTTTATATATTGCGGCTCGAAATCGTTTTCGATATCGATACCGAGCTTGCTTTTGGGCAGGTCGCGCACGTGGCCTTTGGAGGATTTAACCTTATAGCCCTTACCCAAAAAGCTTTTTATTGTATTCGCCTTGTGAGGCGACTCAACGATTACAAGTGTGTTCATCAACATTTCCTTCCGTAAATATGCCTGTTAAAACTTTGCCGAAATAAATCTTCCGCCTGCCGTGGCTATCACCAATCCGTCGATTTCCATAAACGTAAGCTCAACAAGCACCTCGTTTATCGACAAGCCGGTTTTTATAAGTATTTCGTCGGGGCTCAAAGCCTTTCTCCCCTTTAATACCGCAAGTATCCTTTCGGCACGGACGGGGTCCGAAAACCTTTCGCCTTCGGATTCGCTCCTTACTTGCGGGGCTTCAAGCTCTGCTTGCTCTGTAAAGGGCAAAGGGGCTTGATTTGAATTGTCGGTTTTCTTCGGTTTTATTTCTTTCTTTTCTTTTGCTTTTTCGTTTTCGGATCGCGATTCCGCGCTTCCGCAGCTCGTATTGCCGTATGAGCCGAGCCGTTCGGTTGCAAGCGGAGAATACAGCGAAGCCTGCTCGGGAAATTCGAGCAGAAGCGGAGCAATAACCTCGCTCGGCTCGGTCACCGCGGGAACTCCCTGCTTTATTAAAAGATTCACACCCGCGCTTTCGGCACCCACCGCACCGGGTATCGCGTATATCGCTTTACCCTGCGCTATTGCGTGGCGCGCGGTTATCAGCGCACCGCTGTTTTCGCCCGCTTCGGATATAACCACGTCATCGCTTATCCCGCTTATTATACGGTTGCGGTTGGGAAAATCCGCCCGCGTGCGCGGTGCACCGGGGTAAAGCTCGCTAACAACGAGTCCGCGGCGGTAAAGCGTTTCGAACGCTTTGATATTTTCCTTCGGATAAACGTCGCCTATCGGGTTGCCGAGCACAGCCACGGTATATCCGCCCGCCTTTATCGTTCCGCGGTGTGCGGCGGTATCGACGCCCTTTGCAAGACCGCTAACGACGCAGGCACCGCTTTTTGCGAAATTATAAGCAAAATTTTCGGTTACGCTTTTGCCGTATTCCGTCATATTGCGGGTTCCGACTATTGCGATACAGGGAATTTTATCGAGCTGCTTTATTGTACCGAGTGCATGAAGCGCAACCGGAGGATTTTCGATATCCTTAAGCTTTTTCGGATAAAGCTCGGAATAAAAGCCTATCGTTTGCACGCCGATGCTTTCGCACCGTTTGGCAACCTCGTAAGCAGAAGACAGGTCCTTGCTTTCGAGCCGTTTTATATATTTTTCGCGCTTTTCGCCGAGGAACGAAAAATCCTCGCATTCGTAAATTTCACGAATACTGCCGAAGCGGTTAAAAATATCGTGCGCAAGACGGTTGTAAAAGCCGAGCGCCTGCTGAAGCCATATATAAGTTATCCGTTCGTTCATAAAGCCTTGCCCCTCCTCGCTTCCCAAAGCAATATAGAGGCGGCGATAGCCGCGTTAAGACTTTCGGTTTTATCCGACATCGGAATAAAGCAGGTTTTGCCGCATTGCTCTATAACCGCCTTATCCAAGCCCTGACCCTCGTTGCCTACCGCAAAGCAATCGGTTTCTTTTATTTCGAGCTCGCCGAGCTTTTCCGCCCTGCTGTCGAGCGCCGAGGCAATAACACGCTTGCCGCAGCCTTGCATTGCGTTTACCGCTTTATTCGTTTCGGGGCAGACGTATATTTCAGCGGTGAACAGCGCGCCCATAGTCGCACGTACGGTTTTCGAGGAATATATATCGGCACAGCTGCCGCAAAGAAGCACGGCGCAATCGAGCGCGGCGGCGGTACGAATAACCGTTCCGACGTTGCCGGCATCGCGCAGGTCGGCAAGCATAACCGAATTGCCCTTTATTCCCGCCGCCATATCCGAAAGCGTTATATCGCTTTCGGCAAAGCGGATATTGGGCAATCGCTCCGAAACCGTAAAAATACCCTGCGGCGCCTTTTCCTCGCTAAGCTTGGAATAGACCGATTCGGTAACGGTATATGTTTCGCACCCTGCCGATTCGGTAAGCGATGAATATTTAACGCTTACGTCCTCCCGCACGAAAATCGCCTTCGGCGTATTGCCCGCGCGGAGATATTCCTCCAAAAGATGCACGCCCTCGAAATAAAAAAGCCCTTTTTCGTCGCGTTCGCGCTTATCGCGCAGTGCAGTCGTATTCTTTATAGTCGGATTGTTTCTCGATTCTATCCTCATATTTACCGCATCTCAAAAAGTATACTATATAATATATAATAATAGTACGGATTTTTTCTCTTGTCAATACACATTTATCATATTTTTTAATAAAAAAAGAGGCAACGCATCAAGGGCGATGCGCCACAGTGAGAAAACGCCTTAAAATCGCCATTTTTGCACAATACTGCATCAAAAATCCGCGATATACGCTCGTATTATCGCGGATTTCTTCTTTGTCTTGCGACAAAACTATCTGATTTTAAGGTGTGTAGCAGTTTTGCGCGTATGCGATTTGTTCTGTAACGACGGCGAAAAACGAAGGAATACCAACGTATTTCAAGGCTTTTTGACTAAGTTACAGGGCAAAACGGTAGCGCAAAACCGTTTTCTCACTGTGGCGCATCGCCCA
>JAFTTN010000001.1 GCA_017466805.1 Clostridia bacterium
ATCCTTGGAAATGACTATTGACAACGATAGAGAAACGCGCCTACTTGATTTTATATCTGATGATACAGAGGACACAGATCCAAGCAGGGCCATCCAACTTAAGGAGTTTCGTTATCACTTCGATAAAATGATGAGCGTTCTTGGCGAACGTGAACGCAAGATCATAAATATGCGATATGGGTTCGGCGGTGAGAAGAAACATACCTTTGCGGAAATCGGTCGTGAGCTTGGTGTAACCCGAGAACGTGTCCGTCAACTCGAAGCTAAGGCAATATTAAAATTGCGAAAAACAGAACACTTTAAAGAAGTCCAAAGTTTCTTTGAAATATAATCACAGCCAGAGGTGAGTGCCGCACTCGCCTCTTTTTATGTACTCCCGGGATAACCGGGAGCTAAGCGTTATTTAGAGGATGCGTTATTGAACCAGTGGTCAAAAGACACTTTATCGATGCGATAATTATTTCCCAGTCTCATTACCTTAAACGGTTGTCCAGCAGCATAAACCTGAGCCAAAAAAGAATAAGTTTTACTTCTACTAAATTGCAAAATTTTTTGGATATCAGAAGGCCTATACACCGAACAACTGCCTGGATTTGCAAGCATGCGATCCATCTCACAGCCACCGGTTCCCTCATTGCATACATTGTGTAATTTCGCATAGGTATTCCATTCATCAAATTGGGTAGCATTAACGCGATATTGAACACCAACTTTGACAACAGAAAACAAATTATGTCTTGATGCTTCATCCAAAAAATCACGGGCCACATTTGTAGAAATATCAAGGATTTTCGCAATATCACCGGCACTGTAAATCCTCATCTCGTTGATATCCTGCATAATCTCATACTCCTTTCTCAAATACTACACTCTTATTGCTGATTTCAAAGTGCAAAGGGAATATAGGAAGGAGTGAACCTCTTGGCAAGTAAATCGTATACTAGAAATATGTTGCGTAAAAACAAAGCCATCGGACCGACCGATGGCTTATAAACTACAAGATATAATTTATGCATACACACAACTGTAGAAATAGCCTCC
Organism: Clostridia bacterium; assembly: GCA_017466805.1. Lineage (GTDB taxonomy): Bacteria > Bacillota > Clostridia > Oscillospirales > CAG-382 > Coliplasma. The sequence goes on from JAFTTN010000001.1 coordinate 1,042, forward strand.
ATCATGACGAATCAGGCCACTCCTGCCACTTGTCTTTTATGTCCAAAGAACTAAAAATCGTACTAAATTGTCCAAAAAACAGTGTTTTTTCTGGACAAAACAGCGCCATTAGAACACTTTTCTACACGGCTTCATCATAGGAAACGAAGAATTCCACCGCGTTTTCGGGGAAGAATTCGCGCATTTCCGAGCAGACCTGCGCCGCCAAGGTTTTATTCGGCTCTAAAATTATTGCAGGGCGGTTTGCACGTGCAATAACGTTTGCCATAGTGAAGGTTTTACCCGAGCCTGTAACGCCGATAAGAGTTTGATCTCTATCGCCGTTTTTTATGCCCGAAACGAGCGCATCGATAGCTTCGGGCTGATCCCCTGTAGGAGAAAAATCCGAAACCAGCTTAAACTTATCCACGCAAAAAACGCCCCCTTTGCTTTAATCGTATTATTATATCACATTTGTGCGAAAAATAAAAGAGGAACCGACGATTTTTTTGTCCTCTTATATACTTTTTTGCTATATCAATCGGTTGTTCAGCGCCGATGCTATGCCTATCGCTTCCCTGCCATAACGTAAGCGTATTGCATCGACCGCAGATTCGAGCGAATGGAGCTTTTTATATTTATCCTCCCACGGCTCTGTGAAAAGCTGCTGTTGATACAAAAATTCGTTTTCCCGAGTGAGCTTTTCGGCGTGAACCGTAACCGAATATATTTCGCTCTCCGGGTTGGTGTTTTCGCGCACGAGATAAAGCGCAGCCTTCGAAATTTCGCTGTAAAGGCAGGTTGGGTGCGACAGCATTGCCGAGCGGTTTACCGATTTCATATCGGGTGTGCGTACGGTAACGGCAACGTTTTTGCAGCAAAGCGAATGCTTACGCAGGCGTTCGGCAACCGACATCGAAAGATAGGTAACGGCAAACGAAATATCCTGAAGATTTTCGAGGTTATGGCGAAAGGTCATACCGTTTGAAACCGATTTCGGCTCGGGCTCGTAGCCCTTCACGGTAACCTCGGCGTAATCGTGCCCAAGCGCAAATTCCTTTAGCATCAAGCCGTTTTTGCCGAGCACCTCCGAAAGCGCCGCTTCGTCACAGCAGGCGAGGTCGCCGATAGTATGCACACCGATACGCTCGAGCGTTTTTGCGGTAGAGCTTCCGACAAAAAGCAGGTCGGTCACCGGCAACGGCCAGACTATAGACGCGAACCTTTCGGGCGGGATAACCGAGGTTGCGTTCGGCTTTTTTAAATCGCTGCCCAACTTTGCAAAAACCTTATTAAAAGAAACGCCGACCGAAACGGTTATACCGAGCTCGTTCAAAATGCGCTCTCTTATCGCATCGGCAATCCTTTTTCCGTTGCCGAACAGCCTTACCGAGCCGCTTACGTCAAGCCAGCTTTCATCCACGCCGAAAGGCTCGACGAGGTCGGTATACTGATAAAAAATATCGTTCATTCTGCGCGACATTTCGGAATACAGCTGATAGGTAGGCCGCACTATAAGCAGATTCGGACACTTTTTCTTTGCCGCCCAAACCGTTTCGGCGGTTTTTATATTGTATTTCTTGGCAAGCTCGTTTTTTGCAAGAACTATACCGTGTCGGTCCTCCACACTGCCGCAAACCGCCATCGGAACCAACGCGTATTCGGGGTGCAACGCCGTTTCGCAGGATGCGAAAAAAGAATTTGCATCGCAATGAAGCACGGTACGGTAGCTTTTCGGCGCTTGACTTTTATCGTGAAAATTGGAAACCCGAAACAGCGGCGAGCAGTCGCTCGGTCCCATATACATTAGGTATCGCCTCTTCTCTTTTATTGCTTTCTTATATCATACCACCCGAACGTTTGTTTGTCAAGAACATTTGTTCTGAACGTGAGAAGAAAAAAGGACCTGCATTTTATTGCAAGTCCTTTTTGATTTTTTTATTCTTCGGTTTGGTTTTCGTTCGCTTGGACCTCGTCGATAGATTTGGTTACGCTATGCTTAATAGGAGTCCATTCGACTTTTTTGAAAATTGCCGCTATTGCGATAGGGCAATAGGAAAGCATAAATATCGGGAAGGTGAAGAGGTATTTTATCATTTTACCCGGCGGGCAATCGATAACCTCCCATTCGGTGATAAGCGTAATAAAGCCGACGACGAAAATCAACATATAGATTATCGCGCAGAAATAAAGCAGAGGCACCATACAGAATTGCAGGAACACCGAAATTTCGGGATAATCCGCAAAAATAGTAAGACCGTAGATAAATTCCGCGATACAGCAGCAGACAGAAAGAATGGTAAACATTAACGCAGGGAAAATAGTCATAAGCATATCGTAGCAAGCGAACGAGCCCTTGAATATGCCCTTGAAAAGCTTTGCGCCGTATTTACCGAACACCTGATAGAAGCCTTTAGACCAGCGCAAGCGTTGATTCCAGGACTGCTTAAAGGTTTCGGGCTGTTCATCGTAAACTATCGAGCCGCCGCTGTAACCGATTTTTACGCCGCGGACAGCCATATCGGTAGAAAATTCGATATCCTCGGTAAGAAGATGATAGGGCCAGCCGTTATTGCTTTCGATAATTTCCTTGCTGATACAGAAGCCGGTACCCGAAATAGCGCAAGAGGTGCCGAAGCGCATTCTCGCGTGGTTAAGATATTTCGCTTCACGAAGGAACCAAAGCGAATAGCCGGCAGAAATCCAGTTCGTACCGTAGTTTTTAGAATTACGGTAGCTGGTGAGCGCTTTATAGCCGCGGTTGAAATTGATATTCATTTCCTTGATGAAGTTTTTATCAACAAGGTTATCGGCATCGAAAACGATATACGCATCGCAATCGTCGTTTTCGGCAAGCAGCTTTTTGAAAAGGAAATCGAGCGCATAGCCTTTGCCTACAAGCTCTTTATTATCGCGTTCGAGCACGATCGCACCGTGTTCCCTGCCCACTTGGGCGGTATTATCGGTACAGTTATCGGCGATAAGGAAGACCTTTATAAGCTCTTTCGGGTAATCCTGACGGTTTATACTTTCGATAAGATGGCCGATAACGTTTTCTTCGTTACGGGCACTTATTACTACGCCGAACTTATTTTGCTTATCGCTTTTAACGGGATCGGATTTATCCTTGCCGAGAAATACCCAGAAAATATATATAAACTGATACAGATAGCAAAGCACGAACGAGGCGGTGAGGATTATATTACACAGTGTGAATATATCTTTAATCTCCACGATGTTACCTCCGCGGTGAATTAATTTTTATAGATTATACACCAACAATACAAAAAAGTCAATCCCCGTCGTTAATCTTAAGGATTACGGCGGGGATCGTTAATCGATTATTTATATTTGTGCGGCGATAGCCTTCAAAAATTCCTCGGTATTTACCTGAGTTTTATTTTCGAGCGTGGAAATAATGCAAAGGTCTTTTGTCATTACGCCGCTTTCGATAGTATCGATAGTTGCCTTTTCGACCTTTTCGGCATATTCGACAAGCTCTTGGATTCCGTCGAGCTCGCCGCGCTTTTTGAGTGCGCCGGTCCAGGCAAAAATAGTCGCAACGGGGTTAATTCTTACGGGAACACCCTTTAAATAATCGTAATAATGGCGCTGTACGGTGCCGTGTGCCGCTTCGTATTCGTAATATCCGTCGGGAGAAACGAGAACGCTCGTCATCATTGCCAAAGAGCCGTATGCGTTGGATACCATATCGCTCATAACGTCGCCGTCGTAGTTCTTGCAAGCCCAGATAAAGCCGCCTTCCGAACGGATAACGCGCGCAACCGCATCGTCGATAAGGGTATAGAAATACTCGATACCTGCGTTTTCGAATTTTTCCTTATATTCGCTTTCGAATATTTCGGCAAAAATATCCTTGAATCTGTGGTCGTAGGTTTTGCTAATGGTGTCCTTGGAGGAGAACCAAAGATCCATTTTCATATCGAGCGCATAGTCGAAGCAGCTTCTTGCAAAGCCTTCGATGCTTTTATCGATATTATGAACGCCCTGAATGATGCCTTCGGTTTTGAAATCGTGAATGAGCGCACGGGTTTCGTTGCCGTTTTCATCGGTAACGACAAGCTCTGCCTTGCAGCCCGCGCCGACCTTTAGCTCGGTAGCCTTATAGATATCGCCGTATGCGTGACGTGCGATAGATATAGGCTTTGTCCAGTTGCGGACGTAGGGAGGAATGCCCTTTACGATTATCGGGGTACGGAAAACGGTACCGTCGAGAATCGCACGGATAGTACCGTTGGGCGATTTCCACATTTCTTTAAGGTTATATTCGGTCATTCTTGCCGCGTTGGGCGTAATGGTCGCACATTTAACCGCAACGCCGTATTTCTTGGTTGCGTTAGCCGAATCGATAGTTACTTGGTCGTCGGTTTCGTTGCGGTGCTCGAGTCCGAGGTCATAATATTCGGTTTTAAGATCCACGAACGGAAGGATAAGAATATCCTTTATCATTCGCCACGCGATTCGGGTGGTTTCGTCGCCATCCATTTCGACAAGCGGCGTTTTCATCTGTATCTTTGCCATTTTATTTCTCCTTTTTGCGTTTTTGGATATTGCTTAAAGCTTAGTAAACTCTAAGAGTCCGCCGGCGAGGATTATATCGCGGTCGCGTCCCGAAAGCGAGGAAACGAGCTTAATTTCCTTACCGTTTGCTTTAAGAACTATTTCTCTGCCCTCTTTAATGCAGCTTCTTACGTCGTTGAGAACGAGCTTATCGCCGAGTGCGATGCTTTCGTAATCGTCTGCGTTTGCAAAGGTCAGGGGAAGAATGCCTGCGTTTACAAGGTTTGCGGCGTGGATTCTTGCAAAGCTCTTTGCAATAACAGCCTTGACGCCGAGATAAAGCGGAACGAGCGCGGCATGCTCGCGCGAGCTGCCTTGGCCGTAGTTTTCACCGCCGACGATGATACCGCCGTTCTTTTCCTTTGCGCGTGCGGGGAACGCTTCATCGCATACCTCGAAGCAGAAGTTGGAAAGATAGGGGATATTGGATCGGTAAGGAAGTATCTTTGCACCCGCGGGCATAATGTGATCGGTGGTGATATTATCGCCGACTTTAAGTATGCATTCGCAATCGATAGTATCGGCAACCGGTCTGCTTTCGGGGAAGGGTTTGATATTGGGGCCGCGTACGACCTCGATATCCGCCGCTTCTTCCACGGTTGCGGGCTTGATTACCATATTATCGTTTATCATAAATTTATTGGGCATTGCGATTTCGGGCATTGCACCGATAGTTCTCGGGTCGGTAAGCACACCGGTAAGTGCGGATATTGCCGCGGTTTCGGGGCTGACAAGATACACCTGTGCATCCTTGGTGCCGCTTCTTCCGAGGAAGTTACGGTTGAAGGTACGCAGAGAAACGCCTGCAGACTGGGGCGATTGGCCCATACCGATACAGGGACCGCACGCGGATTCCAAAATTCTTGCGCCCGCATCGATCATCCAAGAAAGCGCGCCGCTTGCGGCAAGCATATTATAAACCTGCTTACTGCCGGGAGCGATAGAAAGGCTTACGTTATCGTGAACGGTTTTGCCCTTTAAAATATGCGCAACCTTCATCAAATCGACGTATGAAGAGTTGGTGCAGGAGCCGATGCAGACCTGATCGACCTTGATATTGCCGATTTCCTCTATCGATTTAACGTTATCGGGGCTGTGGGGACAAGCCGCGGCGGGAACGAGAGAAGAAAGGTCGATATCGATAACGAGATCGTAAACAGCATCGTCGTCCGCCTTTAATTCTACGTATTGGTCTTCCCTGCCCTGTGCGGCAAGGAAAAGACGGGTGTTTTCATCGGAGGGGAACACAGAGGTCGAAGCGCCGAGCTCGGCACCCATATTGGTGATAGTGCCGCGTTCGGGAACGGTGAGAGTTTTAACGCCCTCTCCGCCGTATTCGATTATTCTGCCGACGCCGCCTTTAACGCTCAAACGGCGCAAAACCTCTAAAATAACGTCCTTTGCCGAAACCCAATCGTTTAATTTACCGGTAAGATTTACTCTTACCATTTCGGGCATAGTGATATGATATGCACCGCCGCCCATTGCAACCGCAACGTCAAGGCCGCCGGCACCGAACGCAAGCATACCCAAGCCGCCGCCCGTGGGGGTATGGCTATCCGATCCGATAAGCGTTTTGCCGGGAACGCCGAAGCGTTCGAGGTGAACCTGATGGCAGATACCGTTACCGGGACGCGAGAAATACAAGCCGTATTTTTTTGCACAGGTACGGATATACAAATGGTCGTCGGCGTTCATAAAGCCGTTTTGAAGAGTATTGTGGTCGATATACGCAACCGAAAGCTCGGTTTTTACGCGATGAATGACCATAGCCTCGAATTCGAGGTCAGCCATGGTGCCGGTTGCGTCCTGGGTAAGAGTTTGGTCGATTTTAAGCCCGATAGGCGAGCCCTTTATCATTTCGCCCTCTACCAAGTGGGCTTTGATTATTTTTTGTGCAATCGTTAATCCGGACATTTTATGTTATCCTTTCTGTCTTCAAGCTCGATATACGGCAGTCTGCCGTGGAAGGTACGGTATGCGGGGCGCATTATGCGGCGGCAGGTGATAATTTCCTCCAATCTGTGCGCGCACCAGCCCGAAAGGCGTGCGATAGCAAACAGCGGGGTGAACATTTCCTGCGGGATGTTAAGCATACGGTACACAAGACCGGAATATAGGTCTACATTGGCGCAGATTGCGTTGCCGTCCTGCATTTTGTTCTGAAGAAGCGCGGGAGCCAACCGTTCGACAGCGTGCAGAAGCTCGAAATCCTCACGCATACCGAACATATCGCAATGCTCCTCTGCCGCTTTACGCAAGATCTTTGCGCGCGGGTCGGACAAGGTATAAACCGCGTGGCCCATACCGTAGATAAGACCGCTGTGGTCGCCGACCTCTTTATTTAGCTGACGCTGCAAATAGTTGGCGATTTCTTCATCGTCCTTATAATCGCGAACGCCGGCTTTGATTTCATCAAGCATTTTGACAACCTTAATATTCGCGCCGCCGTGGCGTGGACCTTTAAGCGCGCCGATGCCCGCGGCGATTGCCGAGAAGGTATCGGTGCCTGAGGAGGTAAGCGCACGCACCGCAAAGGTGGAGTTATTACCGCCGCCGTGCTCTGCGTGGAGAATTAGGCATTTATCGAGCAGCTTTGCTTCCTCGGGGGTGAATTTTCTGTCGAATCGGAGCATCGAAAGAATATTTTCCGCCATACTCTGCCCCGGAATGGGGGTATGAAGCACGAAGCTTTCGTTATCGTAATAACGCTTTTTTACCTGATAAGCCGCTGTCATAATCATCGGCATACGTGCGATTATCATCAAAGACTGACGAAGCACGTTATCGACAGAATTATCGTCGGGGTTTTCGTCGTAGCTGTATAGTGCAAGCACGCTTCTCGCCAGCTTATTCATAATATCGGGGCTGGGAGCACGCATTATCATATCGTCGATAAAGAACTTGGGCGGCTCGCTGTATTCGTCCATTATTACGTCGTAAAAATCGAGCTCCTCCGCAGTGGGAAGCGTACCGAACAGCAACAGCCAAGAAGCCTCGTCATATCCGAAGCGGTTTCTTCTTTCGTTGGCGGCAACGATATCCTCGATGCTTATACCGCGGTAAAACAGCTCGCCTTCGCAGGGGACGCGCTCATATTCGTTTATAACGTAGCCGTGTACGTTACTTACTCTCGTTATGCCCGCAAGAACACCGGTTCCGTCGGGGTTGCGAAGTCCGCGCTTGACGCCGTATTTGGCATACATTTTTTCGTCGAACGCGCTATTCTCGCGCAGAGCGTCCGCAAGCATTTCTATATTTAGCTTATTGGTCATAATTACATCATCCTTTCGAAAGGATTATAGCAAAGCGATGGTAGGTTGTCAACCAAAAATGCAACAAAAATGCCATTTTGTTGCATTTTTGTTACATTTTTGAGTTATATATGAAATATTTTTGCAATTTTGTGCTATTTGAATTGCATTTTATTTCGCTGAAGCGGTCTCCGCAAGAAGATTTTTCATCGAGTACATTCCCGCAGGCTTATTTGCGATATATTCGGCTGCCTTAAGAGCACCCTCCGCAAAAAGCGCGCGGCTTTCGGCGGTATGCTTTAGGCTTACGGTTTCGCCATTGCGCGAGAGCAATACCTCGTGCTCGCCGAAAATACCGCCGCAACGGATAGAGGAAATACCTATTTCGTTATCGGGGCGGACTATATGGCGCGAGGCACGCTCGGTTACGAATTCGCATTTTTCGGGCATAAGCTCGGCTATGCCTTCGGCAATCATAAGCGCGGTACCGCTGGGGGCATCGAGCTTATTGCGGTGATGCTTTTCGATAATTTCTATATCGCAATCGCCGCCGAGCGCGGTATACGCACTGCGGCAAAGGTCGATAAGCAGATTTATACCGAGCGACATATTGCGGGAGCAGAATACGGCGTATTCCTTGGAAAGCTCTAAAAGCATTGCCTTTTCGCTTTCGGTATGGCCTGTCGAGGCAACGACGGCGGGAATGCCGGTTTTGCGAACGAAGGCGCAGATTTCGGGAACTGCTGTATGATGGGTGAAATCGATAACCGCGTCTGCCGTTTCTTTAACCGCTTCTATTGAAGAATAAAAGGGAATATCGAAATCGGGGGTGCCGAATTTATCGACCGCGGCAACGATATTAACACCGTTTTTGTTTGCGGCGGCAATAATTTCTCTGCCCATTCTGCCGCAAGCGCCGTTTAAAATTATATTCATAGCAGTACCTGTTTTATTTAATAAGATTTTGTTCACGCATAAGAGCGAAGAGCTTTTCGTCGTCGCTTGCTTCCATCGGGCACAAGGGCATACGGAATTCGTTTTGGCAATAGCCCATTTTTGCAACCGCAGTCTTTACGGGAATGGGGTTTACCTGCATAAAAAGACCGTTCATAAGACGGAGATATTTAAGCTGAAGCTCTGCCGCCTTTTTGAAATCGCCCTCGAGGCAAAGCTTGGTAAGCATATGCGCTTCTGCGGGCATAACGTTCGAAAACACCGAGATAACGCCGATAGCGCCCATCGACATAAGAGGAACGATCTGCTGGTCGTCGCCGCTGTACATATCGATATCGTTACCGCAAGCCTCCAAAACCTCCATCATAAGCAAAAGGTTGCCGCTTGCTTCCTTGGTTGCGACGATATTTTCGTGCTTTGCGATCTGCTTATAGGAATCAAGGCTGATGCAGAAGCCGGTTCTGCCGGGAACGTTATATACGATGCAGGGGATGTTTACCGAATCGGCAACTGTATTAAAGTGCGAAACGATACCCTTCTGCGAGCATTTGTTATAATAGGGGGTGACGAGCAAGAGGCCGTCTGCGCCCGCCTTTTCTGCAAAGCGAGAAAGGTCGATAGCGTACTGAGTATTATTTGAGCCGGTACCGGCAATAACCGGCACGCGCTTATTTACCTTTTCTATTGCAAATTCAAGAACGCGCTTGTGTTCGTCATCATCGAGCGTTGCAGGTTCACCGGTAGTTCCGCAGATAACCAAAGCATCGATACCGCCGTTTATCTGGAACTCGAGAATGTTTTCCAAAGCGGCGTAATCGACAGCGCCGTCCTTGAAGGGAGTGATGAGTGCGGTAGCCGTACCCTTGAATATAGGATTGTTTTTAGACATAATATTTTCCTCCGCGGATAACTTCAAAAATATATTCAGTATATTTTATCACCACAGAACCGAAATGTCAATATTTATAGCCCACTTGTCTATTGTTTTTTTATGTTTTTCGGTTGGTTATTGACATTCGCAGCTTTCTTATTATATAATATAAAAAATCATATACGAGGTAAGGCTATGAAAAACACGTTACGCATAATATCGCTTATTCTCCTCATCGCACTCACCTGCTCGCTTTTCGCCGCCTGCAGCAACGAAGCCGAGGAAAGCTCGGAGGCTGTTGAAAGCAGCGAAGCAAAGCCCACCTTTTACGGCTACGAAATACCCGAAGGTGTAGATTACGGCGGAAGAACTATAAGCGTGCTCACCACCTACGTAAGCAACACCGCAACCTGCTACCAGATAAAGCCGGAAAGCAATCCCGATTATTCGCTCGAAAGCGCAAGCGCGGTTACCGCCGCTTCCTCGGAATGCACAAAGCTTGTCGAAGAGCTTTTGAATATCGAAATCGAGGAAGAGGTTATTTTTTCCTCCTCGCGCTTTGGCGGACCGATGTACCAGCGTATCTCGCGCGATGCGATGAGCTACACCGCAGACTACGTATTCGCTATGCCCTGCCTTAACGAAGCGGCTATGCTTGCAACCGACGGCGTGCTTTATGACCTCAACGGCATTGTAAATCTCGATAACGCGTGGTGGTGCAAGCCATTTAACGACACGGTTACGATTGCCGGCAAAACCTATTTTGCATCGGGTGATATAGGCACAGTCGGTATGGAATCGACTATGTTCGTTGCCTTTAACAAGAGGATTGAAAGTGCGAACGGCCTTGCGCGCAGCTATGGCTACGAAACGCTTTACGATATGGTCGATGCAAAGGCTTGGACTCAGGACGTTATGTTCGAAATGTCCAAAACCATTTACGTCGACAGCAACGAAAACAACAAGCCCGACCCCGAAGATATTATCGGTGTTTCGGGTCAGGAAAACTTCGTTTATTGGCTACTCCGCGCCGGCGATATTCAAATCTGCTCGCTCGACAGCGACGGATATCCCGTTCTTTCTGTTAATAACGAGCGCGCGTTGAATCTTATTTCCCGCGCACAAGAATACTGCCAGGATAACACAACCGGCTTTATTATCGCAGACGATTATTTAAGCCTCGGTCTTCCCATAAACCCCGCGTTCCAGGTATTCCTCGACGGCAGAGGTCTGTTCTTCTTCAACGCGCTCAGCAGTCTTAACACTATGCGCACTATGGAGGACGATTTCGGCGTACTTCCCTGCCCGCTGTTCGACAGCACCCAGGATAATTACAACAGCAACGTTGGCTCTTGGACCTCGAACTGCGTTTGCGTTCCCACGTCTGTAAGTCAGGAAGATTTGGAGCTTGTCGGTCATTTGCTCGAGGCCTTGGGCGCAGTATCGAAGAGCAAGCTTACCCCCACCTATTACGAGCAAACATTGCAATACCAGATCTCACGCGATGACGATTCTATGCGTATGCTCGATATTATCAACGCTAACCGTGCTCCCGAATTGGCAGAAATGTACCGTTGGGGCAATATGATGGCAACCGTTGCGGCAATGAGAATACAGCCTGTCGGCACCTTCGTTTCGGCTTATGAAAGAGTAAAGGACCTTACCGAGCAGGCAATCGAAGATACCGTAGAAACCTTTAAGGCGAACAACAACTAAAAGTTAATATTAAAAGTTAAAGGACAGCGAAAAAGCTGTCCTTTTCTTATTGGATATGCAAGCTCGTGCAATGTTCTTTTGCATAGCGGATCAAAAACCAAAAGGACAGCAAGGAGCTGTCCTTTTATAGTGGTCTGCGCTATTATGCGAGCACGATTTTCGAGCGAAGCAGAATCGATGCAGAACGACGAAACGCAAGTGACGCAATAGCAACCTATCGCAAACGAGAGTTTCTAAGTTATGCGCCGTTATGCGAGCACGATTTTCGGGCGAAGCAGAATCGATGCAGAATGAAAAATCAAACCCGAAGCTGTAGTAACCCACTGCGAGCGGTTTTGATTTTTTATAGCAAAAAGGACAGCAAGGAGCTGTCCTTTTTAAAGCGGTCTGCGTGATTATGCAAGAACGATTTTCGGGCGAAGCAGAATCGATGCAGAACGACGAAACGCGAGTGACGCAATAGCAACCTATTGCAAACGAGAGTTTCTAAGTTATGCGCGATTATGCAAGAACGATCTCTTTGCCCTGTTCGGAGGAATCATACATAGCCTGCATCATAGTTGCGGTGATGATTGCCTTGTCGATGTGAGAAGGAAGCTTTTCGCCGGTCTTGATGCAGTTGATGAAGGAGTCGATTTCCTTCTGGAACATTGCGTGATCCTTATACTTGGGCTTGAAGTCGATAAGAGTATCGCAGGAGGTGGTATACATAGTGAAGTCGCCGCCGTAGTTAAGACGGATGCCTGCCTTGGTACCAAGGAAGTCGATATAGGTTTCGGCTACGCCGATGTTCTGTGCCCACGCGCCGTTGAAGGTGATGGTGGGGCCTTCGGTACGAACAAAGCCGGTTACGAAGTCGTCAACGTCATAGGTGCCGTTGAGATCCTTGGTATCTTCGGACCACATTCCGTTGTAGACGTAGTTGGGCATATCAACGCCGAGCTTAGAGAACGCCTTTGCGGAAACAGTGAGAGGCTTGGGATCGTCGGTGCAGTACATAACGATATCGAGGTAGTGAACGCCCCAGTCGATAAGAACGCCGCCGCCTGCGATGGATTTATCGGTAAATGCGCCGCCAAGGCCGGGGATAGAGCGATGTGCACGGAAGCTTACGTAGATATGGTAAACTTCGCCAAGCTCGCCTGCCTGGATAAGCTCGCGAACCTTGTTAACAGCCGCATTGAAGCGGTTAACAACGCCGATATTGAGAACCTTGCCGGTTTCGTGCTGTGCTTTTTGCATTTCGAGCGCTTCGGAAAGGGTTCTTGCAGAGGGTTTTTCGCAAAGAACGTTTTTACCTGCTTTAAGGAAATCGATAGTGATGGTGCTGTGCATCTTGTTGGGGGTGCAGACGGAAACCGCTTCGATTTCGGGATCGTTAAGGATTTCGCGGTAATCCTCGACAGCGATACCGCAGCCGTATTTTTCAACAGCGGCATCTGCCTTGGACTTGATAATGTCGCAGAAATATTTGATTTCCACGTCGTTGTTTGCCATATAAGCGGGAATGTGTGCGCTGTTTGCGATAGTACCGCAACCGATTATTGCGATCTTCATTTTAGACATAATGCTTTTCCTCCGAATTTACATTATAAATGGTAACACAATAATACCATATTCTTACAAGCTTTTCAATAGTTTTTGAAATAAATAACAAAATTTACTTTGCATTTTCCGCCCTTTATTCTCCTTGACACAGGCGGTGATTTATGGTAAATTAACGGTAGAAGAAACATCGGAGGCTTACAAAAATGAACGGAAGAAAAATATACGGCGATATAAGCGAAGCGGGGTTTGACTGCGCTTTGTTTCTTGATGAAAACAGCCAATATTATTTAAGCGATTTTTACACGACCGACGGCGCGGTTATCGTTGCGAAGAGCGAAACTGCGTTGCTTACCGATTCCCGCTATATCGAAGCGGCGGAGAACGATAAAAAGGCAGGAAAATTGAGCGACGACGTTAACGCATACCTTTTTAAAAAGGGGCTTTACGCCGATATTGCCGACTATTTTTCGGCTATAGGCGCAAAAAGGGTTGCGCTTGATCCCGCGCTTGTTACGATAAAGCAGTTAAACACGCTTAACGAGCGTTGTGAGGGTGTTGAATTCGGTTATCTTTCCGACGTTTGCTTGAAGCACAGACGAATTAAAACGCCCGAAGAGATTGCCAAAATAAAGAAGGCGCAAAGCATTACCGACGCGGCGTTTTCGCATATTATCGGTTTTATAAACGGCGACAGAACCGAGCTTGAGGTTGCGGCAGAGCTCGAATACTTTATGCGCTCGCACGGGGCGAACGGTCTTGCCTTTGAAACGATAGCCGTTTCGGGCAAAAATTCTTCGCTTCCCCACGGCGTTCCCACCGAAGCGAAGCTTACCGAAAATTCGTTCTTTACAATGGACTACGGTGCAAAATACGCGGGCTATTGCTCGGATATGACAAGAACCGTGGTTTTAGGCAAGGCAGACGAGGAAATGAAGCGTATTTACAACACCGTGCTTACCGCACAGAGCGAAGCGATGAAGCAGATACGCGCAGGTATCTCAGGCAAGGAAGCCGACAAGATTGCACGCGACGTTATTATCGATGCGGGCTACGGCGAATACTTCGGGCATTCGCTCGGACATTCGCTCGGGCTGGAAATACACGAGCTTCCCTCGGCATCGCCCAAAAGCGCCGATATTTTGGTTGCGGGCAACGTCGTAACAGTCGAGCCCGGCATTTATATACCCGGCAAATACGGTGTCAGAATAGAAAATATGGTGCTGGTTACCGAAAACGGCTGTGAAAACCTTACGCATAGCGACAGAAGCCTTATCGAGCTTTAAAAAACACTTGACAAATAAGTGTTTTTCATATAAAATAAGTTAGATATAATATTTTGTCTTATGAATAGGACATAAATCAGGAGGATATAATATGATTTCGGCAGGCGATTTCAAAAACGGTCTGACCTTTGAAATGGATGGCCAGCTTATGCAGGTTATCGAATTCCAGCACGTAAAACCCGGTAAAGGCGCAGCGTTCGTCAGAACCAAGATGAGAAACATCATCTCCGGCGCAGTTATCGAAACCTCTTTCAACCCCACCGCAAAGTTCCCCCAGGCTATCGTTGAAAGAAGAGAAATGGAATACAGCTACACCGACGGCGACCTTTACTACTTTATGGATCCCGTTACCTACGATCAGGAACCCCTTAACGCAGAACAGCTTCCCGACAGCTTTAAGTTCGTTAAGGAAGGTATGACCTGCAAGATCATGTCCTACAAGGGCAAGGTTTTCTCGGTTGAGCCTCCTATCTTCGTTGAGCTCGAGGTTACCGCTACCGAACCCGGTGTTCGCGGCAACACTGCTACCAACGTAACCAAGCCCGCTACCGTTGAAACCGGTGCAGAGGTTAAGGTTCCCATATTTATCAACGAAGGCGACGTTATTAAGATCGATACCAGAACCTGCGAATATCTCGAAAGAGTATAATCCGCACAGCTCCCGAGTTTGCGGATATTTACCTGCGCGGTAGAAGGTTACGATTTGTAGCAAGCTATTTCGCGGGAACTAAAAAACGCTTCCGATAAGTCGAAAGCAAAACCCTCGCGGGTAGAAGGCTGCAGTTTGCAGCAAGCTATATCGCGGGAACCAAAAACGCTTCCGATAAGTCGAAAGCAAAACCCTCGCGGGTAGAAGGTTACGATTTGTAACAAGCTATATCGCGGGAACTAAAAAAAGGAGAAAAGAACAATGAACGTATCCGAAAAGGCTGCATACATTAAAGGTCTTATGGAAGGTATGGAAATAGATACCTCCAAGGGCGAAGGAAAGCTTCTTGCCGTTATCGCAGATCTTCTCGAAGATCTTGCACTTTCGGTTCAAGACCTTGAAGACGAAAACGCAACTCTTCGCGAATATATCGAAGAGCTTGACGAGGATCTCGGCGCAGTTGAAGAAGATTTCTACTGCTGCGACGACGATTGCGATTGCTGCGATTGCGACGATGACGACGAATATTGCGATTGCGACGATTGCGACGACGATTGTGATTGCTGCGATTGCTGCGAATGCTTAGAGCTTGAATGCCCTGCTTGCGGCGAACCCGTTTATATCGACGAATGCGACGTTGACAAGATCGACGAGCTCGAATGCCCCTCCTGCGGCAAGGTTTTGACTCTTGTTGAAACCGAAGTTGAGGAAGACGACGATGACGAAGCTTGCGATTGCGGTTGCTGCGGCGAAGACAACAAATAATCGGCAATAGTAAAACGCGGTAGGTGCGCCCCATGGCGTACTTACCGCTTTAATTTTTAGGTAAACATTATGAGCATAACCAGAGAAATTATCGACGTACACACTCACGTTTGGCCCGACAAAATTGCGGTGCGTGCGGCGGACAACATTGTTAATTACTATTCGATAGCGCGCCAAGGCAACGGATCGATAGACGGAATATTTAAGGGCGCGGAGGGGCTCGACAACGTACGCTTTGTTATTTCCTCCGCAACACTTCGCCCCGACACCGCACACGCGCGCGTCGGCAACGATTTTCTTATAAGCACGGCGCAAGCCGACAACCGTTTTATTCCGCTTTGCTCCTTTCACCCCGCAATGCCGTTTGACGAAGCGGTTTCCGAGCTCGAGCGGTGCAAGGAATTGGGAGCGAAGGGTATTAAAATACACTCCGATTTTCAAAGGTTTTACGTCGACGACGCAAACGCTGTAGAGCTATACAAGGAAGCGGCAAGGCTAAAGCTGCCGATACTTTTCCATGCGGGCGACAAAAACACCGACTTCTCTACCCCGAAACGAATTTACCGATTAATCGAAAAGCTGCCCGAGCTGACTATTATCGCCGCGCATATGTGCGGATACAGCGTTTGGGACGAGGCAGAGGAATATCTTATCGGCACGCCGGTATACACCGACACGAGCGAAGCGCTTTTGGGTATGGACGGCAAAAGGCTGTATAAGCTTATCGAAAAGCACGGTATCGAAAAGGTTATGTTCGGATCGGACTATCCGCTTTGGAGCACGCGCTTTGCATTTGATCAGATCGAAGAAATCGGTCTTTCCGAGCAGGAAAAAGCGCTTATTTATTCCGAAAATGCAAAAAAAGTGTTTGATTTGTGATTTTTTTGGAGGCAAAAATGGAAATTAAAGAGCTTTTACAAAAGCTTACGGTAAGAGAAAAAGCATCGCTTTTAACCGGAGATGCAGGAATGCTTACGCACGCTATCGAGCACTTGGGCATTCCCGCAAAAAATCTTGCAGACGGCCCCCACGGTATCCGACACGACAAGGAGGAAAACTGCACCTCATTCCCCAACCTTTGCTCTGCGGCGGCAACCTTCGACACCGAGCTTTTATACGAAATGGGCGAGGCGCTGGGCTCGGATTGCGTCGAGCACGACGTGGATATGCTGTTGGGCCCCGGAATCAATATAAAGCGTTACGCCAACTGCGGCAGAAATTTTGAATATTTTTCGGAAGACCCCGTGCTTGCGGGCGAGCTTGCAGCGGCATATATAAACGGTCTTCAAAGCTTGGGCGTTGCGGCTTCGCTGAAGCATTATGCATTGAACAATCAGGAAAAGGACCGACTTAACGTAAGCGTAGAGGCAGACGAGCGCACGATTCGCGAAATATATCTTAAATGCTTTGAAATTGCTGTGAAAAAATCACAGCCGAAAAGCGTGATGTGCTCGTACAACAAATATCAATCGATTTGGTGCTCGGAAAACAAATATCTTTTGAGCGATATTTTAAAGGACGAATGGGGCTTTAAGGGCTTCGTTGTTTCCGACTGGGGCGCGGTACAGAACGCAGGCAGAGCTATTGCCGCCGGGCTCGACCTTCAGATGCCGAATAACTGGATTATGGCAGACGAGCTCGAAAAAGCTTTGGCAGACGGAACACTTAGCGAAGAACGCCTTGACGACGCCGTAACCCGTTTCCTTTCGTTCGCCTTATCCGACAAGAGCAAAAGCCCAAAATACGACCGCGACAAAAGGCACGATATTGCAAGGCGTGTTGCGGCGGCAGGAACCGTATTGCTAAAAAACGACGGTGTGCTACCGCTTAACTCGGAAAAGTACAAAAAAATTGCGGTAGTCGGCGAATACGGCGACAACGCGCTTTCGTACGGACAAGGCAGTGCGGAGGTTTATCCCCACGACGAATATATCGAAAACCCGCTTGGCGAGCTGAAAAAGGCGTTGCCCGAAAGCGAATTTATTTATTTAAAAACCTACGAAAAGCGCAGTTTTTCCGACGGGATGCTATGGCCCACCGTTGGCACATTTAACGAAACGATAAAGGACTGCGACGTGGTTTTGATGTTCGTCGGCGCAATGGAATCGGAGGACACCGAAAACTTCGACAGAAGAACGCTTGCCATTAACCCGAACCACGAAATGTTTGTAAATGCCGCAATAAACCTCGGCAAAAAGGTTGTGGTTATCTGTCAATCGGGCTCGGCAATGGTGTTCGGCAGATGGAGAAACCAAGCCAACGCAATTTTGCAGATGTGGCTCGGCGGCGAAGCGGCGGGCGGAGCGATAGCCGATATTCTTACCGGAAAAATCAACCCCTCGGGCAGACTTCCCGAAACCTTCCCCAAGAAAGAAAGGAGCGACCTTGATACCGGAAACGGTCTTGTGGTACGCTACAGCGAGGGCTTCGAGGTTGGCTACCGCTATTACGATTCGCACCCCGAGGAAGTAGTTTTCCCCTTCGGTCACGGCTTATCCTATACCGATTTTGAATACAAAAACGCATCGCTTCAAAAAATCGGCGACGATTTGGTTGTTTCCTTCAGTCTTAAAAACACAGGCTCGGTCGACGGAGCGGAGGTTGTTCAGCTTTATGCGGCAAAGCCGTTATCCTGCGTTTCACGCGTGCCGAAGGAGTTAAAGGCGTTCAAAAAGGTATTCCTGCACGCCGGCGAGGAAAAAGAGGTAAGCATAACCTTGCCCTGCTCCGATTTGGCTTATTACAATCCCGTGCTTCGTGATTGGGTTGTAGAAAACGGAGAATATTTGCTGTATATTGCAGCGTCCTCGCAGGATATCCGTCTTAGCTTAAGCTTTAACGCAGACGGTGAAATGCCCTATACCACAAAGCAGATAAGCGAAGGTATGATAGGATAAGGCTTAATTATAATATAAGCGATAAAAAAACAAGCTTCGAAGCGATTCGAAGCTTGTTTTGCTTTTGGTTTATTATTTTTCTCTTGCTTCTTTAAGCTTTTTATAGCCGTTTTTGTAGGCTTCTATAGCAAGAGGCACGCCGTTATCGAGCTTTAAGTAGTTGTAAATCTTTTCAACACCGTCTACGTTGGTATAGTCGTTGGCAGAGAACCAGGTTGCAACGGTAATATTCTTGCACCATTCATAGCCGGGCTCGTTCTTCTTCATAAAGCAATCAAACATACCGGTTATCCATTCTGCCTGCCATTGCTTTTTGGTTTCGAGGTCTTCAACGGGAACGTATGCGTTCTTATCCCAGTCGAAAATAACCTCTGCACCCGCGCCGCAAGCGAATTCGCCCAATATTGCGGGGAAATTATCGAACCAAGGAGTGTTCTTCTTATAAAGCTCGGTATACATTTCCTTGAATGATTCGATCTTATCGTCGTTATTCATCTGGTAATAGGTAAGACCGAGCATTTGCACGTAATCGCTGCCGGGCCAATAGTTAAGCTGATCGCCCCAGTTGCTGTAGGGACAGCTTGTTGCGATGGGGTTCCAGATCCAGATGCAGTTATCAACGCCTTCTTCGACGAAGATGTTATACATTCTTCTCCAAGTGTCGATAAACATATCGGGGTCGAGCATAGTCTGCATACCGCAGTAGGAGGTCCAGTCGGTGTTCATTTCGTTATTAAGACGGAAAAGAACCGGCTTTGCGTATTCCTTGATTTCCTTTGCGAGCATACGGAATTCCGCATCGAGTCTGCCGCGGCTGATATCGTACATAGGAGTATATCCGCCGAGAGTATTATTGGTAGTGGTGAACTGATAAGTAAGCTCGAGCACGGGCTTGCCGTTGAAGCCGTTACCGCCCGCTTCGGAGGTGATAAGTCCCATATCGAGCGCGCTTCTGGTATAGTCCTGACCGTACCAACCGCAGTGGAGGTAGGTCATAAATACGTCGAGCTCGCTTTCGATGCTTTGATAGAACCAATCGACGTAAACGGGATCGTTCTTTTGGAAGAACATACCCATATCTACGGTGCTTTGGGTAAGAAGCTTATTGTAGTAAGCCTTGGTTTCTTCGTTCCAATGCTCAGGAATTTTTAATTCGTAGGAGCCGACGCTGTTAACGGGGGTGCCGTTTTTATCGAATTCCTTGAAGGAGGCAACTATTTTATCCATTTCCTCGTACATAGGATCGCCGGATTTAAGAACGAACAGCCAGAAATACTTATAGTTATCCTTGGGGCGAACTACCGCGATGCTGTAGCAATCGTATTCCATCTTTGCCGCAACGTTGATCTGCATATCGTAATAATTTACGACGTAGCCGGGAAGAAGATCCTCGGTAACGCCGATCTTACGGGTACGGCGAAGGCTGTTTTCCATAAGAAATTCGTTATTTTCGAGATAGCGGACTACCCATTCGGTGAAATAGGTATTCCAGCCCTTTTCGTTTGCGCCATAGGGGTTTTGGTCCTCGTAGGAAACGGTAAGGACATAGTTTTCGCCTTTGAATTTACTTCTTAACGCGCCAAGCGAAAAATCGGGAGTGATATTTGCCGAAGGGAGAGTAAGTGCGTAGCCTTCGGAGAGGACAACCGCGCGGGATTTATCCTTACCCTCGAAGATATAGCGGGTATCGCCCTTGGGGAGGGAAGCATAATCCTCGGATGCGATGCCGTTGGAATAAGCCTGAAGCTTATATACCTCGCTTGCATCCTTAAAGCCGTTTGCTTCATCGGCATAGAGATCCTGCCATACGGTAGGCGCGTTGGTATCGGGTGTCATAATCGATTCCTCCGTGGATTCGAAATTGGAGCTTTCGCCGCTTTGCGTGGTTTCTTCACACGCCGCAAGCATAGGAATAACCATAGCGAACAGCATAATAAAGGCGAGTATTCTTTTCATTATATCCTCCGACTTATATATTCTTTACAATTATACAGTATATTACCGCCAATTTCAAGTACTTTTTGGCATATAACGATAAAAAAACACAACGGCGATACCGTTGTGCTTTCTTATTTTGTGTAAAACAAAATCGCAGACAGAAGCTTATCTGTACTTGCGCTTACGAGCCGCTTCGGACTTCTTCTTGCGCTTTACGCTGGGCTTTTCGTAATGTTCTCTCTTACGAATTTCAGCAGGTACGCCGCTTCTGAGATAAGATCTCTTGAATCTGCGGAGAGCGCTATCGATGGTTTCGTTCTCCTTAACTCTTACCTCTGCCATTTTTAACCCTCCCTTACTCATCGGTTTCCGAGGAAATCGCATCTATTGGGGACATTATATCAAACAAATCGACACATGTCAACAAAGATTTTAACAATTTTTTAATTTCCTGTTTAAATTAAAGAGCCTTTTTTGCAATTTCAACGAGAGATGCGAATGCAGCCTTATCGTTGATAGCGAGTTCGGAAAGCATCTTACGGTTGAGCTCGATGCCGCTCTTTTTAAGACCGTACATAAAGCGGGAATAGTTGATACCCTCTACCTTGCACTGTGCGGAGATACGGGTGATCCAAAGAGAACGGAAATCTCTCTTCTTCTGTTTTCTGCCGGCGAAAGCATAGTTGCCGCTCTTAAGAACAGCCTGCTTAGCCATCTTAAAGTGTTTGCTCTTTGCGCCCCAGTAACCCTTGGCGAGCTTGAGCATTTTATTTCTTCTTTTTCTGGTAGCGAGTGCGCCTTTAATTCTTGCCATTTCTACAAACCTCCGTCAATTATTTATAGGGGATCATTCTCTTAAGATCGTCGTAGCGTGCGTCGCTTACGTAAGAAGCCTTACGAAGCTGTCTCTTGGTCTTGGAAGCCTTGAGGCCGGTCTTGTGACGCTTGCCGGGGTGGTTCATCTTGATCTTACCGGTTGCGGTAAAAGAGAAACGCTTTGCGGAAGCCTTGTGTGTTTTGATTTTTCCCATTGTTATAATTCCTTTCGGTTATTTTGTTTTTTTAGGAGCGAGGATCATCGTCATATTTCTTCCGTCGAGCAACGGCTTCTTTTCGACAACTGCACTTTCCATGCAGCCCTCGGCGAAGCGATCAAGCAGTTGAGCGCCGAGCTCGGTATGAGCCATTTCTCTGCCGAAGAATTTGACGATCACCTTTACCTTATTGCCCTGTGCGAGAAATTTAAGCGTATGGTTAAGCTTCGTGTTGAAATCGTGCGTATCGATGCGGCACTTTAACTGAATTTCCTTAAGCTCGATAATCTGACGCTTTTTGCGCTGTTCCTTTTCGCGCTTTTCCTTTTCGAAACGGAATTTGCCGTAGTCCATAATTTTGCACACGGGGGGTACAGAATCGGGAGCGATTTCGACCAAATCGAGCTCTGCTTCGTTGGAAAGGCGGAGCGCTTCGGAAAGCTTCATAACGCCGAGCTGGTTACCGTCTGCGCCGATAACGCGGACTTCGTTTGCTTTGATTTCTTCATTAATTAAGGAAGAAGGCTTAGTGGCGATGAGAGACACCTCCAAAAAATAATTTGCTTTTTGCAAAAGAAAAGGCAAAGCAGACAACCCGCTTTGCACAGCCAAAAAACACCACAGGCATAGTACGCCTATATGGTTGATATTGACCGAGCCTGGCTTATTGCCGCAGGGTGAGAGCAGAGCTCTACTTCTTTGTGCCCGTAAATAATACCACAAAAAGCTCGCTTTGTCAATAGCTTTTTTGCAAAAAATCAAGACAATATAACATTTTTAATCATATATTGAAAGCAAAGGAGGAAATTTTTATGCCAATGCTGTTTTTGAGTCCGTCTACACAGGAGTACAACGTATATTACGACGGAAGCGGAAGTGAAGAATACTATATGAACCTTATTGCCGATTATATGGAGCCTTATCTTACCGCAAGCGGAATAACCTGGACGCGCAACAATCCCGAGGGCTCTGTGGGTGATTCGGTGCGGCTTTCGAACGCGGGTGATTACGCATTGCATCTTGCGTTGCATTCAAACGCATCGGGCAGCGCCAACTACGGCAGGCAGACCGGCAGCGACGTTTACTACTACCCCACCAGCGTCAACGGCAAGCGTGCCGCAGATATTATCGTAGCCAACCTTAAAAAGATTTACCCCGATCCCGCAAAGGTGCGCGCATTGCAAACGACGAGTCTATACGAGCTGAACAACACCCGCGCGCCTTCGGTACTGGTCGAAATCGCCTACCACGATAACGCAAGCGACGCCGAATGGATAAAAAACAATCTTATGCTTATTGCCGAAAACCTTTCGCAATCGGTCGCAGACTATTTTGGGGTTCCGCTTGTAGACCCCAACCCAACGCAGACCGGCAGGGTTGCAACCGACGGCGGACGATTAAATATTCGCAACAGCGCAAGCCTTAACGGCACTGTTATCGGTCAGATCCCAAACGGAAGCAGAGTGCAGATAAAGGGACAAAGCGGCGAATGGTATCTTGTTACCTACAACGGAATCGAAGGGTATTCCTACGGAGCGTATATAAAGCTTGAATAATCGAAAAAAAGCAGACCTCGCCTACTTCTCGTAAGAAAAGTCGGGCAAGATCTGCTTTTCTTCTTGACAGCGTAGGTTAATATGCTATAATGTTAATATGTTTAAAGGGAGGGAAAATATGAAAAGAATAACATCCTGCTTGCTTTCGTTATCGCTTGTTTTCGGCGGGCTGATATTTTCGCTTTGCGGCTGTGAAAGCACAAATAACGAAAGCAGCACACAAGAACAAA
Organism: Clostridia bacterium; assembly: GCA_017466805.1. Lineage (GTDB taxonomy): Bacteria > Bacillota > Clostridia > Oscillospirales > CAG-382 > Coliplasma. The sequence goes on from JAFTTN010000001.1 coordinate 24,297, forward strand.
CGTCCACGGTTTTATCCGAAGCGGAGGAAAGTACACCAATGATTATTACAAACGATCCCGCATATACAAACGTTGCGCTCGGAAAGAGCTATACGCTTTCGGGACTGCACCCCGATGAAAACGCGCCCAGCTATCCCGACGAAAGCAATTCCTCGATGACCGACGGTGCACGCGCCGCAGAAAACGCAAAATATTCCGACAAGGCTTTTGCAGGTTTTAACAAAACCGCGCGCAAATACGTCGAAAACGGCTACGCTTTAATCAGCCTCGACCTCGGCGGATTTTATTATCTTGATAAATTCGTTGCAAACGTCGGAACCGCTTACCATTTAAGCGTTGGCATCGACGCGCCCGAATTTATGGCGGTATATCTTTCGAACGACGGCAACGAATGGTTCTATGCAGGCACGGCAGAATGCGAGGACACCACCGAAAAAAGCTCGGTCGATATTACTCTTACGCTTAACGGTGCTTTATCGGCACGCTACGTTGAATTCCGAATTGCAGGAAAAGGCAACTGGATAATGATTTCCGAGGTAGAAGCATTCGGTATCCCCGCAGAAGAAGCGCTCGAATACCCCAACCGCGAGGCTATAAGCTTTTTGTGCATCGGCAACAGCTCGACCTATTTCTTCAACGTTCCCGACAAATTCAAGGCTATATGCAAATCTGCAGGAATTGATATAGAAATCGATTACTGCTGTGTAGGCAGTGCTTATTTAAGCCAATTTGCCGACGCGAACGACGAAAGCCGCGGACAGCTTTTGCGCTCCAAACTGAACAGCAAAAAGTACGATTACGTTATAGTTCAGGACAACTCGAACGCCGATTACAGCGACAGCAAGCCCGCTATGGAAATAATCGCACCGATGATTAAGGAAAACGGCGCGGAAATTCTTTTCTACAAAAGATATTCCTCCAACGACGTTCCCGCAAACCGTCCCGAAAGTGCTTTAAGACACCACAAAAACTACACCGCACTCGCCAAGGATTACAACGTAAGCAAGGTTGCCCCCGTTGCCGACGCCTTCCTTATATGCGAGCAGAAATATCCCGATGCGGTTATTTTCCACACCGATAACTCGCACCACTCCCACGCAGGCGCATATCTTATCGCTTGCGTTTGGGCAAAAACCTTCTTCGATATCGATATTTCCAACCTTTCTTACACCGCAAGCCTTGACGAAAAGACGCTTTCCGCGGTTATAGATTCGGCAAAAATCGCCTGCGAGCAGGGCTATGATTTCCCCGAAGGTTAATTGAATGCAAAATTAAAGCTACCGTTTCTTTACCGAAACGGTAGCTTTGTTTTATTTGTTTTCGATTATTCCGCGGCGTCGAGCTTGAAGGTTATCGTTTCGTATTCACCCGAGGTAAGCATTCGGTTGAATCGGAACACCGTTACGGTAACCGTTTCGCCCGCACGGTGCTTCGAAAGTGCGGTTGTGAGGTCTTCGCGGTTTTTAACCTCGGTTCCGTTGAAATCGGTAATAATGTCGTAGCGCGAAAGCCCTGCGGCGTATGCCGAGCTGTTAAATTCAATATCCGCAATAAGCACGCCTTCGGGATATTCACAGCGGGGATTCATACGGAAGTATTCCAAGCCGTCCTCGACGTCGTATACCGTGATGCCGATTTGAGGAGTGGCAACCGCTATATCGCTATCGCCGATATCCTCGCCCGCAATAAGCTTTTGGAAGATATCGATAGCGCTTGTTATGGGAATTGCAAAGCCGATACCCTCGAACTGCTCATCGGCAATTTTAAGCGAGGTGATTCCGATAACGGTACCCGCCATATCGATAAGCGGACCGCCGCTGTTACCGGGGTTAATAGAGCAATCGGTCTGGATAAGCTTCATGGTTTTAACAACCTTGCCGTAATCGTTGGTTATCTGTACCTCGCGCGCGGTGCCGCTTACTATACCGCAGGTCATGGTGCCGGCAAGCGTTTCATCGTAGGGAGTACCGATAGCAACGACGTTTTCGCCGATTTTAATCTTGCTGGAATCGCCGAAGGAAACCTGTGTAAGACCTTTCGCTTCGACGTGAAGCACGGCTATATCGGTAACCGAATCGCTTCCGACGATTTTCGCGTCGTATTCCCTGCCGTCGTAAAACGCAACGGTGATTTGATCGCCGGTTTCGATAACGTGGTGGTTGGTGGCAATATATCCGCCGTCGGCATCGATAACGAATCCGCTGCCGATAGAATAGGGCTGTCCGTTAAGGCTTACTCTGACCGTGCAGCAGGAGGGCGAGCATTCGTTATAAATCTTGCTCAAATCGGTAGAAAGGTCGATATCGCTATCGGGCGCAACGCTGAAATCGGGCACGCTTATATCGGGATCGCGCGAGAAATCGAGCGAGGATTCTTCATTCCCGCTTCCGTCGCCTTCGGTGCCGCTTGTTTGCGATTCTGTAGGCAAAAACGCTTCGGGCAGCTCGAAATCGAAGTTGCGCGCAAGCATTACTCCGAGCACGGTAAGCGCAAGCGCACCGATAACTATTGCGATTATCGCAAGCACCTTTAATCCGTTGCCGCCGTTTTTATTATTGTTGTCCGAGCCGTTCCAATTATAAGAATAATCGGGGCGGTTGTTTTGGGGCGGGGTTTGATTGTTGTAATTATTGTTCATTCAAAGCACTCCTTTTTACAAGGGAAATTATAGCCTTCATTCTTAAAAAACGCTTTAATTATCTGCGGGGAGCTATTTCGACCAAGGCGGGCGGAAGCGTGAAGCGGAATTCGGTGTATTCACCCTCGACCGAATCGACGTATATTTCCTCGCCGTGATTTACTATTGCGGTTTTTGCTATATACAGACCGAGCCCCGTGCCGCTCTTATCGAGCCCGCGTGAGCGGTCGGTTTTATAAAATCTGTCGAACACATGGGGCAGCTCATCCTTCGGAATGCCCACACCGGTATTTCTTATTACAAACAGTGCCTTGCGCTTTTTGCGCTTATCGGCAACAAACGAAAGCTTTACCGATATTATACCCTTTTCGGCGGTAAATTTCACCGCGTTATCCATAAGATTGAATATTACTCGGTGAATCGCATCGGGGTCAGCATTGACGTATATATCGTTTTCTCCGCTATCGAATTCGATATCTATTTCCTTTTTGCTTATCTTCGATTCAAGCGAAATAAGCACGGTTCTTGCCGTTTCCGAAAGGTTAAAATCGATAGGCTTCAAATCGGTACCGCTTTCCATCCGCGAAACCTCGAGCAGAGTATTTACAAGACGCGAGAGGCGTTTTACCTCCTGCGAAATAATATTAAGATACTTTTCCTGCTTTTCGGGCGGGATAGTGCCGTCGAGAATACCGTCGACAAAGCCGGAGATAGTAGTCATCGGAGTTCGCAGGTCGTGGCTTACGTTGCCGAGGAAGGAGTTTCTGACCTCGTCGATATGCTTAAGCGACACCGCCATATCGTTTATCGCGGCGGCAAGCTCGGCAACCTCGTCCTGACCGGTATATTCTATCTTCGTATCGAACCTGCCCTTTGCATAATCCTTTGCCGCGCTGATAATTTCGCTTAACGGCTCGGTGGTACGGCGCGAAATAACGTACAGTGCGAGCATTGCGGCAAGGAACATCCAAAGCGAAACGGTTATCGCAACGATAACGATTTCCTTGGTGAACACGACGCTTGAATAGTTGCTCATACTCATAAGCACGATGAACGGCGTTTCCTCTGCATAGAAGACGTGATAGCTGTTCATACGGTTATTTTCGAAAAAGTTTTCCACCGTGCTTATCGAATAGCTTTCGTTGGTGGAAAGCATCGTATTAAAGGCAAATTCCGATAGCCCGACCTTGCCCACCTCGAATTCGTTATCCGACGTGCCGACAAGAACACCTTCGCAGTCGAAAACGTAGATTTCCGCCTTCGCATTGCTTGCGGTATACTCGATAACTCGCTGAAGGTCGCTGTTGTGATAAAACGAGGTATAGATATTTTCGTATTCGCTGTTTTCGAGATAGGTATCGATAACGAGCGCGGCAGAGCCGGCAGACGCGTTCATCGTATCGCGCTGGATATTATAGCTGTCTGCGGCAATGCGCGAGGAAACCGCAAAAAGTATTGCGGTTATACACGCAAGAAGTATTACCGTAAAGGTAGCAAGATATTTGCTGAATATGCTTTTAAACAATTTTTTCACCGTTTATATTAATGTATGAATTATTTTACCACATATAAATGAAGAAAACAAGGTGAAAAAGTTAATAAATATCTAATTAAATCAAAAAGAAGGCTTACCACCTTCTTTCAGAGCGAAGACAAATGGTGTATTTACGCCCTTGAAAAGCAAAAATAAAAAAGCAGTGTACTTTCTGTATGAAACGTAGGTACACTGTCTTTTTATAAGGAATAAAGTTTTTTATTGTATTTTCAAGGGCTTGCACGAAATGCTTCGACTGCCCAAAAAGAAGGCTTGCCGCCTTCTTTTATTGCTTGTGCAGATTCGAAATTACGTTTTTTCACAAAACCGTTTAGGCGATTTTTGCGTTGAAAAAAGCACTTTCTTTATATGAGCGAAATATCCTTTGGATGTGAAATAATTTACTTTGTAAATTGTGAAATTTGATGCTTGCGCATCAAGTGAAATGAAATAAATCCACTCACGCCCGCAGGCATTTCACGTTGCGGAGCAATATTTCACGCGCGAAGCGCATTTCACAAAACCCGAAAGGGATTTATTTCGTTGAAAAAAGAACTTTCTTTCGAAAGTGCTTTTTTCTTGGTGACCCGTAGGAGAATCGAACTCCTGTTACCGCCGTGAAAGGGCGGTGTCTTAACCGCTTGACCAACGGGCCGTTATTGGTAGCGGAAGTTGGACTTGAACCCACGACCTATCGGGTATGAACCGATTGCTCTAGCCAACTGAGCTATTCCGCCATGTTTTCGCCGCATTTCCGCGACAGCTTGGTTAGTATAACAGATGATTTTCGATTTGTCAATAGCAATTTTAATATTTTTTTGTTTTTTGCGGAAATATTTTTATTCTGCATATTGACATATTGCAAAACGCGTGTTATTATTAAGACACATTCTTATCAAGAGTGGCGGAGGGAGCTGCCCGATGAACCCACGACAACCTACTTTTACGCAAGGTGTCAATTCAGCGTTTTTCATAACGAAAGATGAGATGTTTTAAAGAGTTAGTAAAGCTATGCCCTTTGAACGTCTGTCAAAGGGTATTTTATTTTGCAAAAATCGCCCGAAATTAAATCGATAATAAAAAAATTCATACATATTTATTAAGGAGAACAAAAAAATGAGAAAGTTTTTTACCAGCGAATCGGTTACCGAAGGACATCCCGATAAAATCTGCGACCAGATTTCCGACGCAGTCCTTGATGCAATACTTGCAGAGGATCCTATGGCACGCGTTGCCTGCGAAACCGCCTGCACCACCGGACTTATTCTTGTAATGGGCGAAATCACCACCACCGCAAAGCCCGATTTCCAGAGCATCGCACGCGAAACCGTTCGCGGCATCGGCTACGACCACAGCGACAAGGGCTTTGACTGCAACACCTGCGGCGTTATCACCGCTATCCACGGTCAGTCCCCCGATATTGCAATGGGCGTTGACAAGGCGCTTGAAGCAAAGAGCGGCGAAATGAAGGACGACAAGGACACCGGCGCAGGCGATCAGGGTATGGTATTCGGCTTTGCCTGCAACGAAACCCCCGAGCTTATGCCTATGCCTATCTCGCTCGCACAGCATATGTCGAAGCGTCTTTCCGAGGTACGCAAGAACGGCACTCTTCCCTATCTCCGTGCAGACGGCAAAACCCAGGTTACCGTTGAATACGAGGACAACAAGCCTGTTCGTGTAGATGCTATCGTCGTTTCCTCCCAGCACGCAGAGGAAATCAGCCTCGAGCAGATCCGTGAGGACATTATCCGCGAGGTAATTATCCCCTCGGTACCCGCAGAATATATAGACGACAACACCAAGATTTACGTTAACCCCACCGGCAGATTCGTAGTAGGCGGCCCGCACGGCGACAGCGGTCTTACCGGTCGTAAAATAATCGTAGATACCTACGGCGGATATGCTTCCCACGGCGGCGGCGCATTCTCCGGCAAGGATCCCACCAAGGTCGACAGAAGCGCGGCGTATATGGCACGTTACGTTGCAAAGAATATCGTTGCAGCCGGCGCGGCAGACAGATGCGAGGTTCAGATTGCGTACGCTATCGGCGTTGCAAGACCTCTTTCGGTGCTTGTTAACACCAACGGCACCGGCAAGGTCAGCGACGAACGTCTTGCAGAAATCGTTAACGAGGTATTCGACCTTCGTCCCGCAGCTATTATCGAAACGCTCGACCTCCGCAAGCCTATTTACAAAAATCTTGCGGCATACGGCCATTTCGGACGCGAAGAGCTTGGCGTTAAGTGGGAAATCGCCGACAAGGCAGACGAAATTAAAGCAAGAATATAATTGCTTTATCTGTAATTTAAGGCTTAATAAAAGAACCGCGCAGGATTTAACCTGCGCGGTTTTGTTTTTTTATTTTTCGGGCACCAAAACGGGCTTGCCGTCCTTTGCGACGATTTCACCTATTTTTACCTTTTCGGGTATAACCGAGGAAATAGGCGAAATTTCATGCATATAAACGCCAAAGCGATCTGCTTTGTTTTCGTCGCCCTCTATATCCAACACCATCATCCAGCTATCGAATTTATAATCGAATTTTCCGCTCAGCCCATAATTAAGAGTAGAGTAAACCACGCTCGAACTTTTATCGTTCATATCGAAATAAAATACTTCGCTTCGGGATACACCCGAGCCCCAGGAGCAGCAGCCTATTAAATCGAGTACTCCGTTATTATCGAAATCGCAGAGGAATGCATCGGAAAACCCGAATCCGCCTAAATAATGGCAGATTTCGTACACATTTCCGTCGACAACGATATAAGACGCAAAATCGACGGTGTTTTTAAAAATACGGTAATCGGTTTCCCGCTTTACTCTTTCGGGGGTTACGTTAAGATAATCGTACTTATTGCCCACCTTTATTCCCTGCTTTTTCAGCAAAGACAAAAGCTCCGCTATCTCTTTATCCACACCCGTGTTTTCGATATATTCAAGCAATCGGTTATAGCTGCCCGCGGGCAAAACGCCGTACTTGCGGTTAAGAAACGGAGATTCGCTGAACAAGCCGCAGAATTCATCGGGATAAACTGTAAACTCGCTGAGAATTTCCATTTCGCCGTTATAAAATTCTATATAAATCGTTTTTTCGTAATCTACGTCGCTGCGGTCCCCGCACGGCTTCGCGCTGTTCGACATTTCCTTTGCAAACGCAAGCAAGTCCCGCGCATTAATTCCGGTTATTATTTCTTTATCGGCGTAAAGCCCTATCTGCGCACTGCACCAAAGCTCGTCGGGCTGTGCTATAGGGTATTTTATGCCGTTTGCCTTTAAATCGGCAAGCGCAAGACTGTATATTTCGCCGTAGAATTTTTCGGAAAACCGCAGACGTTCGCAATACGATGCAGCAATAGAGGGCGAGTAGCAGACACAGCCGTTTGCATAAAAGGTATAGCTGCCGTATTCGTTCCATATACGGTGTGTTTCGCCGCTGCCCGACGGCGCAAACGATATAGTGATTTTCGGTCCGGATTCGCAATTTTCGTTCAGATCCGATACAGAAGTAAGCCTTTCCGCATTTTTATGCGCCTCGCCGACGTATTCGTACAGTCTTATCGCCTCGGCTCCGCAGAACACTTTATCGAATCGGTAAGAGCCGATTGAAATACGGTATTCCAAGCAATTTTCGCCGATACCGACAAGATACGAAAGCTCGTTTTCGTATCCGTTCAAGGCATCGTCAAGCACCAAAAGCTTAATGCCTTTTCTGCGCGCCACGCCGTAGCCGTAAAGAATTGAGCCAATTTCGCCGAGCGTTGCGGCAGGAAGTGATTTTTTCAGCTCCTCGCCGTTATCGATATCGGCAAGCGGTTTTATGCCAAACTTAAGCTCGCCCGAATCGAGCCAAACAAAACAGCCGATTCCTTTGCCGTTATCGGTTATTTCGGAATACTGCGAAAGTCTTTCGCGGTAATCCTTGCCGATTTCAAGCGAATAAAAAACTCCTTCGGGAAGCTTTATTTCGCCTTCGTTCGAAATAATGGGATATTTATTTATTCCCGACGTATCGAAAACGTCGGAAGCATCGATTTCGGGTGTTGACGAGGAGGTATTATTTGCCGTTTCTGCGCAGGCAGAGAAAACGAGCGCGGTTATTACTAATAATGAAACGATAAGCCTTTTCATAATGATCCGCCTTTCATTGATTTCATTATACATAACAACTTAAAATTTGTAAAGGGGACAAAAATCGCGCCGAGCAAAATCTTATGCGAATTCTTTTAACCGATTCTATACACCTTGCAGGCATTAAGTGAAAACAGAAGCTCCGAGTCTTCAAGTCCAAGTGCCCTTGCGGTGCATTTCAGAATTTCCTCATCGTTCTGTCCCTCGTTTATATAAACGGTAACTCCGTGTGAAATATCGACGCCCTTGAATATTTCGGCAATACTTTGCTCGTTTATTTCGGCATCTTTTGCAATATACGACGAGTCGGTTTTGGCAAAAAGATAAATATCGTCGAGAAAGCGGTTGTTTTGCGATTTTAAGAAATACACCGCGGGAACAGATGAATTTTCCTCGGTATAGCTCACCGCGCCTGCACGGTCGGAATAAAGCGATTCGGGCTCTGTATTCGAAACAAGCGGAAAGCAAAGCATTATACACGCTAAAGCAACCAGCAGTATATTGCAACGCTTTTCGCAAAGTATGCTGCGAAAAAGGTGATAAAGATAGCAAAAAAGCACTATAAGAAGCATACTGCAGACGGGCAGAATATAGCGAAGCTCGATATAGGGCGACGAAACCGAGGTGATTGCGAAATAAAACACCGCGGAGATAAACGTTACGGTGAGCCTTATATATGCTTCACGGTTAATATCCCCACCCTTGCGAAGCAGCTTTTTGTATATCCAAAGACAGATAATCAATAAAGCGAGCACCCAAAGCAATCCGTTGAAGCCGAAACGGTTAAGTTTATCGAGGAATAAAAACAATCTTTCGGAATGTCCGGAAAAACCGCCAAGCTTTGAAATTGCTCCCTGACCGCGATATCCCGAAAACAAATGGTTTATCGAATACGGAAAAATGATTATTGACATACCGCCCGCTGCAGCAAGAATATAGGTATATATTAAAAACCGATTATATTGCTTTTTATAAATATAAAAGAAAGCAGATATGCAATAAAGTGCGAACAGATAAAACAGATAGTAATAATGCGTAAGCGAGCCGATAAGCGCGCAAATTGCTATGCATAAATAAAGCGGTATGTATTTTTCGCTTTGGCGCAAGCGCAGGTGCAGATAGAGCGTTACAAGCATTAACAACGCCGAAAGCGAATACATACGGATAAACAGCACGTTTGTAAGCGAAGCGAGCGTTAACGAAGAAACAAAGGCAATCACTACGGCTTTTTCTTTTACATACCGCTGACCTACAAGAAGTATTTGCGATATAAGATAAGCAAAAACGGTAATAAAGGCATATATTACGATATTAAGCAAAAGCCCATGCCAAAAAGTGAGCTTTTCGGAAAAAGCGTTCATAAAGAAGCGCAACAGAAGATAATAAAACGGCGGATGCACGTCGTTTTTCTGGTTTTCGTATACGGCACGGAAATCGCAAAGCTCATCTTTATTTACCGTAAGATAATCGGCATAATAATCGCCGCTGTGCCATGTGTTATAAAAATCACCGTTTTCCTGAATCTCTACCCTTTTATAATTCGCAAGACCAAGCGAATACGCCTCGTCCATGTGAATATAAGGCTTGTGTGCGCCGTAGAGGGCAAAAATAAAGCTCTGCGCAAGCAAAACAACGGCAAGAATGAATATTTCGCATCTTTTATTCTTCATTTTGGTCAAAAAAATAAAACGTATGGTATTTCCCTGCCCCTTTGTTACAAAGGAGCAGGGATCACGTTTTATATATTATTCCGGTGTACGGATATCAATATCTCCGCTCACGGTAGTTACGGAGCAATGGTAAAGCGTTGCGGAAACATCGTTTACAGGGACATTTACGCTTCCGCTTGCAGTCTGTATGCTGAAATAGCGTTTGGAATTAATATAGCCATCGATATCGCCGCTCGTTGTTGCGAGATTCATTTGCGAATACGAATCGATTCCCTTGAACTCGATATCGCCGCTCGTTGTTTTAAAGGAAATACTGATACAAGAAACGACGTTTTGCGCTTCGATATCGCCGCTTATGGTTTCGGCCTGCAGATTCACGTAGTTATAAACGTCGGCAAGCTTTATTTCGCCGCTTGTGGTTTCGAGAAGGATATCCACCGCTCTTGCACCGTCGATTTCGATATCGCCGCTTGCGGTTTTGACCGAGATTTCTTTGTCGAATCCGAAATATTCACTTAAAACCGAAAGCTCGTCTGCGGTGCCTTTTATTTCCTTATAAGCGCAGGTATAGACCTTTTTTATATCAACGTCGCCGCTTGACGTTTCGATAACAAAGCCGCCTCTTTCTATATGGCTTACACTTATATTGCCGCTTCTGCTCGTAAGTTTTGCGGGAGTATCCGCTATATCCGAGCGGAAATCGATATCTCCGCTACCGGTTTTTATTTCGGCATACCTGAACGTCAAATCATCGACTACCGTAATATCGGCGCTTCCTGCTTCGATATAAAGATTATTGTACATATCACGCGGAAGATACAGAGTTACCGACGAATCGCCGTACCAAACCGAGCCCATTTTTTGAAACCAATTACGGTCGTCTACACAGGTGATATACAGCACGCCGTCGTTACCTATATTGTAAAAACGGTGAATGCCCTCGATGCTTGTGAAGCGAACTTAGCAATCTTCGGTTTCCGAACGTTCAATGATGACATCCGAAAAGGTTTCTGCAATTCTTATAGAATCGAAATGCGAAACCGCACTCGTATCACCATCGACGCGGAAATACCCCCAACCCGAAACAATAGCATTCTTATTGAAGCCTGCCTTTATTAGCGGCATAAGCATTGCCGAAGCCGCGACTAACAGCGAAAGCATTATTACCGAAGCAATAATCCAGCCGTATTTAAAGCCTTTTTTGCTATTTTCTTCTTTTTCGTCTGCTTGCTCGGTTGCTTGCTCTGCAACCGTCGGAACGCTTGGCGTTTCGCTTAATATTTCCGCGATAACGTCATCGGGGTTACCCATAGCGGCAACAGCCTCCTCCTCGGATACGCCGTCTTCGATTCTGTCATCGATCATTTCGGAATAGTATCTTATCGATTTATTAATATCATCGGTCGAAAGCGTAGATATTCCTTTTCTTATTGCTTCAAGGAATTCGCGTTTAGTCATCGCCGTTTCCCTCCTTTGTTATAAATTCGTATACTGATATTATCTGTTTCCATTCCTCTGCGAAATCTGCGATACGCTTTCTGCCGGAATCGGTTATCGAATAATACTTTCGCAATCTTCCGTTGTGCTCTACGGAATACACGGTTAACATTTGCGATGCTTCCAATCGGCGCAGGATAGGATACAAGGTCGATTCGGATATCGATATATACGGCGACATATCCTTTATTATTTGATATCCGTAGGAGTCGGCGTTTTTTATTGCCGCGAGCACGCAAACGTCAAGCAAGCCGCGTTTTATTTGAATATCCATCCAAAAATACCTCCCTTCGCGTAATACTATATCACGCATAGTATTATTTGTCAAGAGGTATTGCAAACTTTTTTAAAAAACGCAAACAGAGCTGCTACCAACGGTTGATATATTTATATTGACATAGCGAAAAACAGGTGTTAAAATACAGGTAAAGCCGACGTACTGCAGGCGTAACGGCTGTAAATTAACACGAAAGGAGGGGCAGAATATGATTTATGCACGCTGCTTTAACGCAAGTGCCGTATTGCTCGCCCCGAACGAAAGGGTTTAATTTCCCATTACCTTTTTAAGCGAGCAACAGTAAGAAGGGGGCGCGGCTATCCTCGCCCCCGTTCTTGCCGTGTATAACGGGTGCGGCACTCCAACAGGCTTATTAACGGAGGTTGCACGAATGCTGCCAATCGGCGAAAATATCAAACGGCTTCGCATCGGTGCGGGGCTTACTCAACGCGCAATGGCTTACCGCTTGAAAATAAGCATCCAAGCGGTATCCAAATGGGAGCAAAGCCGCTCCTACCCCGATATTACGATGCTACCGCAGATTGCAAAGCTTTTTTCGGTAAGCATCGACAGACTTTTTGAAAACGAATAAAAAGCGAGGCCGCCTCAATCTTACGTTGAAGCAGCCTCGTTTTTTTATTTTACGTAGTGCTTGTTTATAGTTTTTAGCAAAAACTCATATGCTTTTTTGGTTCCGCAGACGTAGCTCGACGCCGTTTCGTACTGTATTTTTTTGCCGTCCCAATCCGAGCTGACACAGCCGGTTTCTTCTAACATAAGCGTTGCGGCGGCGTAGTCCCAGGGTTTAATCGAATGCTCGAAATAACCGTTGATTTTGCCTGCGGCAACGTATGCTATTGCAAGAGCGCTCGAGCAGACACGGCGGATATCCAGACAGCTGCAGAACACCTCTTTACCTATAGCAAAGCTTTCGTCGGCGTATTGCTTTTTTGTGCTGCCCGCGCCGAATTCGATTAGGCAATCGCCAAGCTCTCTATCGGGCGCAGTCTTTAGTCTTTCGCCGTTAAGATAAGCACCTTTTCCGCGGTATGCGGTAAAAAGATCTTTGTTATACGGATTATAGATAACGCCGAATTCGATATTTTCGCCGTTGAAATATGCAAGCGAAACCGAGCTGAAATTATAATCGTAAACAAGGTTCGTGGTGCCGTCGATCGGATCCAATATCCAGCGTTTTTCGGCAATTTCGCCCTTTTCCTCTTCGCTCATAAAGCTTATTTCGGGGGTTACCTCGGCAAGCCTTTGCTTTAAAAAATCACTTATTCTTAAATCGACCGCAGTGACGAAATCGGCACTGCCCTTCATATCGACGCTTTCTTTGAGCGATTTATCGAAAACAAACGCGCTTGCTTCCTTTACGAGAGATATTATAAGTTCGTAGTTCATAAAAAGCACCTATCTTTTTTCTATAATATGACCGCGAAGGTCAAGCAAAAATTCGTTTCTTGCCTGCCGTGTGCGGAACAGGAATATTTTTCCAAGCTTCGGCGAGGGTGCTTCATCGTGGAAATCGCCGCTTATAAATTCGGTCACCTCGGAAAAAGCGTTCACGGTAAAATCGTGAATTCCGCGCCGTGTGCCGCCGCCGACGGTTTGAGTGCCGAACTGACCGTTGAAGGTGCGTATCGAATTGAATATACCGAAAATCGTACCGTTTTCGTTAAGAGTATATTCACCCGTGAATTTACTGCCCTGCATTATATTTTCGCGGATATCGTTCTTTTGGGTATCGTAGTACAGCACGCTGTAGTTTTCGCCGTGCATTTTAAGCTTGGCGTAATTATTGGGGGTAAAATCCTGTTCGATAACCACGGTGCCGACTCTTATATACTTTTCATCATCCTCGCTAAGATGGATATGGTGCCAACAGCCGCCGATATCGAACGCGGAATTCTTTTTTCGCCATTCGGCAAGCGCCTGTTCGTCCTTGCTCACGTCCTCGATACGCGTCCAGCCGATGCATTTCGAGAAATTTTGTGTGTTCAAAAACTGCTTTACTATCGTATCGATGCTGAATTCGTCGTTTACCTCGCGCGCGAATCCGATTCGGTTGCTGAATTCGATCTGCTTAAGCGCATCGCTGTCGAGCTCTTCGGCTTTTTTGCGAAGATTCAAAGCAAGCTCGTCGCAGATTATGGTAAGTATCGGCATCTTTTTCGCTCTTGCGTAACGGTATTCGCGCTCGGTCCAGGAAATTCCCTCGCTATCGCAGGAGCCGTAACGCGCACCGAGCAGGAGTATGAAAAAGTCGGAATCGTCTATAAGCGCTTCGATATCCGAAAATTCACCGCTTGTGGATACGGTAAAGTGCTCCATACCGATAGGCAGAATGCGGAAATCCAAAAGATTGCTTATTACCCTGTTGCGTTCGTCGCGCAGGGATTGGAAATTAGAGGAAATAAACGCGCTGTATATTTTTTTATCTGTCATTTTTTGCCTCTTTTTATTATATTTCGAATAGGTAAAATCTGTTATTTAAGCTTTTCGACAAGCTCGCGGAGGTAGCGAACGGGTATCATCATAGTCAATCCGCCCGCTTGGTCGAGCACCGCACCGACGAGCACGCCGATAATAAGACCGCTTTCGAGGCTTACGATAGGGCCGCCCGAGTTGCCGTGGAACGCTTTGATATCAAGGAAGGTGGTGCGCTGATTGTTGCGTGTTTGGTTAGAGGAAACGTAGCCGCGCGCAAGGCTTATATTAAGCTCTTCGACGTTATCGGTAAGGTTACTGCCCAAGGGGAACCCGAGCAACGCAACCTCGCTGCCGATTTCGGCCTCGAGCCCCGAGCAATCGATTTCACAATGGTGGTATTCGTTAATATCGAGCTTGATTATCGCAAGGTCGTGAACGGTATCCTTTGCAATAACGATTGCGTTGATAAAGCCTTGGGGTGCAAGCGGTGCCGCAAAGCGAACCTTTACCGCTCTTTCGTCGCCGACAACGTGCGCGTTGGTAGCCGCGTAGCCGTCCTTTGTAAGCACAAAGCCGCTTCCCTCTCCGACGCCGGTTCTGATAAATATAACGCCGTTGGTATAATCCTTGCGGTTTTTGGCGTAGTTCAAAAGCTTGTTATCGTTAGTATTAAGGTTTAGCGGAGGAAGCTTCGGTCTTGCTTGGCTTGCACCATTCCCTGCGCCGCTTATTCCGCGGTCCGCAATTCCGTTTGCCTTGGCTCCGCGCGGGATTAAAGGTCTGTCACCGTTTGACGCACCGCCCTTTGCCGAGCTTATACCGCCGATAGCATCGAGCAAGCCGCCGAGCGCACCGATAAGACCACCTTCGGCGGATTCGCCGTTGCCGCCTATCGTTATACCGCCGTTGCCGCCGATTTTTATATTGTTGCCGTTACCGCCGACAGATATTCCGCCGCCGTTTCCGACGATTACACGGCTTCCGCCTTCGACGGTTATGCCGTTGCCGTTGATATTTATTCCGCCACCGCCGAGAATGGCGTTGATAACGTCGGGGTCGGTAATTTCCTCGCCGTTTATGGTAACGCGAACCGAGCGCTTGATATTTACGTTATTATTCGATGCGAGCGGAGTTACGCTGATAAGCTTCCAATTGCTTTTTACAAAGCTGTCGAGCACGGCAGTGCCCGCCGCGTATTCTTCTTTGGTCATTTGTCCGTCGGCACTGCAGAATTCGTTAAGAATCAAGCAGGTAAGCGCATCGAGGCGTTCGTATATATCCTTTTGGCTTTCAAAGAAAAGCCTGCATTTTTCGACGAATGCGGTCGCGACCGGCGCAACCATTTCGGTCATATCCTCGGAAAGCTGCTTGTTTTCTTCGTCGGAATAATTCTTTAACGCTTCCCAATCGACAGAAACACCGCCGTTTTCGAGCCCGAGCGCCGCGATAAATTCCACCTCGCCATCGCAAACGCGTCCGTCGGCAACCGCGCAGGCAAGCATAACCGTTTGAAGAATAACGTTATACTGTCTGACGGTGGATTTACGGTTGGCTTCACGCGTGCCCTGAATTTTATCCTCCGGCATAGCGTCGGCAAGTGCGAAAAGTATATCCCTTGCTTCGCCGTAATATTTCTTTGCATTTTCGAAAAGCTTCATAACAACACCTCTTAGTGCAACGTTTTACAAAATATTTCATAATATGATACCATACTTTTCGACAAATGTAAAGAGAAAGGCGAAAACATAAAGCCTTTTAAATTCGGCGAAAAAAATTTTTTTCGTCCTATTGACTTTATCGCAAAAAAGTGTTAGTATACTAAAAAATGCGTTTGAGCAGGAACAAGTAAGCTGCAGCAGACCTTTCAGAGAGTTGCCGTTCGGTGCGAGGCAACAGGCGAGCTGAAGACGAATTCATCCTGCAAGCAGTGCACCGAAAGGAAGCGAGTAGGCTGCAACGGGTGTTCCCGTAACAGAACAAGAGTGTTTTTCGGCACTCCCAAAGGCCGCACTCGCGAGAGCGCGGTAAATAGAGGTGGTACCACGGGTCAGCTCGTCCTCTGTATTCTTTATGGAATGCAGAGGACTGTTTTTTTCCGAAGTATTCCGAAAACCGAAAATTTTTTATTAAAAGGTGAGGAAAATGGAACAGAAGTATTTTCAAAAGGACATTGAGACGATGCCCGTGGAGGAGCTTAAAAAGCTCCAATCCGAAAAGCTGGTAAAGCAGGTAAAGCACGTTTACGAAAACGTTGAATATTACCGTAATCTTATGGATGAAAAGGGAGTTAAGCCCGAGGATATCAAGGGAATCGAGGACCTTCACAAGCTCCCCTTCCTTACGAAAGCAGACCTGCGCGACGCTTATCCCTATGGTCTTCTTGCAAAGCCGCTCGAGGAATGCGTGCGTATTCAATCCACCTCGGGTACTACCGGCCGCAGAGTAGTTGCTTTTTACACCCAGCACGACGTTGACCTTTGGGAAGAATGCTGTGCGCGCGCAATCGTTGCGGTAGGCGGCACCAACAAGGACGTTTGCCAGATTGCATACGGTTACGGTCTTTTCACCGGCGGCCCCGGTCTTAACGGCGGCTCGCACAGGGTTGGCTGTCTTACTCTTCCGATGTCATCGGGCAACACCGAGCGTCAGATTCAATTTATGACAGACCTCAACGCAACCATTCTTTGCTGTACCCCCTCTTATGCGGCGTATATCGGCGAAACCTTAAAGGAAAAGGGCTACAAGCCCGAGGATATTCCCCTGAAGGCAGGCATTTTCGGTGCAGAGCCCTGGACCGAGGAAATGCGCAGAGGTATCGAGCAAACGCTCGGTATTAAGGCTTACGATATTTACGGTCTTACCGAAACGAGCGGCCCGGGCGTATCGTTCGAATGCTGCGAGCAGACGGGTATGCATATTAACGAGGACCACTTCCTTGCCGAAATTATCGACCCCGACACCGGCGAAGTGCTGCCCGAAGGCGAAAAGGGCGAGCTTGTATTCACCTCGCTCGACAAGGAAGCTTTTCCGCTTTTACGTTACCGCACCCGCGATATCTGCGTATTAAGCCGCAAGAAGTGCTCCTGCGGACGTACTCTTATAAAAATGAGCAAGCCGATGGGCAGAACCGACGATATGCTTATTATCCGCGGTGTAAACGTATTCCCCAGCCAGATAGAAACGGTATTGCTTAACGAGGGTTACCAGCCCAACTACCAGATTATCGTCGACAGAGTTAACAACAACGACACGTTCGATATTAACGTAGAAATGAACCCCGAGCAGTTCACCGACAAGGTAAGCGAAATTCTTTCGATGGAAAAATCGCTTGCGGACGCAATGAAGACTATGCTCGGTATTAACCCGAAGATACATCTCGTTGCACCCAAGAGCATTGTAAGAAGCGAAGGAAAGGCCGTTCGCGTCATTGACAAACGTAAATTGGTATAAGAAAGGATAATTACAATGGCAATAAAACAGATTACGGTTTTCGTTGAAAACAAACAGGGCGCACTCGTTTCCATTACCGATATTCTCGCGCAGAGCAACGTTAACATAAGAGCGCTTTCCATTGCCGAAACAAACGATTTCGGTATTCTCCGTCTTATCGTTAACGACGAAGCAACGGCAGAAAAGAAGCTTTCCGAAAACGGATATCTTATTAAGATTACCGAGGTTGTCGGCGTTAAAATCGGCGATGCACCCGGCAAGCTTACCGCCGCTTTGGGTGTGCTTGATAAAGCGGGTATTAATATGGAATATCTATATGCGTTTATGGCGCGTACCGAAAAGCACGCATACGTGGTTTTGCGCGTTGAGGACAACGAAATTGCCGAAGCGGCGCTTGAAAACGCAGGCTTCCATCTTATTACCGACGCAGACGTAAACAAGCTTTAAGTCTAACGCCGATCCGCCGAATGATTTGATGATTATTCGGCGGATTTTTTTGTATTTCGTGGGCAAAAAACGCAAAAAAGCTATTGACAAACCGATATTCGTGTGATAGAATACACCACATCAAAACGCTGTGATGCGGAATAGTACGCAAACGTTTTCGCCTTGAGAGAGATGCCGTTCGGTGCGAGGCATTGGGAAAATCTTGCAGAACTCACCGCGGAGCGTCTGCCGTGAAACAACGCGTAATGGCAGACGGGTGCTCCCGTAACAGAGCAATGGTGTGGTTGCACCGGAGTGCATCCCTTTTGGGATGAAGAAGAGTGGTACCGCGGAAGCATAAGTAATTCTTACGTTTTCGTCTCTTTGGAACAGCAAGGAGACGGGAACGTTTTTTTGTTGGCATTCGCAAAATTTTTTATTCAAGAAAGGTATTTTAGAAATGAAGAAGATCGCTGTTTCCGACATCACGCTTAAAAAGCTTTCGCAGGACCGTCAGGTCGCTCTGCTTTTCCGCGAAAAGACCGCTATTGCAGTATGTGCAGATTCGCTCGGCGCAGATGCTATCGAGCTTGCTCCCGTGCAAAACGCGCGCGAGGACGCTATAATTTATAAAACCATTGCCAAAAACGTGCGCAACGCGGCTTTGGCTATCCCCGTAGGCTTTTCCGAGGAAAGCGTTAACACCGCTTGGGAATGCATTAAGGACGCAGTAAAGCCCAGACTTCAGGTAGAGCTTCCCGCTTCGACCGTTTTGATGGAATACACCTATCATATGAAATCCGAAAAGATGCTTGCCAAAATTGCCGAGCTTGTAAAGGCGGCAAAGGCACTTTGCGGCGACGTTGAGTTTTCGGCACTCGACGCGACGAGAGCCGACGTTGATTTTCTTATTGCGGCGGCAAAGGAAGCCGAAGCAAACGGCGCAGGCATTATTACGCTTTGCGACGATGCGGGCGCATCGCTCCCCGAAGAAATCGCCGCACTTGCCGAAAGGGTAAAGGCAGAGGTTGGCGTTCCCGTATACGTTCAGGTTTCCGACCGTATTAATATGGCAGTTGCTTCGGCGATTGCGGCTGTAAAGAGCGGTGCAGACGGCTTGAAGTGCGCTATGGCGGGCAAGGATATTCTTTTGACCGGCGAAATTTCCGATGCGATGACCGCGTGCGCGGCACAAATCGGTGCGGAAACAAAGCTTAACAACACCAAAATACACGCAAGCATAGACGATATGCTTGCAAGTATAAACCACGAAGCGTACGCCGCTGCCGAAATAAGCGAAAAGCAAAGCATTCTGCTTGATTCCGAAAGTACTATTGCACAGGTAGCACAGGCGGCGCACGTGCTCGGCTACGACCTTAGCGATTCCGATTGCGGAAACGTTCACAAGGCGCTTATGCAGGTATGCGAAAAGAAGGACGCCGTTGGCGCAAAGGAGCTTGAAGCGCTTATCGCAAGCTCGGCAATGCAGGCACCCTCTACCTATCACCTTGAAAGCTACACCACCAGTAGCAGTAACCTTGCAAGCTCTATGTCGCAGGTTACCTTAAAATGCAACGGTGAAATTATAAACGGAGTAAGCATAGGCGACGGTCCTATCGATTCGGCGTTCCGTGCTATCGAGCAGTGCATAGGCTATCACTACGAGCTCGACGATTTTCAGGTTCAATCGGTCACCGAGGGCAAGGAGGCGCTCGGCTCGGCTCTTGTTAAGCTTCGCAACAACGGCAAGCTTTATTCCGGCAACGGCATTTCGACCGACATCGTTGCGGCGAGTATAAGAGCTTATATTAACGCGCTCAACAAGATCGTATTCGAGGAGGAATAGTATGAAAATAGTATTCTCGACGAAGTTCGTAAGCCGACCTTCGTTTATCGATACCTGCCGTTACGCATACGATTACGGCTTTGAAGGGTTTGAAATATACGATGCTATAAAGGAGCGCAATGCTCACCACGACAGTATTCTCCGCCGCGACAATATTGCCGACGCGAAGCGAAAGCTTATTAACCGCAACCTCGCGGTATCGGCGCTCCACTACCCCTACTCGCTCGAAACCGACGAAGCAACGCCCGATGCGATAACCAAATATATCGATATGGCGTCGAGCGCAGGAATTGAATATATTATCGTTCGCGTTGAAGGAGAAGCGACAAACGAAGTCTTAAAGGAAAAGCTCGGAAACGCGGTAAAGCGTGCAGAAAGCACGGGTGTGAGCATTCTGCTCGAAACCGTGGGATATCTTTCCGACACCGAAAGGGTTATAGATATTATTAATTTCTTTTCCTCGGCGGCTATCGGTGCATCCTGGAACGTTCGCGGCACCTATTTCGGTGCGGGCGAAACGGCCGAAACCACTATTAAGGTGCTTGGCGCATATATTAAATACGTTCGCTTGGGCGATATGAAGGACGGCAAAACCGTGCTTATCGGCGAAGGCGAGCTTCCGGTCGAAAAGCTTATCGGTGCGCTTTCCTCGCTTAACTTCGACGGATTTATATGTGCCGCCTGGAACGAGGAAATAAACGACGCGGATATCGTTCTTACCCACTTTACCAACTATATCTCCTCGCTTTCGCGCAAGAAAAAGGCAGTCGAGCATAGGTATTACAACCGCGCAAAGACCGGCACGTTCGTTTGGAAGAAGTACGACGTTATCGACGCAACCTTTTCCGACGTATTGGACACGATGGTCGAAAACTATCCCGACCAATACGCATTCAAATACCCTACGCTCGATTACACCCGCACCTATGAGCAATTCCGCCGCGACGTTGACGAATGCGCCGCCGCGCTTATATCGCTCGGCGTAAAGGCGGGCGACCACGTTGCAGTTTGGGCAACGAACGTTCCCGAATGGTTTATCACCTTCTGGGCAACCACCAAAATCGGCGCGGTATTGGTTACAGTAAACACCGCATACAAGATTCACGAAATAGAATACCTTTTAAAGCAGTCCGACACGCATACCTTGGTTATGATAGAGTACTGCAAGGATATAAACTACAAGCAGATAATTCAAGAGCTCTGCCCCGAGCTCGAAAATCTGCCCGCAGGCAAGCCGCTTTATTCCAAACACCTGCCCTTCCTTCGCAACGTGGTTACGGTAGGCTTTAATATGAACGGCTGTCTTACTTGGGAGCAAATGCTTTCGCGCTCTTCGCTTGTCCCGCGTGAAGAGGTGCGCAGGCGTGCATCGCTGGTTAAGCCCGACGACGTTTGCAATATGCAATATACCTCGGGCACGACGGGATTCCCCAAGGGAGTTATGCTTACCCACCGAAATATAGTAAACAACGGCAAAACTATAGGCGACAGAATGGACCTTTCGACCGCCGACAGAATGATGATTCAGGTACCGATGTTCCACTGCTTCGGCATGGTGCTTTCGATGACTTCGATGATGACGCACGGCGGCACGCTTTGCCCTATTCCCTATTTCTCGCCGAAATCCTCGCTTGCCTGTGTTAACGACGAGCACATTACCTGCTTTAACGGCGTTCCGACGATGTTTATTGCAATGTTCAACCACGCCGATTTTGCAAAAACCGATTTTTCGTATATGCGCACCGGTATTATGGCAGGCGCGAACTGCCCCGCAGACCTTATGCGCCGCGCGGCAGACGAAATGAATATGCGTGAAATTATTTCGGTTTACGGTCAGACCGAAGCATCGCCCGGGTGCACTATGGGCGAGGTCAACGAGGATATCGACCATCGCGTAGAAACGGTGGGCAGTCCCTTCCCCGGAGTTGAATGCAAGGTTATCGACCCGGAAACCGGACTTGAATTGCCCGACGGCGAAAGCGGCGAATTCGTTGCACGCGGATTTAATATTATGAAGGGCTACTATAAAATGCCCGAGGCAACTGCGCAGGCGATCGATGCAGACGGCTGGCTTCACAGCGGCGATATTTGCTGTCGCACCCCCGACGGATACTACAAGGTTACCGGCAGATTAAAGGATATGATAATCCGCGGCGGCGAAAACCTTTACCCGCGCGAAATAGAGGAATTCTATCTTACCAACCCGAAGGTGCGCGACGTTCAGGTTGTCGGCGTACCCGACGAAAAGTACGGCGAGGAATGCTGCGCTTGGGTGATACTTCACAAGGGCGAAACCGCAGACGAAGCCGAAATGAAGGAATTCGGCAACGCATCGATAGCAAGACATAAGGTGCCGCGCTACTTCCTGTTTGTTAACGAATTCCCGATGAACGCCGCAGGCAAGATTTTGAAATACAAAATGCGCGACGAATCGGTAGAACGGTTGGGCTTGAAAAAGAAATAGCGAAGCAACAAGCTATCAAAGTAAAAAAGTTTGGAATTTTTTTCAAAAAAGCATTGACAAAGCCGTTTTATGCGAGTATAATGCGTTACAATGAAATTTGAATATCACAAACAACTATGACGAAGACGGTCGGATAGCCGAGCCTTTAGAGAGTTGGCGGTTGCTGCAAGCCAATGACAAAGCTTTCCAATGACTTATCACTTCCGAGTTGGAGGACCGAACGCAATGCAAGTAGGCTCCTTCCGTAATGCTGCGTTAAAGCAAGGGCTTGATTGAGCCTGCAAAGTGGCGGATATTATTTCCGCAATTTGAGTGGTACCGCGAGTTGAAAAACCCGTCTCAAAGCTATCTTTGGGACGGGTGTTTTGTTTTATTCAAATTCTTTTTAAAAAAAGAAATTTCGAAAAAACGAAAGGAGCAAACACAAAATGGAAATGAATCTGAAAGAGGTTGCGGGCAGAATTAAGGATCTGCGCGAGGCGAAGGGCTATACCCAAGAGGAATTAGCAAAGCTGACGGGCGTATCGCTCGAGGATTACAAGCTCTTGGAGCAGGGCGAAACCGATTTTAGCTTTACCTTTATTTACAAGTGCGCCAAGGCGTGCAACGTAGAGGTTGTCGATATTATCGAGGGCACCAGCACCACGCTTACCTCTTTTGCAATAACGAGAAAGGGCGAAGGTCTTGAAATTATCAAGAAGCAGGCAGGTGTTTATTATAACCTCGCGCCCAAATTCAAGGACAAGCTTGCAGAGCCGTTTTTGGTAAAGCTTCCCTATATGGCAGAGGAGCAGAACGCTCCCATTAAGCTCAACTCGCACAACGGTCAGGAATTCGACGTTATCGTAAAAGGCTCTTTAAAGGTTCAGGTTGGCGGACACGTTAGCGTTTTGAACGAGGGCGACTCGATATTCTATAACAGTATAATCCCCCACGGTATGATCGCGGTGAGCGAAGGCGGCTGTGAATTCCACGCAGTAGTTTTGAACCCCCAAGACGGCGATTTTGCCGAATCCTACCCCGAAGCACCCTTTATTGCCGCAAAAACCGCAAGCACGGTCAACGCACCCAAAACGGTTGCGGACGCATTTATCGAATCCTCGTATGACGAGCAGGGTGTATTCAACGGTATTACCTTTAAAAACGCAGATAAATTCAATTTTGCCTTCGACTGTGTCGACGCTATTGCCGAAAAGGACCCCGAAAAGCTTGCAATGCTTTGGGTTGCCAACGACAAGAGCGAGCGCAGATTCAGCTTCCGCGATATGAAGCGCTATTCGGCAAAGACGGCAAACTACTTCGAATCGTTGGGCATCAAAAAGGGCGACACGGTAATGCTCGTGCTTAAACGTCATTATCAGTTCTGGTTCTGTATGCTTGCGCTCCACAAGATCGGCGCTATCGCGATCCCCGCAACGAACCAGCTTGTAGAGCACGATTTTACCTATCGCTACAAGGCGGCAAAAGTAAAGGCGATCGTTTGTACCGCAGACGGCGACGTTTCCAACGAAGCGGCAAAGGCGGCAGCGGAATTCCCCGAAATTAAAAAGATTCTCGTTGGCGGAAGCAAGGAAGGCTGGAACGATTTCAATGTTGAAATGGAGCGCTTCAGCACCCATTACGAACGCAACGAAAGCTCCCCCTGCGGCGACGAGCCTATGCTTATGCTCTTTACCTCGGGCACAACAGGCTACCCCCGCATTGCAACCCACTCCTTTAAATACGCACTCGGTCACTACCCCACCGCAAGACATTGGCACAACGTTAATCCCAACGGTCTGCACTTTACCATTTCCGATACCGGCTGGGGCAAGGCGCTTTGGGGCAAGCTCTACGGTCAATGGCTATGCGAGGCGGCAACCTTTACCTACGACTTCGACAGATTCAAGTCCGAGGATATTCTTCCTCTCTTTGCAAAATACAATATCACCACCTTCTGTGCTCCTCCCACAATGTACCGATTCTTTATTAAAGAGGACCTTTCGAAATACGACCTTTCCTCTATCGAATACGCCACCACAGCGGGCGAGGCATTGAACCCCGAGGTGTTCAACCAATTCAAAAAAGCAACCGGACTTACCATTATGGAAGGCTTCGGTCAGACCGAAACCACGCTTTCTATCGCAAACTTCGTCGGCTCTACCCCCAAAATCGGCTCGATGGGTAAGCCCAGTCCCTTATACGATGTGGCAATCCTCGACCCCGACGGAAACGTTTGCAAAACCGGCGACACCGGCGAAATCTGTATTCGCGTTAAGGACGGCGAATCGCCCTGCGGTTTGTTTATCGGATATTATCTCGACGAGGAAAAAACTAACGAGGTATGGCACGACGGATATTACCACACCGGCGACCAGGCAACTATGGACGAGGACGGATACCTTTGGTACGTCGGCAGAATCGACGACGTTATTAAATCCTCGGGTTACCGTATCGGCCCGTTCGAAATCGAAAGCGTTATTATGGAGCTTCCCTACGTGCTCGAATGCGCTATCACTCCCGTGCCCGATGAAATCCGCGGTCAGATCGTTAAGGCAACTATCGTTCTAACCAAGGGCACTGTAGGCACGGATGCGCTGAAAAAGGAAATTCAGGAATACGTCAAGACACACACCGCACCTTACAAGTATCCGAGAATTGTCGAATTCGTTTCCGAGCTTCCCAAAACTATCAGCGGCAAGGTCAGACGCGTTGAAATTCGCAAAAAGGATCTTGAAAAATCCGGTCAGTAATTACAAAAACACCGTAAATCCAAGCGATTTACGGTGTTTTCTTTTATATTAAATAAGCGGCTTACCTTCCCAATCGCTATCGGGCGAAACCGTTAAAAGCTTGGTTACTGTTGGTGCAATATCCTTTATATCGGCTTTTTCGAAGCGTTTTCCGCGTTCGAAGCCATTGCCCTTTACAAACAGCGGAATTACCGTATCCTCGGGCAGATCGGTGCCGTGAATGCGTTCGTGTCCGCCGTGGTCGGCTGTGACTATAACGGTATAATCGTCGGAAAGCGTTGCCGTGATTTTCTCGATAAGTGCCCAGCTGTCTTCAACCGCTTTTAAATATTCGTCGCTCATCCAGCCGTAGCGGTGTCCCTTTTCGTCGACCTCGCCGAGATACAAAAAGGCAAAATCGGTTTCGTGCTGCGACAAATAATCTATCGCGGATTCGGTCACCAGCCTGTTCGCTTCGCTATAGCCAAGCTTTCCGCCCGAGGCAAAATAGGAAAAAGCAAGCGAGGAGGGGCGTGCAAGATCGCGAAGCTCGCCCCAATTATAAAAGAAGGCACAGCTTTTGCCCGCAGCAGAAAGCACGTCGCAAAGACCGTTTATTTGTCTTACCTGCGGTGCGAAGGTGTTTGTCGTAGTGCCGTGGCGTGAGGGATCGACGCTATGGAACAGCGACATATGGCAAGGAAGCGTTACCGACGGCATAACCGTGCTCGCTTCGAGCGTATACGACGAGGAATTTGCAAACTCCTGCGCGTATTTAATATTTTTCATTGAATCGGGGCGCATACCGTCCACGAGAACAAGCAAAACCTTCATATTAATACTCATTCATTTAGTGTTTTATTAATTATACCACCCAAAAAAGAAATTTTCAATATAAAAATCCTTCGCAGACGGCTTAC
>JAFTTN010000013.1 GCA_017466805.1 Clostridia bacterium
ATTCTTTGACCGTTCGGATGCCATTAGACTGGTTTTTACTATAAACGGAACATACGCAAACAAAGCTATCGACTATATCACTGTAATTACCGATAATTTTAAATGGCAAAGGCAGGATCCTTTCCCTGAAGGAATGCTACCCTATTATAGCAGTTACGGAAAATATGAGTTTGTCTATCCTGCTGAATGGAATACAGGTATATCGAATAACGTTTATTTAATACAGGATCCTTCATCCGGTTCTGCAATAAGTGTTATGGCGAATGAAAGTTCGGTGACATATGAAAAATTCAGCAAATTAGATTATGCCAACTATGCTGCTAACGGTCGTTCGAGTTATGTCTTGCAACACTTTTCGTCGGATAATAATGTTATATATGCAGAAGGTTCATATATGTCAGGAAACACCAATATGATCCTTGTTCAATATTTGATTGCTACAGGGAAATATGAGTATGCAATCACCTTTGAGGTGCCTAAATCACACTTTGAAGAACAAGCAGAGCTCATGCAAAAAATAATAAATACATTTAGAATTTATACGTAAGGAGAAAACTATGGGTATAATATCAGGCGCTTGGAAAAACACAGTATTTGTATGCGGGAATCACACTGATGAAAAGAATCTCAATTTACCGGTAATGGAAATATCCGCAGGCCCACGTTCTTTGAGTTACATTTGTCCCAAATGCAATCCTCTAAACAGAGCCGAAGGAGAAGCCAAATGTTGTAACGAAATATCTCTCAATGATTATGAAAAAGCAATACAACACCTTTCTGACAAGATTATCGAAGCTGAAGATAATGATGAACAGCTATGCCTGCTCCATCATAAATGGAAAAGGAAAACAATGAATTTCGAAGTTATAGAACACAAGAATGATCGCTTGGTTGTTAAGTTTATCGATTCATTGGCAATAAAGAAGGGATGAACAGAGTAAAAGCGTACATATCCGCTTATTACATTCAAACATACAGCCTTACAAAAGCCCGCACGCGGGCTTTTTGTTGTGTTGGGAATTCGATGTCCATTATATTTAATAGTTAATAGTTTATGACGAATTGAGTGTATTGCCGAATAGAATAGGAGGGGACTTTATGTACAACTCGGACTTTACTCAACAAATTCGTGACATTGCAAAACCCAAAGATGTCGCTGCACTTTTAGGAATACCAATGAAACCAATGGGGAAAAACACTTCTATTCTCTGCCCTATTCACGATGATAAGCACTACGGATCATGTTATCTTACGCACAAAGGATTCAAGTGCTTTTCGTGTCAGGCTGAAGGGTCAGTTTTTGATATGGTTATGGCTGTAAATCAATGCGATTTTTATGCGGCAAAAGTGTTCCTTGCTGAGCATTTTGGTATCACAAAAACAAAAAGCAGCGTTTATAAAAAGGCAACGCAAATATTGGATGATGATTCTCTTAGATTGATAGGCATTATACCACCCAAAAAAAGTATTGGGATTTGCCATATCAATAATGTGATTTCAGATGCCGAATACAATTATGAAGATCGCAAAGCTAACCAATATGCAGAATGGTTTCCATCCCGGTATTGTGGTGATTCTTCCGCATCGGAAAGCGGGTACTACGTTCTTAAAACAACAATAGATAGCAATCCGCTCAGAACATTGTTAGACACGAATGAAGCATTGTATCGTCAAATGATCTTTAACAAAGCTAAAGAAGCATTACAGAACTACAAAAACATTGAACTGATTGCGATGAACCATTGGTCTCAATATGACGATGAGTTGTCTGCATTGATTGCGCGATGTTGCGCTCAAATTATACAAACCCTTGGCCTAAACAGTTTACTGGTTGTCCTGAAAGAAAAGCAACAAAAATGCTATGAGCTTATTAAGGAATACGGAACCTATTCTAACACTTCATCACAAAAAGCCTCTCAAAAAATATATTCGGCATAAGGAATAAAGGAAACGGTACCCCGTTTCCTTTATTTTTCTTGTCTGTGAAAACACATCAAAAAAAAAACAACCATTATCTTTAATGAGATGATCTACGAGATTAATACAATTATTATGAGGTTTCAATGAAAAAAATAGTCATTCTATTCTCCGTATTACTAATAACATTTATGGGAGTATGGGTGTTCAAAGCCAAAACGCCCTCGGTAAAGTCCGACGGCTTCGATCAAAGCGCGGCCTCGAACGCTTGGTGGGCAGATGAAAAAAACCTGCCAAAAGCTGATGTTGAATGGATTCTTGATCCCGAAATACCGGAAAATTACATTCCTGTACCTGGAGAAAAAGAACTCTACATGGTTGTAGATGACAACGGACTAATTACGGCTTATCGACACAGGGAACAGCAGGAAGATGGCACTTGGATTTGGGAAACCGTTAATCCGGATATCCCGGACAATTATGAAGTTGTCGAAGGCTTAATCGATGTGTATAAAGTCACCAATGAAAAAGGCGAAACTTCATATTTTAAGTACATCAGAAACGATGATGATACATTCGCATTTGTCCCCGTGGATGAAAACGGAAATGTAATCGAAAAAACACCTTCAGGAACAGATATACCTGACAACTACAAACGAATAACAGGAAATATCTATGCAGTATATAATGAAAATAATGTAATAATCGGTTATAAAGAACGAACGCTGGATGCGAATGGAAACTATACATGGAAAGACTGCGACAAACCTCAGCAAAATGATGCAGAAACTTCAAGTTCATCCGAAAATCCCTCAAATAATTCAGAATCTCCTATGGAAAGTTCGGTTATCGATGAGAATAGCGAAATCTCTAATTCAGAAAATGCAGACAACAGTCAAGTAATACAACACCCTAATGGTACATATACCGAAACCGAAACAATAATTTCTACAGAAACGTCGGGCGGTTGGCGAATAACATATCAAACTGTTATAACGCGTACATACGATTCCCATGGATTGCTTTTATCGACAAAAAAAGAAGGGCCGTACGAAATCAGCAAGGAAAAAGCAACTGATGATGACGGTAAAGCACCGGATAAAAGCAAAATCAAAGGCACGATTCGCGAAGAATTAGCACGCGTTAGCGTGGGTTTGAATTATAAAGAAGAACTTGCTCAAGCAGTGTTAGCGGAAATTAATGCAGAGCGTGCATCTGCAGGTCTCGGCTCTCTCACTATGAATTCTAACTTTGAAGCGATGTATTTAGCAAAAATCCGCGCTTCTGATATGGCAATTTACAACCACTCTGATTATGATTCCCCTATGTATGGGTCTTTAGCGACGATGTGTGAAACCTTTAACATTACATCGACTAATCCGTCAGAGATTCTTTGGAAAACATCAGGAGATAAAACTGCAACTGCTATTGCGTCTCGTTTGAAAATAATGAGCAATGATGCTTTGATGAGTAGCGATCATTCGACGATCGGAATATCTATTGTCGCAAAAAATGGCTATTACTATATTGATGTGATTCTGGTATGATGGAGGTATTAGAATGAAAACGACCACTTACATACGCATCGGAAGAGCAGATCCTGTGTTATGGGATAGTTTAAATGACAAGGAAAAGGAAAATTGTAAAAAACAATTTGCAAATAACATCAGTTCAAATGTATCCGACTTGGTCACAAATAAGATTACAAACGGTGAAATTGACTCGAGTCTTGAGCATTTCCTTAAAACAGCGCATTAAAAACCAATTCGCCTTTCATTAATTGACAGGCGAATTTTTTTATTGTAATATGTGTATATATGATGTTATGAATCATATCTATTTGTAGTCGGGACCGCCGTACTGCGTAATAATCAGCTTCGCAAGCGCGGGGTTAGGATTTTTTATATTAACGGGATATTGAAGCTTTTTATCATAATTCCACATCGGTTAGTCCTCCATATTCTGCCAAGGCCATCTGCCGTTGACCCAATTCCAATCTTTTCCGCCCGCGTTTTCCTTGGTAAGCGGACCGTAAAGCGATTCGTACTGCGCAACGTATTCGCGCATCTTTTCGGTCGCCCGCGCGTGCTTTTCAAGCGCTTGGCGGTTGTTCGGATGGCAGTCAAGATAAAGCGCGCATTCGTGTGCCGTGAAGGCATACATCTGAATTTTGCGCATAAGCGTTTCGCGCCGATTGTCGTTCATCATTTTCCGTTACCTCTCTTTCCGCCGTAAAAGGGCATATCCAGCTCGGCAAAAAGCGTCCCGCGGGAAAGTGCCTTTTCCTCGTCGTAAAGGTTTTCGAAGCGCTGATAAGGAACATACGCCATAGCGAGCGAAATATGCGCGGGGAAGCTGCTTTCCTGCGTAATATTCGGCATTTCGGGCGCCTGATCCATACAAAACAGCCCGTACTCTTTAGCTTGCATTAATGTTTCACCTTTCAATATCGTTTTTTCGTCAGGGAATGCGCCGCATCCCTTAATAGCAGTATATGCAAGGCGTAATATTTTTTTCCAAAAGGTATTGATTTTTCCTATAGGATATGATAGAATAGCCGAGCAAACCGAATATGTGGGTGTAGCTCAGTTGGTTAGAGCACTTGCTTGACATGCAAGGGGTCGTTGGTTCAAGTCCATTCATCCACACCAAGAAAAAAAGCACCGCAGCGGTGCTTTTTTCAGTTATATTCGCCTTATGGCGAGTTATATGCATCTACGATGCGTGATATTGCCTACGGCAGTGATATGCGCTTCGCGCGTTTAAAAGCGAATATAATCTCTGCAAACGCCGACGTCTATTGACAGAATGTGCAAAAACGGTTACAATACAGTAAATTAAATTAAGGGGACTAAACAATGAAAAAAGCATTTATATTGTTAATTGCGCTCTGTCTTATTGCATCGTTTGCCGCCTGCTCGGACGAAAACGCCACGGCTTCCTCCGAAGCAGAAGCAACCTCGAGCGAAGCTGAAGCAGCCTCGAGCGAAGCTGAAGCAGCCTCGAGCGAAGCTGAAGCAGCCTCGAGCGAAGCTGAAGCAACATCGAGTCAAGCAGCGCAGGAATCGTCAGAAGCCGAAAGCAGCGAAGCTGCCGACGAAAGCAATGAATATGCCGAATCGAGCACGGCCGAAAGCGAAGCCGACGAATCAAAAGCCGAAACGTTTGACGCAAGCCTGCTTATCGGCACCTGGAAACGAACCGCAACCGAAGCCGAGGGTGACACAAACGACGGCGGCGACTGTACGATTACCATAACCGGCAGCGGCAAGGACGATTTAAAGATAAGCTATTACGATAAGGCTTTTCCCGATACGAAATTTTCCGAAAAGCCGATAACCATAGTCGACAGCAATACCGACAGCGAAATCCCCGAAGGAAGCTGGCGCGCGGTTGTCGACTACGTAGGCGCCTACGATACCAAATATGATTTTGAAATCGCAGAGGACGGAACACTCGTGTTTTGCAACAACTTCGAAATCGACGGTGCACCTATGGTTTCGATTGAAATATTCGAAAAAACCGAATAATACACCGCGCATTCAAAGAGCGAGAAATCGCTCTTTTTTGCTGTCTCAACCTACCGTTTAACAACCTCGGGTTGATATGCGAGGCGAGCAAACGCCGAAAAGATCCCCGCACGCCGCAAAAATCTAAACCACGCGGTTATTGATAATCGTTTTTTGGTGTGTTATACTATGATTGCGAACAACGAAGCGCTCGTACCACCTCGCGATAAATTACGAAACGAAAGGTATCGCACCAATGAACAACCACAAAGCCGAAAATATAGGAAGAATAATTGCCGAAAAACGAAAAGCCGCGGGAATGACGCAGGAAACGCTTGCGTCACGCCTGAATATAACGCCGCAAGCAGTATCGAAGTGGGAAAACGGAGTCGGGCTTCCCGACCTCACTCTTATTCCACAAATCGCATCGGTGCTTGAAATATCGGTTGCCGAGCTTTTTGGCGAAAACGAACGCCCGAAGGGAGCCGCGCCCGAAAGCTATATGGGAATGCCGCTGGCTTATACCGACGGGAAAGTGGCGGTGTACTCGAACAAGTCGGTACAAATCGTGCAGGATAACGGAGTCGTTTTTGCCGACGGAAGCCAAGCGGATATAACGTCTGCAACCGTAACAAACTGCGGCGAGGGAGAAATACGAATTTTCGAGCTTGCCGACATACTTCCCGAGGTGTTCGAATATGATTGCGAACACGATACGGTTACAAAATCCTTTGGCGAAACCCATTCGCTGAACATTATTAACTCGGCGGCGTGCAAAATCGAGGTTGTGCGCGGAAAAGAACGCGAAACCGTTGTGACTGCAGAGGGCAGCAAACGCTTTATAAACCGTTTGCAGATATCCGAAGCACAAGGTCTGCTGACAGTAAACGCGCAGCAATCCTCCAACCACGGCTCCGAAACGGGAAATCGTATAACGATAGCCGTCGGCTATGACCGCGGCAAAGCCCTCGGCGCACACATAAACGGTTGCGGCGAGATAAAGGCACAGCAATCCTTCGACTGCGCAGAGCTTGTAATAAGCGGATGCGGAAATATAAATCTGCGCGATCTCGGCACCTGCGATATACGAATTTCGGGTAGCGGTAATATTGCAACCGAGGACGTAAGCGATTCACTGTCTGTAACAATAAGCGGAAGCGGCGACGTGGCGTGTGCTCACGTTCGCAACGTAACGGTACGCATTGCCGGCTCGGGCGATCTTTCGGTAATGAAAATGGACGGATTTTTGAACGCCAAAATTTCGGGCAGCGGCGCCATTGCCTGTTCGGGTGGCGAAATGGATTCGCTTAACGTCGGCATAGGCGGAAGCGGAGAGCTGGCTTGCGGAAGCCTAACGGTGCAGGAGGCAGATATTTCCATCCGCGGAAGCGGCAACGTTTCGATTGGGCGTATAATCAAAAAATCGGTCGAAAAGCTTTCGAAAAACTGCACGCTAAACGTGGGCAAGCGCGGATAAATACGGTTTTGCAAATAATTTGTAACCCTTTTGGGAGCGGGATAATCCGCTCCCTTTTTTAAATATCGTGCCATTGACAACAAACGCCGAATATGATAAACTGAAAAAAACGTTTAGGAGTGTTTGTTATGAAAAAGCTGATATTTTTCGGCTTGTTATTCCTGTTTATATTCGCATACGGCTGTAACGAGATTATAGAATCATCCGAATCGAGCAACCCTTCCGCTTCGGAAAGCGTTCACGAAAGCTTTTCCTCTGTAGCAAGCTCGGAAGCAGAAAGCGGTGAAAGCGGCGAGAATAGCGAAAGCGATGAAAGCATAGCTCAAAGCGCAGCAGAAAGCAGTGTGCCTGCCGAAAGCATACCGAGCGAAAGCTCCAAGCCGCAAAGCGAAGAAAGCAATCCGACCTCTGTCCCCGAATCGAGCGTAGCACCTCCCGAGCAATCCGAAGCCGGCAAGGA
This sequence comes from Clostridia bacterium, assembly GCA_017466805.1. GTDB lineage: Bacteria > Bacillota > Clostridia > Oscillospirales > CAG-382 > Coliplasma. The sequence goes on from JAFTTN010000013.1 coordinate 7,364, forward strand.
GGAAAGCTCGCAGTATATCCCGCAGGAATCGAGCGAAGCTCCACCCGAAGAATCGAGCAAAACTCCGCCTCCTTGGGAAAACACCTCCTCGCGCCCCGAAGAATCGAGCACCACGCCTCCGCCCGAGGAAAGCTCGCAATATACCCCGGAAGAATCAAGCAATCCCCCCGAAGAGAGCAAGCCCGAGGAGAGCAAGCCCGAAGAAAGTAAGCCCGAAGAAAGCAAGCCTGAGGAGAGCAAGCCTGAAGAAAGCACGCCTGAAGAAAGTAAGCCCGAGGAAAGCCAACCCGAACAAGGAACAGGCGATGCCGAGCTTCTGCCCTCCGGATATATTTTATATAACGGCGCCGCTTACCACAGCACGCAATATCACGCCGACGTAGCGCAAGCATACGCCGACACCTTTGCGCGATATGCCGAAATATTCCCTAATACCCGTATTAACGTCGTAACACCGCCGCAATCGGCTATTAATATCACCAATCCCGCCGTTGCCGCAATGACAAACGACCAAGGTATTATACTCGACCAAATGGAATCGCATATCTACGGCGGTGTAAATTTTGTTAATCTCCGCAAAATATTCGAATCCCACCGCGGCGAATATCTGTTTTTCAAAAGCGATTTCCATTGGACACAGCGCGGCGCTTATTACGCATACTGCGCATTTGCCGAATCTATCGGCCTTACCCCCACCCCGCTTTCGAGCTTCGAGGAAAAGGTTGTGACCGACCAATTTATCGGCAGAGCCAACGAAACCGCGGGCGACGACCGCGTGCTTTCCTTTGTGGATACCGTCTATGCGTATATGCCAACCAAGCAGCACACGATGACGGTTTATAACTCCAATCTCGACGTTGACCGCGTATACAGCAACTGTATTTACGTCAAGCGCGAAAGCTATTCCTGCTTTATCACCGGCGACCAGCCCTATACGGTTATCAACGTACCCTCGAACGACCAAAGCAAAACCGCCTTGGTAATAAAGGAATCCTCCGGCAACGCCTTTGTTCCCTTCCTTACCGAGCACTACGGAAATATAATAGTAATCGACCCGCGTCATATTAATATAGATATCCGCGAGCTTGTCGACGAGCTCGGGGTTGACGATATAATCTTCCACGCAACCGCCAGCACAAGCAGCCGAAGCGGATATAACGATTATTACCGCGCGCTTATCGGCGAATAAAAGAGGTATTTATGAAAAGAATTTTAGCGTTTGGTTTAACCCTTATCCTTCTTCTCGGCTTTGCCGCCTGCGGCGAAACCGAAAACACGTCAAGCTCGGTGTTCTCTGCCACAGAGCCTTCGCAAAACGAATCCTCGCCTGCAGAAAGCAAGGTAGAAAGCAGTACCGAGGAGGTATCCGAGGAAAGCAAGCCCGATATTCCCGAATTTATCAACCAATTCGTTTCGGTTGGCACGGTAGACACCAAGGTTACCGCGACCTCGGCAAGCTCGATAAGGCTTACCGCGATAGATTCGCCCTCGGTATACGGAAGCATTACTCTGTACACCTCCGATTACGGAAGCGTTAACGGCGAAGATATTTCCGAATGTGCGGTTGCCGTATTCGAGTACGACCACAGCAAATTCGGATATGTCAAAAAGGAATTTTACGAATCCGGCAAAAGCGAAGACTTCGATATTCCCACAGACGGATTTGTAATCGCGGCACATTCGCACCACACCGCGTATATCGAAAAGCTTTCGAAGCTTTCTGCCGAAGAAACAGTATTCCCCCACGGCATACACCTTTATACCGGTGCCGACTATACTGTTAAAAAGGCAGACAAGGCTCCCGAAATCGACGGTAAATTCGAAAAAAGCGAATGGAAAAACCACAAAATCGAAAGCGTAGACGATAAAAATATTTCCTGGTCATACGCACAGTTCGAGGACAACAACTATTATTCTACCGCAACCTACTACACAGCGTACGATAATGAATATCTCTACCTCTGCGTAGTGGTCGATTCCCCCTATCACTACTGCCCGATATCGCCGAGCAAGGCTTCGGATATGTGGCAGTATGAATGTATTCAGGTAAAGGTAAGCTCCGAAAGCCCCGACGGCGAATATATATCCGAAAACTTCGACCACGCAGCAAACGGCAAGGCGGCAAAGGAAGGAATAGTGCGTTCCTATGGCTTTGCGGTAAACGATGACGGAGAAACCTGCTATTACGAAGGCGGTATAACCACCGAATTTACCGGTCTTGTCGCCTGCACGCGTGACGACGACGCACAGCAAACGGTTTACGAAGTTGCTATTCCGTTTGCCGAATTCGGCATCGAGCCCGAATCGGATATGAAGCTCGGCTTCACCTTCTCGATAAACTCTACAAACGAAATCGATAAGGTCTGGAAAAACGTCACCTACCGCAACGGCGGCGGCGTAATCGGCAGAAACGACTGGACGAAAATACCGGTTATCACGCTTGAATAAAAGCAATACCGAACACGAAAATGATTTAATAGGTTTATAAAAACAAATCGAGTTTCACCGCAAAATGAAGCTCGATTTTTCGTTTTTGGTTTTCTTTAAAAACGGCAGCCCGTTTATTTTTCCTCGTTTATGCAAAGCAGGATAAAGTATTATATTTGCCTGCAGTTGAACAACTCTGCCCACAAAAAAGGGAGACTTCTTAACGAAGTCCCCCTTTGAGCTTAAATTAATCTAACCTATTTGCCGTTTTTTCGGTTACGCGATAGTGTAGGTGCCGAAGTAGTGACGTGCAATAAGGATATAGTCGTACAGGTCAACCTTGCCGTCGCTGTTAACGTCTGCACGGCTGTATTCTGCATCGGTGAGAATACGGGTTTCAAAGTAGTGACGCTTAACGAGAATATAGTCGTACTGGTTGATAGCGCCGTCGTCGTTAACGTCGCCATTGCCGCCCATTACGTCGATATACGCTGCAACGCCGATTTTCTTGTTAGCCACGTCGATACCGTAGAACTTAAGCGTGCTGCCAACCTTTGCGGTAGCAAGAACTGCATCGCTGACCTTACTTGCAGAGGTATTACCCTTGTGGCAAGCGATCATAATCTGGTTTGCTTCGAGAGTTACGTCTGTAGCAGAGCCAACGTTCTTCTTGGTGGAAACAACCTTCCATTCGGTAGGATCGTCGGTAGCTTCAAGAATAACGTTAAGAGTATACTTGTGGTTGATGCCCGAAGCGGTAAGAGTACCGAAATCGGGGGTGTAAATGAAGCAGTTGCTATCGTATACGAACTGGTTAAAGCCGTGTACTTCGATAACGTCGCCAACAGTAGCGCCGGACTTATCTGCGCCCTTGCCTACTTCAACCTCGTCAAGCCATACGTGAGGCTTGCCGGAAACGCTGAACTTAACGTAACGTGCCTTGTTAGCGGTCGAGGTTTCGACAACCATCTTGTAAAGAGTAATGGTTGCTTCGGAGCCGGTGCCCAAATTTACAACCTCGGTAGTCTTGCCAACTTCGGTGAAGTTAACGTTGTCGTCGGAAACCGAAACGGTAAGCTGGGTGGGAAGCGAAATACCCCAATCGGTATAGCCTGCGCCGTAAACGGTGTAGGAGTTGCTTTCTACCGAAGAGCCGAGGTCGACTATAACGTCTGCCTTGCCTGCGGTGTTAGCGGTATTGAAGCCTGCATAGAGGTCTGTACCCGCGTTCTTTTCGCTCTTGCTGCCGTCGGTAAGACGAGCGCCGTCGTCAACGTAAATGTCGGTTCTGTTGGAAGCAGAGGTGGTGTATTTCTTGCTTTCCGAAAGAAGCTTGAATGCGCTGTTGCCCATGCTGTCGGAAAGTGCCTTGCACGCATCTGCAACCTCTGCGGGAGTAGCGTCGCCAAAGTAAATATCAAGCGCGTTTGCGTGTGCTTCGCGAATCTTGGTAAGAACTGCTTCGCTGTAGTCCTTGTAAGAAATAGTGCCTGCGGCGTTGATAAGATCGCGGAGCTCGCCCTTGCCGGAAAGGTCGGCAATGAGTCTGCGTGCGTCGCCTTCAAGAACTGTGCCGGTAGCAATAAGTGCTTCAGCTTCTGCAATATATGCGGAAAGTGCTTCGTTGGGGTTTTCTTCAACCGATTCCTTCGCGCTCTTTACAGCAGCCTTAAGTGCTGTGGTAAGATCGGCATCCTGTGCGGAGCTCTTCTTAACGATAAGGATACAGTCTGCAACTGCACGGTCTTCGCTAACGTAGAGATAACCGGGGTTGCCGCTGCCGTCAGCGTTGCTGGTGTACATAGCGGAGGATCCGCCGCCGTCCATACGGATAACGTTGTTGCAGCCGAGCTCGATCATAGTAGCCGCAATTTCACGAAGAGAAAGCGAACGGCCTGCAGTACCGGTGGAGGCGCCGTCGGAGGTAAGGAAAACGTAAGAACCATCGGGCTTGGTGCCGAATGCGGTCCAACGAGCGTAGGTGGTGTTAACGTTGTGCGAACCGATAGTGCTCTGGGTTTCGGTCATATCAACGCCGTTCTTAACGAGCCAGCCAACGTTGGTAATAACGCTGTTTGCATTTTCCAAAATTTCTCTGGAAGCTGCGATGGTTTCGCTAACGGTGATTGCGATATCGTCGCCTGCCTTAAGATCCTTGATATAAGGAACGTAACCGGAGGTGCTTTCGCAGTAAAGCACGAAATTATCGGATTCTTCGCCGACGGTATCAAACTTGGTGGGACCCTGGTCCTTCTTTACTTCGATAACTTCTGCAAAGAGAGTGCCGCCGATGGTAAGGTCGGAATTGTTAACCTTCTTACAAAGGATTTCATAGCCGGTGGATGCAGAGTCTGCAACGGTACCGCAGGAGGTATCGTAGTAATAGAACTTACCTGCTGCCCAGCCGTCGCATTCGAAACGCTTGTTGACGTAACGAATAGAATCCTTGAGCTCGGTGCCGTTAACAAAAACCGAGAAGGAAAGCTTACTGCTTACAACGTTCATATTACCTTCGGAGTCGAAAGCAACCATTTCGCCCGCAAAGTCATTGTGGGTACAAATAAGTCTGCCGTTCGAAACAGCCATACCGGTAAGCATGCTGTTTGCAACGCCGAAGAACGAGCCGTTGATAATACCTGCTACTTCGTAACCGTATTTGTCGGTTGCGGCAGCATATTCGGAAGAAAGCGTGTTACAGGAGCCCGCATTCTTCTGGAATACCATAGGAATATAGCCGTCTTTGGGATTAAAGGTCAAAATGTTTACTTCTTCGGTGTGGGTGGTGTTGCCGCCGTAAACGTCATACTGCGTCCAAACGACTTCGCCGCCGGAGGTGATGTTGTGACCGCCGGTTTTGGACATCGAAACAGATGCGGTTGCAGCGTTGGTGAACACACAGCAAGAAATAAGCATTGCCGCGCACATAATAAGCGCGAACGTTCTTTTTGCGAGTTTCATTTTTTATCTCCTTTTTAATTATTTTTGTCTGTTTATTATAAAACAATCCGCCCGATATGTCAATACAATTATGCAATTTTTACTGATTTTATCACTATTTGGATACCAATGTAATCAAAAACCAAAAAAAGACCGCCTGCGGCTTGGTTTGCCGCGGCGGTCCTTCTGTTTTTGTTAAACACGAATCAACGATTCGTTAATTTCCGCTTTCGGAATTATCCTCGATAACAACCGAGCTTTCCTGCGGATGATTTTCTGCAGGGGGATAATCGCTGTAATCGCTGTCGGGAAGAACGGGGGTGGAATTATCGTCCTCGAAGCCGTCTTCGCTCAACGTGTAATCCCTAATCATATTATAGCTTCTTACAAAGGTTTCGCCGTAATAGGTTTCGGTACCTGCCGAAGCATAGAAATCGACGTAGGGAACAAAGCTGAACTTAACGTCCTTCATCTCCTCGCTAAGACCCCAAAGGGTAATGTAGTATACGAAGTTTTCGTAATCGGCAAAGTTGGACCAACCGCCTACGTTTTCGCCGCACTGCCAGTTTACAATATTGTCTGCAGGAGCGGTG
>JAFTTN010000014.1 GCA_017466805.1 Clostridia bacterium
AAAGCCTGGCGGTATTTCGCCCAGGCTCCCGTAAAGATTTTAGAAAGCGAGGCGATAAACTTTGTAGCGGAGGAGAGGTCGAGCCCCAGGCGGTCAAGCGACATTTGCGCGTCGCTGTTATCAAGCAGCTTGTTACGGATTTTGCGGGCGAGTGCTGCTGCCTCCTCCTCGTTTTTCTCCTCGCAGGCTGCGGCGTATGCCGCCTTTAAGGTTTCCTCGAGTTCTGCTTTTGTGGCTGCTGCCATTGCCTCAACCTGGGCGAGGCGTTTGTGGTAATTGTTTTTCACGGTAAGAGCCCTCCAATTCTTTATAGAAATTTATCATTTTCCGCCGCTCGTGGTAGGTATCTCCTCGGGCAGCGTTTGCGAGCCAAGAAACGAGGGACTCGTGAGCCGTCCCTGGCGCATAGTCGCCGCTCTGCTCTTTAGTGTATAGCTTTTTGAGCTTGCGGCGTTGCTTGCCTTGTTTCTTTTTACCCATTTTGCGTATAATCGCTCCCGAGTCGGTAACGATAAAACGCCATTGCAACATTTTTACGCCCTGGCGGAGAGGATAGAGAGTAGTTTTGCCGTTGAGCTCAAGCCCGATAGCGTTTACTTGCTTTTCTATCTCCGCGCGGCAATGCTGCAAAAATTCCTTGTCCTCGTGGATTAGTATAAAATCGTCCATATATCGTATATAGTGCTTGACTCGGAGCCGCTCTTTTATAAAGTGGTCGAGGTCGTCCAGGACGGCAAGAGCTACAAGCTGCGATACCTGGGAGCCGAGCCCTATACCAACATCACCGCCGAAAGAGTCTACAATGTCGCAGGCGTGCGCCGCTATTTTAGCGTCTTTAACCCGCTTGCATATTGCAGCCTTTGCTATGTCGTGGCGTATGCTCGGGAAATAGTGGTGTATATCACACTTGAGCACCCACCCGTCGCAGCCGTGAGCTTTATAATAACGGCGTAAGTGCGCCGTAATACGGTTTAGGGTATAATCGACTCCGCGCCCGCGCAGGCAGGCGCAATTATCAGTTATAAACGATTTCGTTATCTGCTCATAAAGTCCGTTATCACATAGCGAGCGTTGAAATTGTCGGTCTTTTAACCTGGTTGCCACAATGTCGCGGCGTTTCGGCTCGTATATGGTAAAGTGTTGGTACCTATCTATTTTGTATTTGCCGCTCAAGAGGCTTTCTCGTAAGCGGAAAGTATTCTTTAGGGCGTTGCCCTCATAGCCTACGGTACTATCTTTCCAACGGATATTACGGCAGCTCTGTTTTAGCCCCTTATAGAGGCTGTCAAAAACTATTACTTTTTCGTATGACATAATAAAGAGGCGGACGCATATAAAAGGACTACCCCGTAAGGTACCTTTGTCGCCCGCAATATTCCCTCCTTTCGGAGGTAGGACGGTCGCTCCTTGTGTGAGCTGCGCTGCTTTGGTCTATTGACTACTTGATACGGGCTATTCTCACAATCGGGGGCGACTCCGTTACCGTTAATCGCGTTGTTGTTGTTCAACGCTCCCGAGGTATTCACATTGCGCTCGTTGTTCGCGTTCCCAGGGTTAGGGGAACGGAGCCAACAGTTACGCGCCGAGCCGAAAAAATAGCAACCGCCCTACATATCTTTGTATTTGTCTTTGTCGGACTTTATCCAGGCTTTTAATAGGTCGTCTGTCTTGAGTATTAACCCCGTCCAAAACTCCACTTTATCGCCCGAAATATAGCCCGCGTCGTATGCGTCGTCGATAAGGTCTAATAGAGCGTCGAGGTGAGCGTGCGCCTTTACTTGCTCCATACGGCGGTAGCTGTACTCCTCGGCGTTGGTTACATATACCGAGTTAGCGTGCCGTATGCAAATACAAGCCTCGCGTACCTCTGTAGCAATCGGCGAGGCATAAAGCCAACGGGTACTCTTTGGAAAGTGTTTCTCGTTTTTGAGGGCAGCTAATGAATACTTTTTAAGCTCTCGAGCTTTATTAAGCACTTGCAGCTTGCCCTCGCCTCTGTCGCCTTTTCTAACGCTCATATTAAAACCTCCTTTTTTACCGCCTCTACCGAGGCGGATTTTAGATTATGCGATTATACAAGCGGGGGCGACTCCGATACCGCCGCCCGCGTAGTAGTCGTACAACGCTCCCGAGGTATTCACATAGCGCTCGTTGCTCGCGTGCCCGGGGTAAGGGGAACGGAGCCAACAGTAACGCGCCGAGCCCGCCGCGTCATATTTGATACGCTCAATATCGGTCAAGCCCTCGTAATACTCCAACAGCTCGCCGTCTTTATAGGTTGCGCTGTCCCAGGAGCCGTAAATTTCGGGACGAGAGAGCATAAAAAACATATCGTTTAAGGTGTATACCTTATTTACGGTAAACTCGGTACCGTCGAGGCTGTTTACCTCAAATACGGAGTTAGTGCGGCAAGGAATAGCCGCAGGCTGTACCGCTGCCAAAAAGTCGGC
>JAFTTN010000015.1 GCA_017466805.1 Clostridia bacterium
CCCGAATGTGAAATGAAATAAATCCCTATACGCCGAAGCGTATTTCACATTGCGAAGCAATATTTCATATCCGTAGGATATTTCACAAATCCCGCAAGGGATTTATTTCGTTGGCGTAATGTCCGTTAAGGACATCACGCCAAACTAAGCGGACTTTTTATTTGTCCTTTAGTTTCTGCAATCGACGAGCGAAACGCTTTTAACGTCGGGCAGGTTGGAAAGCGCGGAAACGAGCTTTTGCTGCTTTCCGCCGAGTGCGATTTCATAAATCACCTCGGTATATTCGCCGTTATTTACGAGCGAGGAGAGGCGGTTTTTTATGTTGTTTTCGTTTAAAAGGCGTGCTGTATAATCGACAGCCTTATCGCTGTCCGAACGGACGACCAAAAGATAGGGACGCGCGCCGACCGACGAAAGCTTTAACACGAGGAAGGATGCAAGACCGATAAACAGACAGCCGATTATGGTGATTTTATAGAAGTGTGCGCCTGCGGTGATGCCTGCGGCAACCGACCAAAACATAAACGCGGTATCGCTCGCATCTTTGATTGCGGTACGGAAACGGATTATCGAAAGTGCGCCGACCATACCGAGCGAGAGCGCAAGGTTGGAGGTGATGGTGAGAACTATCATTGCCGAGATGGGAGTGATAAGCAGCAGGGTTACCTCGAAGGTGCGGTTGCGCGATACTCCGCGGAGAGTAAGACGGTAGATAACGAGGATGAAAAGACCTGCCAAAAACGCTACGATAAGCGAAATGATAATATCGGGAAGGGTTATTTCGGAGGAAAAGCCTTCCAGAACACTTTTTTTGATTGCGTCAAAAATACTCATATTAAACTCCTTTTATATCACAGATGCGTTTCTGCACAGTGCGTATTTGGACACCGAAAGCTGCATTCCATAGGTGGCACAGCATTTGCGGATAAACGAGGGACAGCGTTCGGAATATTTTATTTCCATTATTATCTGTCCGCGCTCGATTGCGGGGAACGCGCGCTCGGTCTTGCCGAACAGCGTTGCTTTTTCGGGCGGGAGAGCATCGATATTGAAATCGAAGGTAACGCGTATGCCGAGCGGCTCGAAAATATAGGCTTCGCGGTCGTAGCGCACCGATATTGCGGGGCGGAACGCCTTTGATTGCATTTCGGCAACCAAATTGAAGCAGGGACTGCTTGCTTCGAGTTTTTCGCCCTTGATTATTTTATCGAGCTCCTGCTCGGTAATAACCGCGGAATGCTTTTCGGTAACGATGCCGCGCTTGGTTTTGCGCTCCAAGCGAATCGTTTTATTACTGCCGTTATAGGTGCGTACGCGGAATTTTATATGAACGGCGTTGCCGTCCTCTTTTTCGGCGAGTGCCGTGCCGAACGGGTCGTCGAAATACAGCGAGCAGATCGAATATCTGCCGTTTTTGGCGTTTTTATCGTGGGGAAGAAGTGCTTTTAAACGGTTTGCGATAACCGAATATTCGCTGTAATCGAGCAGATATTTTTCCTCGCGGCGTTCTGCCATTCGGGCACCTCCTTAAACCTCGAAGCCGTAGCTGCGCATTTGCTCGTCGGAAAGCGCGAAATAGTCCTTGACGTATTGCAAAAGGTATTTTTCGCGGTTTCTGCCGAAGCTTTTCAGGCTATCGACCGAGGATTTCCAGGTATCGTAATTTCTGTTCCAGCGGGTGCAGTCCTTGCCGATATCGTTGATTATCATTCCTTCGAAAATATCGACGTATTTATCGATGTTTTCGCTTGTCCAGACGTTGTTTATCTGATATGCGATTTCTTCCAAAAATTTCTTTTTGAACTCGGGGTTTTTAAGAAGCGCGTTGATAAGCCTTGTCGAGAACATATTCGAGCTTCCCGTGCCCTTGGGGTCCAAATGGTCGGCGACGGTATTATAGGTCGAGGAGCGGAACGCGTGGTCGACGTCGTACATTATCCAGCGCCATTTGCCGCCTTCGTAGGTGAAAAAGCGGATATTGCCGTTATCGGTATTACAGATTATCATTTCGGCAACGATATAATCGATATAATTTTCGATATCCATAAGCGAGCCGACGTAATCGTAATGCTCTTGAATTTTTAGGTCGTGACTCGAGGCGTAATCGACGAGCGCCATATAGGCTTCGCTTGTTCTGCCGTTTGCAACCGCAACGGTGGCTTCCGAGGGGTCGCAGTTATAGTGCTGTGCAACGTAGTTTTCGTTAAGCTTTTCGCGGATGAAGTACAAGCCCCAATATTCGCCGTTAAGGTAAAGCACGACGGGGCGGCAGTTTTGCACGTCGAGCCCGAGCATATCGTTTGCCATAGTTGTTACCATAGCGTCGCGCATACAGGAATATTTATAGTCCTGACCGGTGTTTCTTAAAACCAACGCCTCGTAGCAATCGAGCTCGGTATCTTGAAACAGCTGATAATAGAGCGCGTCCGAGCCGTATGCCGAGCGGAAGAACAGCGCGAACGATTTTTTCGGCAATGCGCGCGAAAGACCGCCGAATATGCGTATACCGCAGTTTTCGGTAAAGCCTTCGTCGGTTTGGGCAAAGAAGGCAACGCTTGCTTCTCGCTCCCAACGGTAATAGTAGTTTGCGCCCTCGTAGGGGAACGCGGCGTTTGCGCGGGGGCCGGTTTCGTATATGCCGGAATAGTAATCCCAAAGATTTTTGGGCTCGGTTACTATCGAAATCGCTTCGAGCGTATCGTTTTCGTTAACGATATAGGTTAAATCGTTAACCTCGCTTTTTTGCTTGCCGCTTTCTATTGCTATACAGCGGATAACCGTGGTGGAGGAAATGGTTATCGGCCCTGTGTAGCGTGTCGAATCGGCGGTGGGCTCGGTGCAATCGAGTGTATAATATATATTTCCGTTACCCGAAAGCTCTACCTTTATGCTTTCGCTGTAAACCCCTTGGCCGAGCGAGGCTTGGGGTGAGGCGGTTTTTTCGGAGGCGCGCTTGGAGTTTGCTTTTTCGGGGGTTACCTCTGCAAGCACCGAAAATCCGTTTTCGTTTTCGGCTCTGCCGTATGCGGTGTTGGGAGCAAGCGAGGGAACCGACGCGCAATCGATTATTTTATCGCCTTTGGAAAGAGTAAGCGTTTCGCCCGATGCGTTTATGCCGAAGGGGAGCACGGTATAGCCGAGCGGGGTATTGATGCCGTCGCTCGAAAGAATTACCGCAACGTAGCTGTTTGCGGGAACCGTAACGCCGTCAAGCGCTGCCTTGCGGGGCTGTTCGGGGTCGTCGGAAAGGAACCAGCCGTCGAGAACTATATCGTTTTCGGTACGGTTGTGAAGCTCGACGAAATCGTGGTAGGTCTTATAGGGGCCCGCAAGGTAAGCGGTGTTCGATGAAACGATTTCGCTTATTTCGATATCGGCGGGGCGAACGCTGTTTTCGTACAGCGCAATGCCCGCTTCGTTATTTGCGTATCCGATCGAAATTGCTCCGTCGGTATAGACCGCTTCGCCGTTTTCGCTATGAAAGCTACGCGAATTACCTCTGCCCGCGGGAACGCAGGAAACGATTTCGCTTTTTTTGAATTCGGGGGTGGTAAGGTAAACCGATTCGCCAGAGGAAAGCGCAAAGCCGCAGGAGTAAGCGTTATCGCCCTTTTCGGCAAAAAGCAGCATACATTCGTTGGGGGCAAGCGTTTTTTCGGGGAGTGCGAATTTATACGGGTCTGCTTCGGAATCGCTTATATACCAGCCCTTTGTGGAAATTTCGGATTCCGAAATATTGCATATTTCTATTACGTCGCGCAGGGCGCCGTTATAGGCGGTTAGGTCCTGCGAAAGAAGAAGCTCGCTTATAACCAGCGCGGGATTCTTTTCGGTACGGACTTCCTCCAGTGCTTCCTTGCCCGCTTCGTCGTTTTCGTAGCCGGGGGTTGCAAGCATTTTTATATATTCGGCACCGTTATCGCCCTCGATGCGCGAGAGGGAATAGTTATTTTCGCAATATACCGATTTTTGAGTAAGATACTTGCTTCCGACCGAAAGCACGATATCCTCGCCGTCGGAAACACGGAAATCGGTGTGGAATTCGCCGTTTTCGGCAACGGTATCCTTGCCCGATGCGAACACGAGCATTATTTCGCCGGGGGCGAGCGCTTTTTCGGGAAGAGCGCATCTTGCGCGGTTTTCAAGCGTATCCGAAATAAAATATCCCTTTGTCGAAACTACGGCGGAGGTGGTATTTTTTATTTCTATAATATCGCAGAAATCGCCCTCGAAATCGGGAAGAGCAGAGCCGTTTGCGGTTAAAATTTCGTTGATTACGAGCGAAAGCGTGCCGTCGGTCGCGCCCGCACGGAATTGAGCCACGCCCTCCTTCGTATTGGGGTAGCCGGGGGAGGCCTCTTTGGTAAGCTCGAATTCGCCGTCGGACCAAACCATAACCTCGTCGCTTGCGGTTTTTACCGTGGTGGCTTTATCGATAACCGTGCCGTCCCAGGAAACCAGCGAGATATATTCGCCGCCTTCCGAAGAAAGCCTGAAGGGAACGGCGGTGCCGTCGAGGTATACCACGAGATAGCTGTTTGATTCGAAAATATAATCGCCGAAGGAGTAAGCCTTGCCGTTGCCGGTATCGTTGGAAAGGCCGAAATCGGCAAGATTAAAGCTGTCGCCGTAATTGTAAAGCTCGATATAATCGGGGTATTCGCCGTTGTCGGTGGCGATTATCGATTTGTTCGACGAACAGATTTCGTTTATACGGACGCAAATGTTTTTCATTTCGCCGTCATAAAATATTGGCGTGCCGACCTTTTGCTCGACGAGCACCATCACCGCCACGCCCAAAAGCAGACAGGCGGCAAGCAGAACGGCGATCATTATTTCTTTTTTGGTTCTTGCGGGCATTCCGTTGGATTTTGCCATTTAGATTTCTCCGTTCATATCATTAGGTTAATACAGACGCGGAAAACGGCGTTTTGTCGATTTTTCGACAAAAACCGCAAAGCTTTTTTACATATTGCGCGATGCGATTATATTAGCACCGGTATCGCAGATATTTTCGATAAGCACTGCGCCGCGCTTTACCGGTGATTGTACCGAAAAGCTGTGGAGCTTGTTCATAATTTCGAACATTTTTTCCTTGGGGACCGCTTTATCGGTACGCACTGCCAAGCGGGGATGCACGCCGCCGATTATTTTTACCGAGCCGGTAACCGTACGCATAGGCGAAACGATTTCGTTTTTGCCGTATTCCTCGCCGCGCGCACAGGTGTTGCCGAATACCTCGAGCGTTTCCTCGTTTACCTGAAGATGACAGCCGCGGGGGCATACTATACAAATCATTTCCTTCATTCGTTTACCTCCTCGCGCTCTATTGCGGAAACGGTGATACTGCCGTGTGCGCGTTCGAGCAACACCTTGGGAAGAGTGATTTTTTGCATTTCCGCGGGGGCGAGGAATTTTCTCGGGAACGAGGCAATCTTTTCGCCCTCGGATTCGACGACGATATCGGCGGATTCCATTTTTTTGCGTACACGCATAAAGATATCGACGCCCTTTTCGACGTTTGCAACGGTTATTCTTTGGGGCACGGTATAGCTTATATCCGCGCCGTTTTTAACGGGAATGGCTTCGCCTTCGGCATTGCCGCCCGAAAGTATATATTTTGCCGCGCTTCTGCCCGCGCGCTCGCTTTCGGCAGAAACGTAATCGACGAGGTCGTGAACGTGCAGTACGTTACCGCAGGCGAAAACGCCCTCTTCGGAGGTTTGCATATCCTCGCCGACGGTTGCGCCCTTGGTGCGATTATCGAGCTCGATGCCTGCTTGACGGGTAAGCTCGTTTTCGGGAACCAAGCCGACCGAAAGAAGAAGGGTATCGCATTCGAAATATTTTTCGGTTCCCTCGATAGGCTTCATATCGGCGCCGACCTGCGAGAGCACGATGCCCTCGAGCGAATTTTTGCCGAGCACCTTGGTTACCGTGTGTGACAGATAAAGAGGAATGCCGAAATCCTCGAGACATTGTGCGACGTTGCGCGAAAGTCCGTTGGTATAGGGCATTATTTCCGAAACGGCAAGCACCTTTGCGCCCTCTAAGGTCATACGTCTTGCCATAATAAGACCGATATCGCCGCTGCCGAGTATTACCACCCTTTTGCCGACGAGATAACCTTCGATATTAAGATACCTCTGTGCCGCGCCTGCGGTGAAAACGCCCCTGCCTCTGTCGCCGGGAACGAATATCGGGCCGCGGTTACGCTCGCGGCAGCCCATTGCGAGAATTATCGCCTTTGCCTCGATTTGCTCGAAGCCGTTTTCGACCGATACGGCGGAAACGATTTTGTTTTCGATATTAAGCACGGTCGTACCGAGCTGAAGGGTTACCGAGGTATCCTTTAGCATATCGATAAATCTGCCCGCGTATTCGGGACCGGTAAGCTCTTCGCCGAAGCGGTGAAGACCGAAGCCGTTATGGATACACTGGTTAAGTATGCCGCCCGCTTCGCAATCGCGCTCGAGCAAAAGGATATCCGTTACACCCGATTCGTACGCTGCGACAGCCGCCGCCATACCCGCGGGGCCTGCGCCGATGATAACTATATCGCGTTTAGTCATTGGATTCACCGACCTTTCCCGCAACTATATAAGAGCCGTCCTTGTCCCAAAGCACCTCTTCGGCGGGGACACCGTAGTATTTACAAAGTATTTCGTGCACTTTTACACCGCAAAAGCCGCCTTGGCATCTGCCCATTCCGCTGCCGGTACGGCGTTTTATGCCGTCGAGCGTGGTGGGCTTGATATAGGAGTTTTCGAGCGCATCGAGAATTTCACCCTCGGTTACGAGATTGCAACGGCAGACAACGTTGCCGTAAAGCTTATTGCGTCTGCACGCCTCTGCCTTTTGCTCGTTCGAAAGCTCGGCAAAGCAGATATGGGGCTCGGGGTATTCCCAATTTTCCTTTTCGGTAAGTATAAGGCCGCAATCCTCGAGCACCTCGATAACGTATTCGCCGATAGCGGGCGAGGAGGTAAGACCGGGGGATTTTATACCCGCAACGTTGATAAAGTGACGGCAGAGCGCAGATTCACCTATAATAAAATCGCGTTTATCGGAATTCGCGCGCAAGCCCGCGAACGAGCGGATGTTTTCGCGGTAATCGATAAGCTTTGTGGTTTTTGCCGCTTCCGCGGATACGAATTCAAGCCCTTCACGCGTGGTGGAAACGTCGTCGCGCTCGTTATCGCTTTCGGCGTTCGGGCCGACGATTATATTGCCCTCTGCTGTGGGGGAAACGAGAACGCCCTTGCCCTTTTCGGTGGGGCATTGGAAGATAACCGAGTTAACTATCCAATCCGAAGTTTTGTCCAAAAGATAATACTGTCCCTTCGAGGCGTGGATTTCGAAATCCTTCGCGCCGACGAGCTCGGCGATTTTATCGGAATACAAGCCTGCGGCGTTGATGATATAGCGCGTATCGAACACCTTGCCGCCCGCAGTAACGGCGAACGCGCCGTTGATTTTTTCTATTATGGTTACTTCGCTGTTGAGGAAGAATTCAACCCCGTTTTTAGCGGCGGTTTCCGCCATTGCCAAGCACAAGCGCCAGGGATTTACGACAGCCGCCGAGGGAGCGTAGAGCGCGCCGGTTACGTTGGGGGAAAGGTTGGGCTCGCGCTCGAGCAGGGTATCCTTGCCCAAAAGCTCCATTCCGCGCACGCCGTTTGCAATGCCGCGCTCGTAGAGCTTATGAAGGTGCGCTTCGTCCTTTGCGTCGAACGCTATAACCATAGAGCCGACCTTGCGGTAGGGGATATTGAGCTTTTCGGCAAGATGCTCGATAAGCTCGCAGCCGCGCACGTTAAGACGTGCCATTAGCGTATCGGGCTCGGGGTCGTAGCCTGCGTGGACTATACCGCTGTTGGCGCGAGTCGTGCCGATAGCGATATCGTTATCCTTTTCGAGCAGACAGCACTTTACGTCGTACTTGGAAAGATACATTGCAATAGCCGCGCCGCATACGCCGCCGCCTATTATCGTTATATCGTACATTTTGAATTCACCTCTTGGGTTTTTGATAAAAATTATATTTATAACGCAACCGCGAAGACATTCGCGCATAGAATATACTATGCGTTCGTATTTTCCGAATTCCGTTTTGCGTTTTTGATTTCGTTTTGAACTATTGCAACGAATTCGCGGTTGGGCTCGAATTCGATCATGGCGCGTTTTCCGTTAAAATCGCAAAGGAAAACGTAGCTTTCGGCTTTTATGTTTTGGTTGAGCGAATATTTTATTATCGCCTTTTCGGAGGAGGGGAGATGGTCGTAATCGCGCTTTTGCATAAGCTCTATTGCGGTTTCGAGCGCAACGTGGCAGACGGGTGTGCGTTTATTGCCGACTATTTTGGTTACGGCGAAGCCTCCTTCGCCGACGCTGTATTCGAATTCGGTTAAAGCATAGCGCACGATAAGCAAAATTGAAAACATTACCGCGGCGATGCCGCAAAATTCGATAAGCGACTTATACGCCGGAACTACGGTAGAAACGAAAAACAGGGTTAGCGACACCAGCGCACAGGAAAACAGAAGCACGCGGGTCTGTGTGACGTTTCTTTCGGGCTTGCAGATATACAACTTTACCGACTCCTTTTTTTGAATAATTACGATACACGGAGGAATTATTATGGATTTTGACCGCAGACAGCTTGAAAAGCTGCTTTCTATGGACGATGAAAGCTTTGCCGCACTTGCGCGGAGCATTGCTTCCGCCGCGGGCGCGAGCAAAATGAAAACCGAAATGATGCTTTCCAACCCCGATGCCTTAAAGCGACGCATTGCAAGCGTTAGCGCCGAGGATGCGCAAAAGCTTATCGATTCGGCAGGGAAGGAAAAAAGCGAGGAAATTTTGCGACTTCTGCGCGAGCGGGGTGTAGACCTTGGACAATGATTTTTCCGAAAAGCTGAAAAGCGTGCTTTCCGACCCCGACGCGATGGCGAAGATTATGAGCATTGCTTCGGGCTTGGGGGCTTCCGAGCCGCAAGCAGAGCAAGGCAACGTCGATGCGGTTGCCGACAGCAAGGAAAGCGAAGCGAATGCGATGCCTGCGTTTTCGGGCGGGCTCGGAATACAATCCGACCCGAGAATTGCTTTATTAAGCTCTTTAAAGCCGCTTCTGCGTGAGGAAAAACGCGACCGTATCGATGCTTTGGTGCGTGCCTTTACGCTTGCCGCGGTTATGAAGGGCTTCAGAAGGTGAGGTGTATTTGTGTACAGCCGTGATTTTGGCGGAATAAAAAGCGACGGACAGCTTTACAATATGGAGCGCGAATACAACGAAAGCCGCGCACAGAGCGAGGAAAAGCATACAAGCCGCGAGGAGCAATGCGAGTTGCCGCAGAAAAGCGAGGCGCGCAAGGGATTAAGGCTTGATTTTCTGCGTGATTTAAAGGCAGACGACCTTATACTTATCGGCATAGGGCTGCTGTTGCTGCTCGATTCCGACGGGGAAAACGATATATTCCTGCTTATAATTGCCTTTTTGCTGTTCTTTTAAAGCTCTGCGTTGCCTTTTTTAATATCCTCGAGCAGAAATTCGATAAATCTGTCGACGGTTTTGCGTTCCTTCGACGGAAGCGAACGGTATTTATCGATCGGAGTTTCGGCGGCTTCGGTGCTTTCGCGGAATGCCATCGTATCGCTTGTGTGGATACCTGCGGCGAACATTAAATCCTCGAGGTCGATTTCGCCGAAGGCGTGCATCGCAACCTTGCGGATAAGCTTGGGACGCGGGGGATTTTCCTGCGTTCCGAGCGCAAGCTTGCGCATTTGTACGTAGCTTATATCGCAATCGGATGCGAACTGGCGCCAAGAGCGGACTCCCTTTGCCTCGGCAAGCAGCATTGCGAATATTTTTTTGTTCCAGCGGTGGTTTTCTGCCATTGCGTTACCCCTTTGCCAAGCCTTCGAGTGCGGCGCCGATAACCGTGCCGTACGCCGAATTTTCGGGAATGAATATATTTACGTTGAACATATTTTCGAGCGATTTGAATATTTCGGGTGCTTGCGGCAATATCGAAAGGTTGCCTACAAGCACTATATTTTTTATATTCTTCATACGCGCCGAGAAGATTGCGAGCATCGCGATGGTTTCGTAAACCATATTTATAAGCCCGAGCGCAATATCCTCACGCGAGGCGAGGTCGCTCACCTTGCCGAAGTTTGCGGCGGTGGCGTTATTCGAAAGGGAGGGGATAATATCGTGCTCGGTAATGTCGGAAATGCGAAGGTCGATATTGTTCAGGTTGCCTTCGAGCGCAAGGCTTGCGATATTTTGCACCGAGCGTATTCCCAAAAGCCTATCCGAAAGCCCGGTAAGCGTGCCGCCGCCGACACCCGTGCCGCCGAGATAGCTGTATTCCGGCGTTTTGGAATTGGAGTAGACATAGGAGGTGCCGGTGCCCATGCTTACGACGATTGCCTCGTCGAGCCCGGTAAGATACAAGCCGCCTTTGCCGTTTGCGATAAATTCGTTTACGTGAACCGTTTCGATGCCGTATATATTATCGCCGAGGAAGGACGAGCCTACACCCGTAACCATAACCTTTTCGATGCTTTCAAGGGTTATTTTGTTGTCGGTGGTGAATTTGCCGAAGCCGCCGTAGACCGATGCGATAGGGTCGTTTGCCTTTACAAGCACCGGCTCGAGCAGCACGTTTCCGTCGAAGCCGACGATTTTGGTGGTGCTTCCGTCGACGTCTATACCTACGATAATGCTCATAAACAATTCCTCGCTTTCCGATAAATGCGCACAATAATACATTATATCTTTTATAACTAATTAAGTGTATAACTTTTTTATTGATTTGTCAAATTATTTTTTCGAAAATCCCTTTTCATATCGAAAGTTTTGTGATATGATAATAATGAGCAAAAATAGTTTGGAGGGTTTGACGGTGTATAACAGCGACGAATTGCGGCTGTTCTCGCAAAAGGCGAGGAACGGTCTTTGCTCGCATGCGTATATCGTCGACGGCGACGCGGGTATAGGAAAGCTCGATTTTGCGCTCGAGTGTGCGCGCGCGTTGCTCTGCACCGAAAGGGACAAGCCCTGCGGCTATTGCCAAGGCTGTCGAAAGGTTTTATCGAACGAGCACCCCGACGTTTATATTATCGGGCGTGAAAAGACTGCGGCTATCGCCGACGTGCGCGAGCTTATACGCCGCTCGTTTTTGAAGCCGAACGATTCCGACAGGCAGATATTTATCGTTAAAAATGCAGGCAAGCTACGCGAGGATTCGCAGAACGCACTTTTGAAGCTTTTCGAGGAGCCGCCCGAAAGCGTTACGATTTTTTTGCTTACCGAAAGCCGCTCTTCGCTGCTTCCTACCGTGCTCTCGCGCGCGCAACGCATACATCTCGACGGTATGCGTGATTTTGAAATAGCCGAAAAGCTGCGCGAGTGTTATCCCGAGCTGCGCGAGCGTGAAATTAATACCGCAATCGATATTGCACGCGGCAATTTGGGAACCGCTTTGAAATATCTTTCGAAGGAAAGCGCGGCAACACGCTTGAAGGCGGAAAAGCTTTTGGTGTACGCGCTTTCGAAGCAGAGCTACGAGCTTACCGGCGCTTTGCTTTTGCCGAAATACAAGCGCGAGCAGCTTGCGGCAGTTTTATACGAGCTAACCGTTCTTTTGAACGAAGCCGAAAAAATGAAATACGGCGTACCGAAATACAACCTGCCCCAAAGCCCCGAGCTTTTGGAGCTGGTAAAGGGCGCATCGAAAAAGGCTCTTGCCAAAATGGGCGAATCGGCTTTTTTGTGTATGACGGCGCTCGAAAACAACGCGAACGTTACAGCCGCGGCATCCAAGCTTGCGATAGAGCTTTTGAGCGCGGCGTCAAGATAGGAGTATAAAGCAATGGAAAATAATCAGAACAACGGCAACAACAACGAAAAGCGCGAGCATCAGGGCGGAAACAAGGGCGGACACCACAACCACCACCGCAACAACCGCCGCAGAAACGGCAAGGGCTATAACAAAAAGCCGAAGAACAAGCCCGAAAACGCGCTGACCGAAAACGCAGATGAAGATAACGCGCAGGCAGAGCCCGCGGCAGAAGCGAGCCAACAGCCCCGCGAAAGCCGCGAAAGCCGCCACGAAAGGCGCGAAAGCCAAGGCAACAAAAGAAAAATGGACGAGCAGGCAGAGGAATTCGGATCGGGATTCGTGCCCGAGCCCGAGCCCGAGCGGAAATATATGTTCGATTACGAGCCGCTTCCCGCAGACGAAAAGGAGGAAGAGGCAAAAACTATCGAGGTTGTCGGAATAAAGTTCCGCAACGGCAGTAAGATTTATTATTTCTCGCCGCTTGATATAAAATTCGAAAAGGGCGAGCACGCGATTGTCGAAACGGTACGCGGAGTCGAATACGGCGAGGTGGCGTTGGGCAACAAGATGGTTGGCGAATCCGAGGTTGTATTCCCCTTGAAGCCGGTGCTTCGCAAGGCAACCAAGGAGGACGACGAGCGAAACGCCGAAAACCGCAAATTAGAGGAAAGCGCAAGACCTATTTGGCACGAAAAGGTTGCCAAAAACGGTTTGGATATGCAGCTTGTCGACGTTGAATACACCCACGACAACGCAAAGCTGTGCTTTTATTTCACTGCGGACGGCAGAGTGGACTTCCGCGAGCTTGTTAAAGACCTTGCGGGAGTATTCCGCACCAGAATCGAGCTTCGCCAGATAGGCGTGCGCGATGAGGCAAAGCTGTTCGGCGGCTTGGGCAGCTGCGGCAGACCTTTTTGTTGCAAGACCTTCCTGCCCGATTTTACACAGGTTTCGATAAAAATGGCGAAGGAACAAAACCTTTCGCTTTCCTCCTCGAAGATAAGCGGCAGCTGCGGCAGACTTATGTGCTGTCTGCGCTTCGAGCACGACACCTACGAGCGTGAATACGCAACCTTCCCGAAGGTAGACACTATCGTCGACACGCCCAAGGGCAGAGGCGTTATTGTGGAAAGCAGCTTTTTGACCGGAAAGATAAAGGTTAAGATGAACAACGACCAATCGATAAAGGTGTTTGGCAAGAGCGAGCTTAAGGCGCTCGGTATGATTAAGGTTAAGGACGACGTAAGCGAGGACCTTAAAAAGCTCGAAGACAAATAAATTTCAGGGACAAAAATCACTTGGGGTAAAAACAAAAAACAAATAAATACAAAGGGGTTTATTTATGAAGAAAGCAATTTTAAGACTCGTTGCATTTTGCTTGATTACCGCGCTAGCTTTCTCCGCATTGGTAATGCCCGTTTCGGCGTTCGAATGGGATAACGCAGGTGCGAGCAAATATGCAACACACTACTCGAGCGACTACTACACCTACGGCAAGTTTTACAAAAACATGACCCGTATTCCTCTTACCGGCGACGGCGCGAGGGACGTTGTAGCGGTTGCGGCATCGCAGGTCGGCTATCTCGAGGGCGACAGCTCTTACGGCTACACCGGCGAGGTCGGCGGCTCGACCAACTATACCGAATACGGCTACTATATGGGCCTTTCGGGCGGAGCCTCGCACGCTTGGTGCGCCGCATTCTGCTCTTGGGTGTTCCGTACGGCAGAGGTAACCACCGTAGACGGCTATTACAGCGACACCAACTCGGGCAACATTTGGGCAGACACCTACGTTCCCGACTGGAGCACCTATCTTATTTCTGCGGGCAGATACAGATATTCCGAAGCCTTCAGAAGCAGCTATGCTCCTTCGCAGGGGGTATATATCCCTCAGCCCGGCGACCTTGTATTTTTTGCGTCCTCCTACAGCGATTATCCCGGTTGGGAGGGACACATCGGCTTGGTTGCATATTGCGACGGCAATTACGTTTATACGCTCGAGGGCAACACCTCCTCGCAGGAGGGAGTTGAATCCGAAGGCGGCGGTATGTTCTTTAAGTCCTATTCGCTTTGGAGCGACAGCCTTGTGGGCTTTGGCGTAATGCCCTATGAAACGGTTAGCGGTCTTCCCGCAATCGATTATTCGGGCGCAAACCCCACCCCCGGTCTTTACGTTACCGTTTCCGGCGCGAAGAGCGTTTATCTTGACAAAAACGATTCGGTTGCAAGCTGGACGCTTCCTATGTCCTCGGTTTTCGAGGTTATTAACATCGATTACGATTCCGACGGACTTTTGATGCTGTATTCGAAGTGCGAAATTAACGGCGAAACGGTTTACGGCTGGATAGTACACGGAAGCGGAAGCAACGGCTATACCAGAACGCTTCAGATTTACGCCTCCGACGACCCCGTTGAAGACGTACCCGTAGACGGAAATCCGTTTTGGGTAACCCATTTCAACAACATCGAAACCGAAGGCTCGGGCGTTATTATGACGAACAGCTATACCGGCGGCACGTGGAATATACACGTTGCGTTCAAGCCTGTTTCGTCGGGCACGAACGCTTACGAAATTACCGCTATTTCCGACGGTACCGAGGCGGGCGGTGCTTCTCCGCTTTCTATTCCCACCGGCGGCTTCGTATACACGCTTAACCGCGGTAACGACTGGCCCTCGATTTACGCATCCGACCCCGAAACTTATTCTTGGGCGGCAGGCTATCCCGACTACACAAACGCTTCCTGCGAGGCGATGATAACCGCCGCACAGAGCTGGAAGGTCGGCGACAGATTCGTATTCACCAATATCGACATAAATGCTAAAAGGGTTCCCACGCCCACTCCCGCGGTGAAGTGGTACGAAAGCGGTTATAAGTGCGTGGCGGGCTACAAGCCCTACGGCTCGGGCGGAACCACACCCGGTCCCGACCCTGATCCCGATCCCGATCCCGATCCCGACGAGCCCATTCCGGTTCCTCCCTCGACTCCCGCCAAGCCCAACAAGGTGCAGGAGGCGGGTATACCCGGCAGCGCAGCAAATATTGCGTTCGGCTGTGACCTTTCCTTCTATAACGTAGGCTCGAGCGGTTATTCGGAATCGGATGCCGATTATTCGCTCGTTGACTTCAAGAAAATGAAGGCTGACGGCTGTGATTTTGCAATTCTCCGTCTTGGCAGCGCGGATTCCACCGGCAGATATTACGATCCTCACTTTGTTACTTATTCTAATATGGCGCGTGAAGCGGGCATGGATTTGGGTGTATATTATTACTCCTATGCATATTCGTATGCCGATGCCGTTGCCGACGCGGAATTCGTAATGGACGTTATCGAAGACTGCGGAATGTACTTCGAATACCCCATTTACATCGACATCGAAGAGCCCGATCAGCTTGCGCTCGGCACCACCGCGCTCGACAACATTTGCCTCGGCTGGTGCGAAACGCTCGAAAAGAACGGCTATTTCCCCGGCATTTACGGCAACTACGAGCTTTACGATCAGCTCTCTTCGGGCGTTATTAATACCTATGATACCTGGATCGCTTGGGTTTCCTCGGCGGATTCGATGAGCAGCTACACACCTTGGGCTTACAATTTAAGCGATGAATGCGGCATGTGGCAGTATTCCTTCTATGGCTACGAATACGACGGTATCGGGCTCGATATGCTCGACGTTAACGTAGCATATAAGGATTACCCCGCGATTATGAAGAAATACGGCTTTAACAATATCAACGGTGAGGGCGGCAGTAATATTCTTTCGCAGAAATATTACCCCGACGCAAACACCCGTGACGACGTTTATGCCGATGACGGAAACCGACTTGTCGACGGCAACAAGGGCAGTCTTTACGGCGGTGAAATCGGACGTTATTCCGGCTGGAACACCGATTCGCTCGATATTATCGTTGAAACCGACGGCGTTTACGGATACAACACCTTTAACGTTTACGCGGCAATAAACAGCTCTTGGGGCATTAACGCTCCTCCCGTTTCGCTTACCGTTTCGGTATCCAACAGCCTAAACGGAACCTATACCACCATCGCGCACAGCGAGGACGTGGCACTTACCGCAACCGGCAGCGACGGCTGGAAGACCTATATGCTTACCGCATATATTTCCAAGCTTACCAACAAGCGTTACGTTAAGTTTACCATTACTCCCGTTTTGGGCGACGAGGGCAAGGGTCACATCTGGCTTGACGAAATCGAGGTTGCATACACCGCGAACGTCAATCCCGGCGACACCGACGACGTTATCGACAACACCAAGATTGCTTTGGGCGACGTTAACAACGACGGTGCGATCAACCAGTACGACTACATACTTGTAAAGCGTCATTATTTCGAAACGCGTTATCTTACCGCAGACGAGGAAGTTCGCGCAGACGTAAACCGTGACGGCAAGGTAGACCAATACGACTATATACTTATCGCACGCCACTATTTCGGCACTTATAAGATAGGTTGATAGGGCATAAAAGCGGAAAAGCCTTTTACACAAAGCTTTCCCGCGGCTGTTACGAAAATCAGCATAAAAACAAATCAAGCTTCGAAATTGCTTCGAAGCTTGATTTTTTTGTTCGTTATAAATTGTTAATTGCTGCTTATTTGTTTACGGTAACGGTGGTCATATCGCTCGAAACGATGACGGTATCGCCGGATTTGAGCGCCATAGCAGCAACCTTGCTTTGCCAGTTATCGTAATCGCCGGGGCAGGATGCCGCCGAGTGAACTACCATTACGATATCGCCGCTCGACCATTTAAAGCCTGCGTTTGCGGCAGAGCCGGGAGTCACGGCAACCTTGACAACCTTATATTCGTTTGCGTTTCCGGTAGCGCGGAGCTGAACGCTTATTGCCCAGTTGGGATTGCAGTTATTATAGTAGGATTCGCTTGTTACGATAGTAGCGTCCTCGCCTGCGATAGTGCCGTTAACGGAATCGATATTGAAGGTATAGCCGTATGCGTTATCGAAGCTGTAATCGCCGTCGCCGTTGACGGTAGCGCCGTAGCTGTCGGGAATGCCGTCGCCGTCTGCGTCGGCAAGCACGCCTGCGGAAACGACGGTAACGGTGGATTTATCGGAAGCGACGGTTACGACGTCGCCTGCTTTAAGTGCCATAGCGGCAACCTTGCTTTGCCAATTATCGTAATCGCCGGGGTGGGATGCCGCCGAGTGAACTACCATTACGATATCGCCGCTTACCCAAGTGATATTTGCGTTTGCGGCAGAGCCGGGAGTTACGGCAACCTTAATAACCTGATATTCGTTTGCGTTGCCTGTGGGACGGAGCTGAACGCTTATTGCCCAGTTGGGATTACAGTTATTATAGTAAGACGAGCTTGTTACGATAGTAGCATCCTCGCCTGCGATAGTGCCGTTGGTGTAATCGATATCGAAGATATAGCCGTATGCGTTTTCGAAGCTGTATTCGCCTTCATCGTCGATAGAAACGCCGTAGCTGTCGGGAATACCGTCGCAGTTCGCGTCGGGGTTTTCGGGATCAACGGGGGGTTCGGGTTCTTCGGGAGTTTCGGGAACTTCGGGTTCTTCGGGTTCTTCGGGTTCTTCGGGAGTTTCGGGAACTTCGGGTTCTTCGGTTTCTGCAGCCGCCGCGGTTATATAGAAGTCTACTGCGTAGCGGGTTTCGCTGCAGTTTGTGGTGTATTCTTCGCCGATATAGCTGCCGTCGGGGTTAACGAGGGTGACGGTGCAGCTTTCGCCGATAGTATAATCGCCTGCGGTATCGAAGCGGACGTAGAGGTCGTAAAGCGTGCCTGCGGTCATTACCGTGCCGGCGCTGTAGGTGCTAAAATCGTCCGAGTTGTACCAGATTGCAACGTATTCGCCGATAGCGGTATCGCAAAGAGAGGTATCGCCGTTTACACTGTAAAGAACAGGAGTGAAGATCGCGTTGCCTTCGGTGAAGCTGATTTCGGTGCGGAATTCAACCGAATCGATAACGAGCTCAACCTCGGGCTCTTCGGGAACGTCGGGAGTTTCGGGAACCTCGGGTTCCTCCGGGACTTCGGGCTCTTCGGTTTCGGGAGCGGCGGAAATTACGGTAACGGTGGATTTATCGGAAGCGACGTTGACTATATCGCCTGCTTTAAGTGCCATAGCGGCAACTTTGCTTTGCCAATTATCGTAATCGCCGGGGTGGGAAGCGGCAGAGTGAACTACCATTACGATAGTGCCGTTATTCCAAGTGATATTTGCGTTTGCGGCGGAGCCGGGGGTTACAACAACCTTGGAAACGCTGTATTCGTTTGAATTTTCGGTTGCTTCGAGCACAACGCTTATTGCCCAGTTGGGATTACAGCTGTTGTAGTAGGATGCGCTTGTGATAATCGTTGCATCCTCGCCTGCGATAGTGCCGTTGGTGTAATCGATATTGAAGGTATAGCCGTATGCGTTTTCGAAGCTGTATTCGCCGTCTTCATCGATAGAAACGCCGTAGCTGTCGGGAATGCCGTCGCCGTCTGCATCGGGATCGATCGGCTCTTCGGGAACTTCGGGAGTTTCGGGAACCTCGGGTTCTTCGGGAGTTTCGGGAACTTCGGGTTCTTCGGGAACTTCGGGTTCTTCGGGAACTTCGGGTTCTTCGGGAGTTTCGGGAACTTCAGGAGTTTCGGGGACGGTGCCTTCGCCCAAAAGCTTAATATAGGGAGCAACTCCGAGCGAGCGCGATTCGAGGTCGATGCCGTAGAGTGCGAGCGTTTGACCTGCGGTTGCGGCGGCAAGGAGGTTTTTGTTGTTGGTGCTGGTGCCGTCTTCGTTATCGTGAACGGCTACCAAAATTTGATTACTGCCGACGTAAACCGTTTCGGTTTCTTCGCCGATGCCTTGAGCGTTGCTTGTGAGAACGTATGCGCCGAGCGAATCGTCCCAGGTGAAGAGCGCGTTTTGCGTCCAGTTGTGGTTAGCCGCAGTGGTGGAGATCCAGCCGCCGTTGAATTCGTTGGTGAAGATAACGGCAGAGCCTGCGGTAACGGGGGTGTTGAATGCGGTTATATAGATGCCGTCTTTAATTCTGTCGTCGTTTTCTGCAGCCGCTTCGGTGTATTCCGCGATCGTTGCGGTGCAGACGTAGGAGGAATCGTACCAATTCTTCGAGGGTGTGGTAGTGGGAACAGATGCGGAGGAAAGGTCGAGTCCGCCGAACAGGAATCTGTCGCCCACAGACCAGGTAAGCGCTCTTTCGACCATATCGAAGCAGGCTTCGCTGGTATAGTCGGGAAGCGATGCCGCCCAAGAATATGCGCTCGGGTTGGCGGCGTAAACGGTGGGCCAATCGTTACCCTTGTTTATGGTGTATACGAAGCCGCCCGAGGGGATTGCAAGCGGAGTACCCTCACCTGCCTTGATACCGTTGGAGATAGCGGTGATCTCGTAGGCATCGGTGTTTGCAACGGGGCTGAACGCAACGTGGAGGTTCCACGCGCCGCCGGTGTAGCTGCTTGTCATTATCGAGCCCGCGCCTTCGGCGTTTACGTTATTGTAGTGGGTAAGCCAGAAGGGCTCGGTGGGCAGGTTTGCGGTGGAGGAGGGACCTGTTTTTGCGATAAGCGCTTTGAGGTTTTCCGCTGCCGCAATATATTCCTCGTCGGTCGAATTTTCGTTTTCGTAAACCGCCTTTGCCGCGTTATATGCAACACGGATAGCGTTGAGGTTTGCTTCGGTGTAATCGTAGTGGTGAATCGCTTCTGCCGCGCGGAGAGCCGATTTCAAGGTGGGCTTGCCGGGATCGCTTTTTACGATAAGGATACAGTCGGCAACCGCTCTCGAGTGCGACATAACGTATCCGGGATAGCCCGAGCCGGTGTTAGAAACGTACATTGCGGTAGATCCGCCGCCGTCCATACGGATAACGTCTACACAGCCGAGCTGAATCATAGCCGCGGCAACGTCTTTAAGCGTAAGAGATTGCGAGGTATCGCCGGTGCTTCCGCCTTCGGAGGTGAAGAAGACGTAGGTGCCGTCTGCCTTTTTGCCGAATACGGTCCAGCGGGCATAGGTGCCGGTAACGCTGTGTTCGCCGATATAGGAGTTATAATCGGTCATATCAACGCCGTCTTTAACAAGCCAGCCGACGTTAGTGATAACGCTTCCCGCGTTTTCCATTATTTCCTTCGATTCCTCGACGGTTTCCTCTACCGAGATTTCGATTTCATCGCCGACCGAAAGACCGGTGAGGTAGTTGATATAGGAGGAGCCCGAGGGAGTGGTTAAAACGAATCTGTCGGAATGCGAATAGTAATCGGAGATATATGATTTGCTGGTGTAGCCGTTGATTTGAACTACCTTGGCAGACATAGTTTCGCCGACCGAAAGGTCGCTGCCGTTGACCTTTTCGCAAACCACCTCGTAGCCGTAGGAGGAATCTGCATAGGTGCCGCAGGAGGTATCGTAGTAATAGATCGCGTCGGTTCTCCAAACGTCAGAATCCTGCTGCTTGTTAATAAAACGCAATGCATCGGGCACCAAAGAGCCGTTGATGTAAAGGTTATATGCAAGCTGAGAATCGACTATATCCATGCTTCCGTCGTAGCCGAAGGCAACGACGCTGGTAAGGTTACCGTAGGTGTAGCCGATATCGGCGCAGGATACCTTGCCGCCGGAAATAAGCATACCCGTGAGGGTGCCGGTTTCGAGGTCGAAGTATGAGCCGTTGATAACGCCCACTACCTCGTAGCCGTATTTGTTAACGGCGATATCGTATTGCGTTTCGAGCAGATTGCAGCTGCCTGCATTTGCGGCGAACGCCATTGGGATATATCCGTCGTTCGGGTGGAATTCAAGAACGGTAGCCTGTTCGGTATGACCGCTGTAGCTGCCGTATACGCCGTAGCTTGCGTAGCTTACGCCTTCGGCAACGTCGAAATAGTTGTAAACCGACATCGAAACGTACGCCGATGCCGACGCGACGATGCACGCGGTTGCGAGCAACGCGATCAACGTAAGCAGCGCGGTTGCTTTTCTTAACGTTTTCATAAAAACTCTCCTATAAAAATAAACAATACTGAATTCATTATATAAAATTCGGCCACTTATGTCAACGACGTTTGTGCACATTTTATATTTTTGTACATTGCCCCGAAATTTTGTGGCAATATATACCAAATTGGCTTTTTCATTTTTTGCAGTTTCACCACATATTTCGGGGTAAGTGCACAAAAGTGTTCGTTAAAGTGCAAAACAAAAATCCCCCGCGGAAGCAAAAGCCGCGGGAGATTTGGATGTTTTTTGTGCATTTTTCGGAAATTACGAAAAAATCGATTTTATTCCTTATTACGCAATTCCTCGTCGCGCTTGGCGAGCTTGATATACATAGTGATAACAGCCGCGGCGAATACGAGCGCACCGATTATTGCGAGCACCGTGACGAGCGATATACCGTCGTTCGTATCGTCGGGGAGCGATTGCTCCGAGCTTTCGACAATCGGCGGAAGAATATTTACGTACACCGTGTAGGTAAGCGATTCGCCATCGGGCGAGCCGACGGTTATCGTTATCGGAGTGACGCTGCCTTTTAGTGTAGTATCGCCGATTATTACGCGTGCGCTCGGGCTTTGCGCCACACAGTAGAGATTTATTTTTTCGGTACCGTAGGGAACCGAAACCGAATAATCGAGAATATCGGGATTGAACAGCGGCGAAAGCCGATGCCCTTCGATTTCGAGCGTTGCAAGGCGGCAGTTGGTATCGAAGCGCGGCTCGTCGTCACGGCGTACGCGTATGGTATACAGCGTTGTCGAGCCGTTTTTATCGGTTACGCTTATGCTTACCGTACCCTTGCCGGTATCGTCGATAACCAGTCCCGAAACAGCCACGTCGAAGTCGGCTTTGCGGGTGACCGAAATATCGGCGAGCGCGCTGTTATAGGGGATAACAGCGGTATAATCGTATTTTTCGGGATCAAAGACAAAGCTTTGTGCGTTGTGGAAGGCTATATTGAATTCGCCCTCGGGTACGCCGTAAACGAAGCTCGAGGAGGGCTCGAAGCGAACGGTTTTACAGCCGTCCTTGAAGGATGCCGTAAAGCCATTCGAGGCGAATTCGACGGTGCTTCCCGCTTCGGCGGTAACGCGGAAGCGCAGAACGAGCAATACCTTGAACGCCTTTTCGCAGTTTTCGCCGTTGTTTCCGTGGGCGAAAAAGCTGATTTTGCCATTGCCGATATCCTTTGCGCCGATTTCCCAGCCGGCAGCTTCGGCTTCGATAAATTCAAGCCCTTCGCTTATTTCGAGCACGCCCGAAACGCCGCGGGTGTATTTGCATCCGCTTATACAGATCGCAACGTCGATAACCGAGCCGCTTTCGATATAGGTGAGCGTTTGCACCGAGCTCAAGCCGAACAGATTTTCCGGCGGGGTTGCCGCATTGCTTTCGCCGGGACGCAGTATAAGATTTTTCAGCGCGCGGTGGTCGTTATCGGCGGTAATACCGTTGCCGTTGACGTCTGCCGCGGCAATAAACGCGCTTTCGTAGCTTTGGCCGCGCAGAATGCGCTCGTGGATATAAATATCGTATGCGGAGATATAACCGTCGCCATCGCAATCGCCGGGGACTACCGCGGTAAGAGTGTCGGTTACTTCTCCGTTTTTGGTTAGAACAATTTTATCGCCCGTGCCGATTACGCCTGATTTTTGTCTGCCGTCTTTATCGGTTACGCTTACTCCGTTTGGGTTTATAAGCTGTGACAAAAGCGAGCTCGAGTCGGTGGCGGGGGGAATTCCGATTGCAAGACCGCTGTTTCGGTCGATGCGCAGTCCGCTTTCGCCGTTGAATACCAGCAGGTCGTCGCGCACGGTGATTATACAGCTTGCTCGGAAGCTGCTGTAATCGGTTTCGGCAAGCGCGGTAACGGTATAAACGCCGATTTTGTTTGCGGTTATTACGCCCGATTCGGATATGGTTATTCCGTCGGAATCGCATTGGAAGACCGCGGGTACTGAGCCTGCGCCCTCGGGCAGATATTTAACCCGCAGGGTTACGGTTTCGCCGACCGACATTATTCTGTCGCCGACAAGAAATTCGATAGCTTCGATATTTGCTTCTATAGTGAAGTTAACCGAAACGCTTCTTCCGCAGGGGAGCGAAACGAGGAAGGTGTGCGTGCCCGCGCCGCTTGCTGCAGAACCCGATTCGAACGGCTTGCCGTCGAGATATCCTATACCGTGCGAATATTCGATAACTACGCTGTCGATATAAATGCTCGACTCGGTTATGCCGCGGATTTCGGGGCTTTGGGTGACCGGAATACCGTTGCCGAAGCTGCAGACCGAAACGAGTGCATTGCCGAACGAAACCACCGAATTGCTCGAGGTTACCGCGGCGGCTTTGGGGCTTTCTAATCCGAGCGTACCGATATATTGGCTATTTACAAGGTCGAAAACGCCGTCTTCGGTTATTATCGCGCTGTTGCTTACCGTTAGAATTTCTCCGTCGAGGTGCGCGAATTCGGCGTTTAAGGTAGGGTCGTAAACCACGCCGCCGACGGCGACGCCCTTGCCGAGCACAAAATCCTTTGCGTTCGTTTGAACGCTGCCGAGGAGAAGAAGATTTTCGTTATATACCGAAAGACTGTCGTCGTCGAGAACGTACAGCCTTTCGCCGTCGCTGTCGACCGACGATGCGCGAATCGAGGTGATCGCAACGTTGCTTCCGTCGGGAAGGCAATGGGTTATTCTTCCGCCCGAAACGGCATACAGCCTGCCGTTTGCAACCGCGGCGGAATCGCAGATTGCGGGGAGGTTTATATAAACGCCATCGGAAAGCGAGCTTTCGGGAGCCAGATATATTTCGGAGCGCTCTTCGAAGCAGACTGCGACGTAGCCGCCCGAAACGAACAGCTTTTTGGGCGAAAATCTTAAGGGCACGCTTGCCTGCTCGCCGAAATCCGCCGAGGAAAAGCCGCAAAGCGAATTTTTATCCGAGAACAGAAGGAAAACCGTTTCGCCGCTCGCCTTTGCCGAAAGAACTTTTGAATACGGGGAATAGAACACGTCGGTACGGTAGGGGTTGATCTGCTCGGGCGGAGAAAGGGTATATTCGCACCGAACCGCCGCGCCGTATTTGGCAATACCTTCGACGCCTTCGTCGATAACCGTCATTACCGCCTCGGTACCGAAGAGATAGACGCGGTTTTCGGAAATTTCGATATCCGAAAGCTGATAAGCAAAGCTGCCCAGCTCTTTGCCGGTGGAAATTTCGATTATTCGGTTATCGGTATACAAAAGACCGTTTTCGATTTTGACTGCGTAATTCGAACAAAATTCAAGCACGCATTTTCGGCTTGCCGTATCGATAAGCTCGTTGCCCACGGCAAGATACCCATCGCCGTAGCAGAGCGGAACACCGTCTATCGACCTGCCGATATCGAATATGGAAAGTGTATCGTTTATCGGGTCGTAAATTCTGGCAAGCCTATCCGAAGAGGGTGCAAGCAGGCAGAAAAGACCGTTTGAGTAATAAACGAGCTCGGGCGTGAAGGAAAATCTGCGTATATCCTCGAAGCTGCCGTCGAGCGATATTTTTCGCATCATATTGTTGCCGAAGCCGTAGATTTCGTTTTCGGCGTAGATATAGTAGCTCGATTCGCCTATAAAGCCGAGGCTTTGCGCCGCTTCCTCGCCCGAAAGCGCGTTTTTGCGGTCGAGCAGGGTTATACCGCCTTCGCTGAACAGAATTAGGTATTCTTCGGTAAAGGCGTGGCTGTAAACACGCTCGATAGGCAGGAAATAGGCGTATTGCTCGGGCAGGCTTATATCGTAAATGCGCGCGCCGACGAGCGATTCGCCGTAGAGGCAGAAATATCGATTTTCGGAATCGACTGCGGCGGAAGCGTTTTCGTAATCGGTTAAATAGCTGCTTGCGTGGGGGAAATCGAGCTCGAAGGCATATTCCTCCGAAATCGCGCCGTCGATGCTTTTCACTGTAAGCGTGTGGCTTCCGCTTTCGCACACCGCCGCTTCACCGAAGATTTCGACTCCGTCGAGCTCGGCATAGCCGTTGCCGATTATTTTGATTTCAATGGGTGAGTTATAAACACCGCCGTTTTCGACACCGTATACGGCGGGAAGCGAATATTGCAGGTCGATCGTTTTTTCCAAACGCTCGTCACCGTCGGTCAGCACGAATTCGTGTCTGCCCGTGGTGGAAATACGGTCGCCCGAAAGATAGGGGAAGCCGTCGAGAAGTGCGGTTCCGCGGGCGAATTCGAAGCAAGCAAAGGTGGCGAATTTTTTGAACTCGTAGGAAAGCGGGTCGTAATCGAGGATAAACACCATGCTTCTTTCGCTTTTACCGTCGACTACGGTGATTATATGTCTGCCGCTTTCGATAACCGTTTCGCCGTCCTCGAACGGCTCGCCGTCGAGCGTGGCGGTGCCGCGGTTAAAGCCGATACGGACGCTGTCGGAATATCTGCCCAAATTGCTTATGCCGGTAATTATCGGGAGCGACGCACGCGTTACCACTGTGCTTGCGTTTATTATGCCGTAGCCGAGCTCGTCGGTGCGCTTGTTGCCGCAGGTATCGATTATCAGCGCCAAAAATTCATCTCCGCCGAAGCGCGCTGTGCCCGCTTTCGTTGCAGCGAGCGCGGCGATACCGCTTACTATCGCGCAGGAATAGCTTGTGCCCGAATCGGTACGGTAGACCGATGCGCCGAGCTCATCGACATAGGGAAGGGTTAAAAGCTCGCCGTTCACCGCAACGTCGACCGCATCGTTATATTGCGAAAAATCGCTTCTTTCGCCGTTTTCGTTGCAGGATGCGACCGATATAACGTTATCGTAGGATGCGGGATAGCTTTTTTGGTCGGCGTAGGGGCGGTTGCCGCCGTTGCCTGCCGCCGAGATAAGTATACAGCCCTTTTCGGCGGCGTAGTTTACCGCGTCCTCCTCGGCGTACGAGAAGGAATAACCGCCGATAGACATATTTATTATTTTTGCGCCTGCATCTGCGGCGAAGCGGATTCCTGCGATAAGGTCGGAGGAATAAATGGTGGTGCCGCCGGTAGAAACCTTTACCGGAAGCACGGTCACGCCGTGTGCGACGCCCGCAATGCCAAGTCCGTTATCCGCCTGCGCGGCGATAATGCCTATAACTCCGGTGCCGTGGCCGACCGCATCGCCATCGACGTAGGCGGTTTTGGTGACCGCGTCGTAGCCGGGAAGCAGATTAATGCCGGCAATATCCTCGTGCGTGCGGTTTACGCCGGTATCGAGCACCGCTACGATAATATCGCTGCTTGCCTTTACGCTGTCCCAAGCGGTGTTTATCCCCGCGGATTCATATACGGGAAGCGCAACCGGATCGTTTGTAAGTGCGAGTGATTCGCGCGCGAAATCGGGCTCGTAATAATCGATAATATCGCCGTGCGATTTAAAAAAGTCTTTGCTTTCCAATGAGATTGCGAAAATGCGCTGTTCGCTTTCGGCAAGCAGGCGGTAGGGAATGCCGTTAAGCACGCTTTCGATTTTTTCGAGCTCGGTATTTTTTTTGAACTGCACGATATAGCGTTGGCTTTCGGGCAGGGGGGATACAGCCTCGCCTTTCGTATTGCCGTTGCCGAGCGCCGATTCTATAGCCGATTCACGTTGGGTATCGGCCTGCTCGAACGGCGATTTGGGCGCAAAAAGAACGCCGCCCGCTACGCACAGTGCAGGCAGAAGCGTTAGAAGTATTAAAATCAACGCTACCGTTCTTTTCGTCATTCTTTAAATCAAAATCTTTCGTATATTCTTTGCATTTCCTCGGTTTGCGAGGTATGCGATTCATCGGTATAAATCAAAAGGTCGTTTTCGTAAATCAGACCCTCGCGCCCGTCCTTGCGGCCTTCGACAAGAATAAGCGAGGGCTTTTTGCCTGCCGACGCGGTCACCGCGCGCAGACGCTTCGGCTCGATTTTGTTGGCACGCATGGCACAAAGCAGGTTTACCAGCCTATCTGGGCGGTATACGGCAAAAAAGCTGCCGCCGCTTTTAAGGCACCAGGCTGCCGCTTGGCAAAACATATCGATCCCGCCCGAGATTTCGCGCCGTGCGATATTAAGCGGGGTGCTTTCGTTTTCGGCGCCGCAATCGGCACGCATATACGGCGGGTTGGTTACCACGTAATCGGCCCTGCCGCTTTCGAAAAGCGATTTGTAATCGGCGGCGCTGCCGCAGATTATTTTAAAGCTTTCGCCATATCCGTTCGCGCGCGCGTTTTCGGCGGCGAGAGAAGCGTATTCGGGCTGAAGCTCGAGCCCGCAAAAGCTTGCTTTACTGCCCGAAGCGAGCATTAACAAGGGGATAACCCCCGAGCCTGTGCCGAGGTCGATACAAGTGCCGCGCTTTGCGGCGGATGCAAAATCGGCAAGCAGCAAAGCGTCGGTCCCGAATCGGATGCCGCCCTCGAGCTCCTTTAACAGCAGGTTTGCGTTTATTCGGTTTTCGTAAAGCTCTGCCATAAATAATACCCCAATGCAACGAAAAAGGTTGCCATATATATTAAACTACATTTATATGAAAAAGTGACACAAAAAGCAGTCTTTTTACAATTTGTTTACAACTTTAGAGCGGGCTTGGCGTACAAGACACGTTTTTTGACGGAAATACGCGTATTCTGACGTATTTTGCTGAATTCGGCAGAATAACAATAATGCGCCCATAGGGAAAACCTATGAACGCATTATCGGGTTTCTGCTCTGGGATTTACGCCTGAGGAGCATCAACGGGACATACGCCTGCGCATGCGCCGCATTCGATGCAAAGATCAGCGTCGATTACGTACTTGCCGTCGTCACCAACGGTGATAGCGCTTACGGGGCATTCAGCTTCGCAAGTGCCGCAGCCGATGCAAGTGTCGTTAACGATAGAATATGCCATGGTATACACCTCCGTATTTATTACTTACGTTATATCACATTTATTTTCGAATTTCAATAGCATAACGCGGGTTTTAAGCAAATTAATAAACAATTTTTTACTCAAACGCCTTTTCGAGCGCTTGCTTTAGGTCGGCAAGGATATCGTTTATATCCTCGATTCCGACAGAAATTCTTATAAGTCCGCCGTCGATTCCCGCTTTTACAAGCATTTCATCGCTTAGCTGGCGGTGGGTGGAGCTTGCGGGATGAAGCACGCAGGAGTGCACGGTTGCAACGTGGACCGCGTTTACGAACAGCGAAAGCGAATTCATAAATCTTTCGGCCTTTTCTCTGCCGCCTTTTATGCAGAAGGAAACGACGCCGCAGCAGCCCTTGGGAAGATATTTCTTTGCCAATTCGTTATATTTGTTGCTTTCGAGCCCTGCATAGTTGACGTATTCGGCATAGCCGCTGTCTTCGAGATATTTTGCAACGGTAAGGGCGTTTTCGCAATGGCGCGCAAGGCGTACGTCGAGCGTTTGCATACCCAAATCGAGCAGGAACGCCGCCTGTGCGGTGGGGTAAACGCCGAAGTCACGCATTAGCTGAACGCGCATTTTGGTTATATAGGCGAGCTTGCCGAAGGATTCGGTGTAAACTATGCCGTGGTAGGATTCGTCGGGCGTGCAAAGGCCTTGGAATTTATCGTTTTGAGTCCAATCGAAATTGCCGCTGTCGACAACGCAGCCGCCGAGCTGAACGGCGTGTCCGTCCATATACTTCGTGGTGGAGAGCACGACTATATCCGCACCGAAATCGATAGGTCTGCAAAGCACGCCGGTGGCAAAGGTGTTATCTACGATAAGCGGAATGCCGGCATCGTGCGCAACCCTTGCGATACGTTCGGTGTCGAACACCGAAAGCGCGGGATTTGCAATGGTTTCACCGAATATAAGCTTGGTGTTGGGCCGGATTAAAGCCGCCAATTCCTCGCTCGGAATATCCTGGTCGAAAAAGGTGCAATCGATACCGAAGCGGCGAAGCGTTACGTTGAAAAGGTTGGTGGTGCCGCCATAGATTTTCGAGGAAACGAGAATATGGTCGCCTGCCGATGCGATGTTTACGATAGCCAAAAAGCTTGCCGCTTGGCCCGAGCTCGTGCAGAGCGCGCCGACGCCGCCCTCCAAATCGGCGATTTTGCTTTCGACGCAGGCAACCGTCGGGTTGGATATGCGCGAATACATATGTCCGTCTGCGGTGAGGTCGAACAGCTTGCCGATTTCGGTAGGGGAGGAATAGGAATAGGTTGTGCTTTGATATATGGGCAGAGCGAGCGGCTCGCCGTTTTGGGGCTCGTAGCCCGAGTGAATGCATTTGGTTGCGGGGGAATAGTTCTTTTTCATTTTGCGCCTCTGTTATTTTTTATAGCTTCCGTCCAAATCGCGCAGCTTTACTACAGCTGTTTCCCAATTGGAAGGATAAGTGGTTTCGTGCAGCATAAAATTATCGTACGAGAAGATGGTTTCCAAATGGCCGCTTGCCGCATCGAGAGTGAGGTTGGTTTCGCAGTTTTTAAGCACCTTCGACATGGTTTCGGTGCTCTTTAACGCGTTTTCCGAAGCGAAGAACTGCTTTATTACCGATCTTGCAATCTGCGAATAGAGTGCGTTGTATTCGCTGCCGTCTGTCGAGGGGTTGTATTCGAGAAGCCAATCGAGCTTGGATTTGCCGTTTAACTGCTCGTTAAGAAGCACTCTGCCGTCGACGTTGGAAATGGTAACGTAATAATCGTCGGGGTAGGGCTGACCGACAACGGGGATATAATCGGCATACGCGGGGTTGACGATTATAATGTCCTCGTTAAGCGTAACGCTTGCGCCGGGGATAAGCTTTGCCATTGCTCGAACGCCGTCGCGGTTAAAGCGCAGGCAATATTTGGTTTCGATACCCGTCATTGCCGAAGCGGTCTGGCAGATTGCTTCGGGCGTCATCGTGGCGAAAAGGTCGCCGACCGGCATCATCGAGCCGACCTCGTTATAGTTTTTAAGAGTCGAGGGGATAGAGCAATATATAAATTGCTTGGTTTTGCCGTTGGAATCGATAAACACGGTGTTTACCGCGCTTCCCTTCGAATCGACGCACATTATCATCGCGGTGAACACGTCGCCGTTTTCGTCGTAATCGTCGGGCACGACGACGGGTGCGGAGCTTTCGGGCTCGCTCGTATCGCCGGAAATATCCTCGCTCGTATCGCCCGAGGTTTCTTGGCCCATATCCTCGAAATTAACTATATCGGACACCCAGGGATAGATAAATTTAAGACCTACGAAGCCGAACACCAGCAGGCAGACCGCGAAGGTGATGAAAAAATTCTTGAATGCAGAGGACAAAACGTCATCTCCTTTAGTTCGTTTCTCTTGTGTTTCCAAACAATTATACACCAATACCGCCTGTTTGTCAATCGAATTGTTTTTTCTTCTCGCTTGACAATTATGGAATATAAGGTTATAATATAGAATAATATTAAAGTGCCTGTATGCGCGCTTCGAAAAATTGAAAGGAAAAATTATGAAAAAGCTTTTGATTTGCCTTCTCGCTATCGTAATGCTCGTGCCGCTTATGGCAGCCTGCAACGGAGGCGAGGATGAATCCTCGGCATCGGATGAATCCAAGGGTCTTACCCTTACCACTCCCGTAGTCGACTTCGGCGGCAGAGAAATCAACGTGCTTTGCCACCACTTCGGCGCAGGCTCGTCCTCGATTCTCGGCTACACCGGCGAAATCATTTACGAGGAAGAAAATCCCTCGTCGGTTGACGATGCGAAAAAGCAGGTTGTCGATTACATCGAAACCACCTATAACTGCACTATTAAGGGTGAAATGGTAAGCGACGCCTCTACCTCCAGCAACGTTCCCGACCTTATCAAAAATCAGGTTACCTCGGGCCTTCACACCTACGATATCTGCTTCGATTCGCTCGGCAGAGCATCGACTCTTGCTTTGGAGGATATGATCGTAGATTTGAACTCTGTCGAAACGATCGACCTCACTAAGCCCTGGTGGGACCAGAACGCAGTTAACGACCTTTCTATCGCAGGAAGGGTATATTTCACCTGCGGCGATATTAATACCTATGACGACCAGGGCACTTGGTGCGTTCTTTTCAACAAGAAGCTCAAGAGCACCCTTGGTATCGAAGAGGATTTCTACCAGCTCGTTAAGGACAACAAATGGACCTTCGATAAGCTCGTTGAAATCTGCACCGACGATATTACATACGATTCCACCGGCGACGGCGTGCTCGATGAATTCGACACCTGGGCGTTCGGCACCGAAACCTACAACATATACGTTCACGTTGTAGCGGCAGGCGAAAAGATTGCGAAGAAGGGCGACGACGACCTTCCCTATCTTACTCTTTCCAAGGAAACCGAAGCTACCTACACCATTTTGAACGACGTTCTTGAATTCTATAACAACGATAACGTGGTTATGGTTGCAAACAGCCCGAAGTACGAATCGAAGTACCCCTATCCCCAGAACGTTTGGGAGGCAACCGTTCACAAGTCCTTTGTCGAAGGCAGAGAGCTCTTCTATATGTGCGGTCTTATTAACGTTGCTTCGTTCAGACAGATGGAGGACGAATTCGGTATTCTTCCCATGCCCAAGTACTACGAAACTCAGGACAGATATTACCACACCGTTTCCAAGGATAACGCATCGGTAATGTTCCTTCCCGTTACCCACAGCACCGAGCAGCTTAACGATATCGGCACCTTGATTTCGGCAATTTCGGAATACTCGATGCATCTCGTTACCCCCGCATACTACGACGTTCAGCTTAAATACCGTGACTCGCGCGATGACGAATCGGGCGAAATGCTCGACCTTATCTTCGATTCGCGTACCTTCGACCTTGGCTCCGCATACGGCTGGGGCGGCATTTTGGGTCAGTATATGCTTCTCGATAAGAACGTTGCTTCGCGTTTTGAAACAAACCTCAGCAAAGCCGAAACCGAGCTTCAGGATATGCTCGAATCGCTTAATTTTCAATAATCAATAAGCTTGTTATATTCTGCTCCCGCCGTTTTTTCGGCGGGGGCAGAAAGCAACCTTGGAGGTATTTATTTGCATATTCAATCAAGCCAATCGGCAATCGGTTTGCCTGCTTGAATATACAAAACACAGCTTTTATATAGAGAGAAAGGGTTTTTATGGGTATACTCGAAGCGATAATATACGGAATAATCCAAGGCATAGCCGAATTTTTGCCTGTATCCAGCTCGGGACATCTTGCGCTGGCGCAAAACTTCTTCGGCACGCAGACCGAAAGCGGCTTTACCTTTAACATTGCACTTCATCTTGCTACGCTCGTTTCGGTTTGTATAGTTTTCCGAAGCGACGTGCTTATGCTTATAAAAGGCTTTTTCTCGCTTGCAAAAAAGCTGTTCACCGGCAAAATCAAGCAGGGCTTGAACAGCGGCGAAAGGCTGTTTCTTATGCTTTGCATCGCAACACTGCCGCTTATTCCGGTAAAGCTTTTGGGGCTTGACGAGGCTGTCGAGGCGTTGAGCGGTGTTTCGTGGGCGATAGGCCTGCTGCTTATTTTTAACGGTCTTATGCTTGTTTTGAGCGACAGATTGCGAAGCAAGAGCGCGACGGCGGAAAACGGCGGATATCTTCGCCCGCTCGGTGTTGGCGTTATGCAGGCGTTGATAGGTATATTCCCGGGTATTTCACGCTCCGGCTCTACCATTACCGGCGGCAGAATATTCGGTTACACGCGTGAGGAAGCGGTGCGTTTTTCGTTTTTAATGTCTATCCCCGCAATATTGGGTGCTTGCGTTACCGAGCTGCCCGATATGTTCGAGGAGGGTATTTCGGCATCGATGCTCGCGCCCGTATTGGCAGGTGCGGTTACCGCCGCGGTTGTCGGATTTTTCGCAATAAAGCTTTTGCAATATCTCACGAAGAACAAAAGCTTCACGTTTTTTGCAGTTTACTGTATTATTATAGGCGTCTGTGCGGTTATCGCGGACGTATTGATGTAAAAAGGAGTCTGTTGTGGCAGATAAGAAAAAAAGCAAGGCGTCTAAAGCAAGCGCGAAGAAGCAAAGCGCGCCCAAGCAAACGCAGATAAAGGTAGACCGCAGCGAAATAATACGCTGGGCGGTCGGTTTCGTTGCGTTTTTTATAATACTTACCTTTTTCCCGTTTATGAACAACGGCTGGTTCGGCAGTGCGATTTCGACCTTTTTAAAGGGACTTTTCGGGCCGATGTATTACGTTGTGCCGTTTCTTATTTTAATTATCGATATTTTTTGGGGCAAGGACCATGCGAACAACGTCGCAAGGACCAAATATTTGCTGTATTTTCTTGAATTCGTATTCATATCGCTCGTGGTGCAGGTTGCCGTAGCGGGCGGTGACGAAATGGCACTGCGCGACCTTTATCCGAAGGGTATCGAGCTTCAGAGCGCGGGGCTTATAAGCGGTGCGGTGGCAATGCTGTTTATAAAGCTTATCGGTGCGACCGCTTCGATGGTGCTTGCAATACTCGGTATATTCATATGCACGGTGCTGCTTTGCGGCACCACTCCCAAGGATACGGTTATGGCTATTGTGAACTATTTCCGTGACGCCGCAGAGCGTGCAAGGGAGGAGCGCGAGGAAGAGGATGAGGAAATCCCCGAGCCTGCGCCCAAGCGCAAAAAGAAGGAAGCGCAAGCAGAGCTTCCCGAGCCGTTGCCCGCAGACCCCGCCGAAGAGGAAGAAAACGGCGGATACGAGCTTATTTCGGAATACGACGCGAGCAGCGACACCGAAATCGGCGGAGCATTACCCGAGGACCCGCAGGGAGA
This sequence comes from Clostridia bacterium, assembly GCA_017466805.1. Taxonomy (GTDB): domain Bacteria; phylum Bacillota; class Clostridia; order Oscillospirales; family CAG-382; genus Coliplasma. The sequence continues at coordinate 33,575 of JAFTTN010000015.1, forward strand.
TGGCGACGAGCTTCCGTTTGAGCCCGATCCGATTCCCGAGCCGGTTCCCGAAACCATTCCCGAAATTATAGAGGAAGGCGACGAAGAGGAGCTTTGTCTTGAACCTATAGAGGACACACCTTACGTCTTCCCGCCCATATCGCTTCTTACCGCAGACAGCGGCAACGGAAGCGGCGGCCCCACCGGCGCGGAGGTCGAGCGCACCAGCAGAAAGCTCGAGGAGGTTTTGGCAAGCTTTAACGTTAAGGCAAAGGTTGTTAATTCCACCTACGGTCCTACCGTTACCCGCTATGAGCTTCAGCCCGAAACCGGTGTTAGAGTAAAGGCGATAGCAAATCTTTCCGAGGATATTGCGCTTCACCTTGCGGCTACCGCGGTACGAATCGAAAATATTCCCGGCAAGGCGGCTGTGGGTGTCGAAATCCCCAACAAATCCACCTCTACGGTGCGTTTGCGCGGACTTATCGATAACCCCATTTTCCGCGAAAACAAGAGCAGGCTTTTCTGTGCGCTCGGCGAAGACGTTGCGGGCAGTCCGGTTTATCTTGATATTGCAAAAATGCCCCACCTTCTCGTTGCGGGCGCAACCGGTCAGGGTAAATCGGTGTGCATAAACTCGCTTATTATCTCTTTGCTTTACCGCAACCACCCGAACGACGTAAAGCTTATACTTATCGACCCGAAAACAGTTGAATTTTCCGATTACAAGGATATTCCGCATCTTCTCGTTCCGGTTATTAACGACCCGAAGAACGCGGCGGGTACGCTTAATTGGGCGTGCACCGAAATGGAAAACCGCTATAGGCTTATTCAGGAGGTCGGCGCGCGCGACCTTATGGGATATAACAACGCGGTTGCGAACGACCCCGAGCGCGATTTGCTTCCCCAGATAGTTATATTTATCGATGAGTTTGCCGATTTGATGATGACTGCACCCGACGACGTTGAAACCTCGGTTTGCCGTCTTGCGCAAAAGGCGCGTGCTGCAGGCATACACCTCGTTATCGGTACGCAAAGACCCTCGGTCGACGTTATTACCGGTCTTATCAAGGCAAACATCCCCTCGCGCATTGCGTTGACAACTACGAGCGCGGTCGACTCCCGCACGATTTTGGATATGACGGGTGCCGAAAAGCTGCTCGGTAAGGGCGATATGCTTTATTACCCTGTCGGCGCGATGAAGCCTTTGCGCGTGCAGGGCGCATTCGTCGACGGTAAGGGCGAGGTTGCTTCGGTAACTCAGTTTATAAAGGAAGCGGCACACGCACAGTACGATGAAAGCATTATGCAGCAGATCGAGCAGGAAGCAAAGCTTTGCGGCATGAAGGGCAAGAAGGGCGCGGCGGCTGCCGATTCGGCGGACGATGGCGACGACAAGACCGATCCGATGTTTATGGACGCGATAGAGGTTGCGATAGAATGCGGAACCGTTTCTACCTCGCTGCTTCAGCGCAGGCTTTCGCTCGGTTATGCGCGCGCGGCAAGAATTATCGATAAAATGGAGCGCCGCGGATATATAGGCGAGTTCGATGCCGCAACAAAGAAGCGCAGTATTCTTATCACGCGCGAACAGTTTGCCGAGCTGAAGCTTAACGGCGACGGCAAAAAGGAGGACGGCGATGCGTAAAACATTTGCTTGTGCATTGCTGTTGCTCTGTTTTCTGCTTTCCGCCTGCTCCGAGGTGAACGAATACGGATTGGTTTACAATTCCGACGGCGGAACGGATATCGATTATATTTATTACGACGACGTACGCGTGGTATACGTAGTCGGCGGCTTGATGATGGTCGATATAGACGGCGAAGCGAAGCTGCTTGAAATGGCGCTTAACGAGGGCGACGTTACGGTTGACGATATTCTTGCTTCGGCGGAGGAAAACGCTGCCGACGGCGATTTGAAGTATACCGAATATCCCGACGGAAGCCGCGAATATTATTACGAAGGCTTTACCTTGGTTGCGCTGAACACGCATTTGAGCAACCGCGACGTATATTTCGTTCCCACGGGAATGGGATATTACGACGTAACCAACTCGTAAATACGGCTTGTTCACAAAAATTTAAAAAAATTTAAAAAAAGAATTGATTTTAACGGAATAGTATGGTAAGATAAAATCAAGATTTAACCTTTAAGGAGGAAAACACAATGTTTTGTTCACAGTGCGGCATGAACAATGCCGATAACGCTGCTTTCTGTGCAGGCTGCGGAGCACCGCTCGCAAACGAACAGCCTGTTGCTCAGGAAGCACCCCAGCAGCCCGAAGCTCCTGTAGTTCAGCAGCCCCAGGGTGATTTCCAGCCCTCTTACACCCCCACTCCCAGCCCCGAGCTTCCCGGCAAGGGTATGGGTATCGCAGGTATGATTCTCGGTATCGCATCGATTGTTTTGATGTGCTATTTCTATATCGCTCTTCCCTGCGCTATCGTTGGTCTTATCCTTTCCTGCAGCGCAAACGGCAAGGCTAAGAAGGTTGGCATGAAGAACGGCTGTGCGGTAGCAGGTATCATTACCTCGTCTATCGGTCTCGGCCTTGGCGTTATTTATCTCTTGCTCGCAGCTATCGGTTTTGCTGCAATTTCCGAAATGGGCTACGATTTGGAAGACTTTATGGAATATATTATCTTCCACAAATTCTTTTAATTAAAACCTAAAAATAGGGGTTGCTGTGTTCTACGGCAACCTCTGCTTTTATTTTGGTGGATTTGCTATGAACGAACAAAACGGATACAAATATATAAAAACGCTTGCGGTATGCGCGGTTATGCTTGCGGTTGCGGCGTTTCTCATTTCGGGCACGCTGTGCTATGTTTTTGGGCTTTTGGCAATAACCTTTGCTATAATTGCGAAAACGCGGGGATATATCGGTAAAATGCCGGTGGTTGCAATAGTTTTTGCCTGCGTGGCGTTGGTGCTACAGCTGCTTTTCGATTTGTTTTTCGAATCCTTGCTCGGCAAGGCGTTCGAAATGCTGCTTTCGCAGTTAGGGTGGTAAGCGATGAAACGCCGATTTATCGATATTTTTCTCGATATATTAAAGGCGGTCTTTATCGCTGCGCTTGCCGTGCCGTCGGTATTTTTGTTTTACCGCGCGGCAGAATCGTATATGTACGACCTTGTTCATTTGGGCGACGAGGGGTATCACAGCGGATTTGGGCTTTTGGTATTTCTTTCGGTGATATTTTTAATATTCGTCGGGCTGTGTGTGCTTTTGCTTATCGGGCTTGCAATACTTATAACTCGATTAAGCAAAACCACGCAAAGAAAAAAGAACCATACGCGGTTTTTCCTTTGGCTTTTGCTTGCTCCGCCCGCAAACGTGATGACGTACGTTACCGCAACGGTTTTAATAACGTTGATTGTAAAATAAAAAGACGACAAGGGCGATGCACCATAGTGATAAATCGCCTTAAAATCGCCATTTTTGCACAATACTGCATCAAAAATCCGCGATATACGCTCGTATTATCGCGGATTTCTTCTTTGTCTTGCGACAAAACTATCTGATTTTAAGGTGCG
>JAFTTN010000016.1 GCA_017466805.1 Clostridia bacterium
CGCACCTTAAAATCAGATAGTTTTGTCGCAAGACAAAGAAGAAATCCGCGATAATACGAGCGTATATCGCGGATTTTTGATGCAGTATTGTGCAAAAATGGCGATTTTAAGGCGATTTATCACTATGGTGCATCGCCCTTGCGTAATACCTTTTTCTTTTCGCAGGCGTTTTATTTTTGCGCCGATAATAATTGCATTCATTTTTATCCCCCTCCGCCTTAACTATAATATAAAATAGGCAAAAAACGCAAAACAGGTGCCAAAACCGCGTTTCGTGGTGCGGATTTGTTTGCAATAGCGCGAATAATATGCTACAATAAACGCGAGGTGATGAAATGAGAATTGTCGTTTGCGATGATAACGCGGACTTTGGCAACGAGCTTGCAGAATATATAAAATCGCTGGTGATGGCATCGAGCTATTACGACGAGAGCTTGCGGGTGGAATATATCCAACGCTCGAAATCGCTAATTTCGTACCTTGCCGAGCACGACGTGGATATACTTTTTCTCGATATAGCAATGCCCGAGCTCGACGGATTTGATATAGCTCAATATATAAACGAGCGCGAGCTTTCCACCTGCCTGATTTTCGTTTCGAGCTTCGAAAGCAACGTTTTTTATTCGCTTCGCTATAAGCCGTTCCGCTTTATCCGCAAGGAAAAATACAAAGAGGAAATCCCCGAAGCACTCGTTTCGGCATATAAGGAGCTTACCGCAAAGAACCGCTATATAATGATAACCAAGCATAGCGACGTTGTCCCCGTAAGGTTAAATCGCATTATATACGCCGAAAAGGAAAAGCGCAGCAATTATATGAGCATTTACACCTGCGACGGTGTTTTCCGCTACCGCGGAACTCTTTCGGATTTCGCCGCGTTGACCGAGGGCGCGCATTTTGTAAAGGTGTCGCAGAACGCCTATATTAATATGGAGCATATTTTGAGCATAAAGGCAAACGTGGTGCAGATGAAGGGCGGCTCGCAATACTATATCTCGCCCAAGTATCAGCAGGAGGTTTTGCAAAAATTCTTTAAATTTATGCGTGAGGAATAATTATGAGTTTGTTTATCGAGCTGCTGGTAAACCTTTTCGACTCTGTCATCGGCGCGTATTTCGTTTTAAAGCTTAATAAGGGCAAGGTACGTGAAAACAAAGCGTTTTTGCCGGTGGCGGCTTTGTGCTTTGCCGTTTCCACGGTGTTTTTATTTGTGAACGTCTTTTCGCTTATACATACGCTTTTAATCACGGCGATCCTTTTGGCGTATGCTTTCTCGCTAAAGACGCACACGGTGCCGTCGGCAATACTTTCGGTGGTAATATACGAGCTTACCTTGGCGTTGTCGAGCGTTGCCGTCGCGTTCCTTTTGAGCAACCTTTTCGATATAGAGGTCACCGCGATAGCCTCGGGATTTACGCTTGCAAGATGTCTGTTTTTACTTTCCTGCAAGCTTATCGTGGGGGCGGTGCTTTTATCCATACTCAAATTCTATACACCGAACCGCTATTTCAAACCGATAGATTTGGTGCTGTATCTTGTTGCGCCGCTGATTACGATAATAACGCTTTCAACCTTTCTTATATTGAGCATAAACGAACAGCTCGGACAGTATTATACCTTGTTTGCGGTTTGCTCGGTCGGGCTTGTTGTAACGAACGTATTCAGCCTTGTGCTGTTTGTGCGGCAGACCAAAAACGAAAACGAAAAGCACGAAATGGAAATGCTTTTGCGCCTGCGTGAATCCGAGCTTCAGCGTCACAACGATTCGCAAAAGCATTACGAATCGATGCGGATTTTGCGGCACGATATAAAGGAGCAGATTTTATACGTTAAGCTGTTGGTCGAAAAGGGCGAGCTGAATGCGGCAAAGGAGCATATCGACGCGCTCGAGGGCATAGTTAACGATAACCGTACGGTGTGCACCGGTAACCGAATAATCGATAGCATTCTGTACTATAAAACCGCAATGAACCCGGATATTCGTTTTATCGTTTCGGGCACAATCGGCGATTTGAATACAATCGGCGACGTCGAGCTGGTTTCGCTGCTTACCAATATGCTCGATAACGCTATCGAGGCGAGCGAGCGGCAGGACGAAAAAATAATCGAGCTCGTTTTTTCGCTTATAGGCGGTTTTCAAAATATATCCTGCAAAAATCCGATAAAGCAATCGATTGCGTCTAACCCCGATTTAGCCACCACCAAGCCCGATAAATCGCTTCACGGATACGGTATAAAAAGTATGAAAAAGGCGGTTGAATCGGCAAACGGTATGATAGAGTTCTACGAAGAGGACGGATATTTTATCTGCCACGCGGCGATTCCGCTGGGATAATAAAAAAGCAGGGCGATGCACCATAGTGATAAATCGCCTTAAAAACGCCATTTTTGCACAATACTGCATCAAAAATCCGCGATATACGCTCGTATTATCGCGGATTTCTTCTTTGTCTTGCGACAAAACTATCTGATTTTAAGGTGCGTAGCAGTTTTGCGCGTATGCGATTTGTTCTGTAACGACGGTGAAAAACGAAGGAATACTAACGTATTTCAAGGCTTTTTGACTAAGTTACAGGGCAAAACGGTAGCGCAAAACCGTTTTCTCACTGTGGCGCATCGCCCAATACGAAGCTTTTTGTTTTTATATTGCCGCCGAAATCAATTCGATAACAACGCCCGATACGGCGCCGATACCGAACAACAGCGCGGTTATGCCGATATTCGATTTTACACCGCGGTTAACACGGAACAGCACCAAAAGCCCAACGCCCGCGCCGGTGCAAAGCCCCGAAACAACCGAGCCCAAGCTTATCGCGCCCTCTATATAAAGCTCGGCAAGTATTACCGAGGGGGCGCAGTTTGGAATAAGACCGATAAGCGCGGTAAGCAGGGGTTGGAAAACGCTGTCGGCAAGCATTATTTCCTGCAGCCTTGCTTCGCCGATAAGCTCGATTATATAGCTAAGCAGGAAGCTTGCTGCGAACAGAAAGCCGAATACCGATACCGTGCGCTTAAGCGTGCATTTAATAATCGCTTTCCAATCGGTGTGCGAGCAGCAATGCTCCTCGCCGATAAGCTCTTCGTCATCACAGCTGTCGCCGTGGTGGTGGCAGTGGTGGCATTCCTCGTCCTTTTCGGCTTTTTTTCGAATAATAAGGTCGATAATATAGCCCGCGGCAACCGCAATAGCGAGCTTAATGCCCATAACCAGCAATATATCCAAAATCCGTTCGGGCTTGGTGAGCATAACCAGCAGCGCTTCGTCGGAGGTCGAGAGATATATTGCAATAAGCGAGCCGAGCGTGATTATCCGCTTTGCATAGAAGTTCGAGCCGATAACCGAAAACCCGCATTGCGGAATAAGACCGAGCAGACCGCTTGCCAACGGACCGAGCCTGCCCGCCTTTTGTATAACAGCAGAGCTTTTTTCCTCGAGCTTTGTTTCGGCGTATTCAAGTATTAAAAATGCAACAGCCAAAAAGGGAAGCATCTTCAGCGTGTCGAGCAGTGAATGCTCGAGCGCGTGTAATATTTCGTGCATTTATTTCGTTTCCTTAATTTAATAAAATTATTATACATTAAGGATAAAATTTGTCAAGAATTTTTTGATTAGTCGGAGGTTATTTGGAATACACCTCAAATTCGTGAACGGCGTCGGTTTGCTGATTGGTTTTGTAATTCCATATTGCAACATTTGTGATTTTTATATATTCGATGTCATTGACGCTATCGACATCAAGAATCTCTATATTGGTAAAATCTTTTTTGCTGGGATACCAAACGTCATCATCAGTGCCTGAAAGCTTAATTGTGCTGTTAAAAAGTTTATATTCCTTAACAGTACCGTCCAAAAGTGTAACCAAAAGGGCGGATTTTGAATTCAAAATAATACCGTATTCTTTTGCGTTGTTTTTAATGGTGAAGTTTAGCACCGCTGTGTCCTTTAAGTCTTCGGACATTTTAAGCTCGGTGGTTATTGTGAGCATCCCATCTGCCAAAACACGATTGTTTGCATCGTTTAAATCGACCTTTTCAAAATTCTTTTCCATTTCGCGCAGTTCGCTCATAGCACTGCTGACTTCGGCATCGCAAATTTGTTTATATGCAGAGGAGCTTGCAACTGCGATAATGGCGCACGCGATTACCGCGCAAACGATAGAAGCGAAAAGCGAAATTTTGGCGATTTTGCGTTGCTTTTTGAGCTTTTCGGTTTGTTTTTCCGTTTCTGCCTTTGCCGCTTTGAATTCGGCTGATATTGTTTCGATATATGTATAGAAGGGAACAGGCTCGCTTTCGGAAAGGCTTGCCGTTTCTTCTCGCATCGGAGAATAGCGCGAAAGCTCGGTGAAAATCGAGTCAATTTGTTCCAAAGAAAAGATCTTTTGCTTATTAGAGAAAAATGTATTTAAGGAAGGAAATAAGGTCGAGAGTTTCGAAACAACAAGGTCTTGAACTGTGTTGGTGATTTTAATTTCGCACTCCTCGTTGGTGAAAACGATTACGGAATAAATCGGCATATCGGGGTAAAGCTTTTTGAGCGCCGAAATATGATATTCATTTTGCTTTACAGGATTTTTAAAAGTGGAGTTTTGAACAGTACGAAAATACTGCGTCCATGTTGCATCGTCGCTTTTTCCGTATATAGTTCCTTTGTAATGCTTTATTTCGAATACATACAATCCCGTTTCGTGAAGCATCATAAGGTCAACTTCGGTTGTCTTATCTTCTGTAACGGGGATGTTGGCATTCATAATAAACTTGGAAATCCCGTTTGCTTTTTTATAAAGCTCACAAAAAACCAGATATTCGCCGTAATAGCCTTTTCCACGCTCGTCCCAGAGCTTCTTCTGTTCATCGATATTTACAGATGTCAAATTGGAGTAAAGAGTCTTTAAATTTTCCACGGTGTGCCCTCCTTTATAGATTTTTACTTATTATAACACAAATTCGTTAATAACGCAACTTGAAATATTAAGTCAAATATAGTATAATACACTCGAAAGGACGTGTTGATATGGACGAAATAAAGAAATTAAAGGAGCTTATCGAGAGGTCGGAAAATATCGTGTTTTTCGGCGGGGCAGGGGTATCGACCGAAAGCGGAATTAAAGATTTTCGCTCGGAAGACGGTATTTACAATATGAAATTCGAATATCCCCCCGAATATATGCTCTCGCACGAGTTTTTTGTTTCGCACCCCGATAAATTTTTTGACTTTTACCGCCAAATGATGATAGCGAAAAACGTTCAGCCCAACCCCGCGCACTATGCGCTTGCCGAGCTCGAGCGCCAAGAAAAGCTAAAGGCGGTTATCACCCAAAATATCGACGGTCTGCACCAAAAGGCAGGCAGTAAAACGGTATACGAGCTTCACGGAACTACGCTTAAAAATTATTGCTATCGCTGCGGCAAGTCGTTCGATATCGATTTTATCGACGGATATAGCGGCGTGCCCTATTGCTCTTGCGGCGGAATAGTAAAGCCCGACGTTGTGCTTTACGGCGAGCAGTTGAACGGCAAAACGATAGAAAACGCCGTTTGCGCAATCGAAAAAGCCGATTTGCTAATCGTCGGCGGCACCTCGCTTACCGTTTACCCTGCGGCAGGGCTTATCGATTATTTCGGCGGCGAAGCGTTGGTGCTTATCAACCGCGACGAAACGCCCTATGATAACCGCGCCGATATAGTTATCCGCGAGCCTGTCGGCAAAACGCTCGGCGGTATCGTTTTCGGCGAAACCGAATAAGAATTAAAAAAGACCGCTCACCGCGGTCTTTTATTGTTTTTATCTTGCCCCTATGAAAAGCAAGGCTATAATAGCGTAAATCACGTAAATACACCAATAGGAGCGGGCGAAATTGCGGCGGTTTATATTGCTGTTGCTAAAGCTGAAAATGATAAGAAAAATAAATCCGACAAACGGAATTGAAAATAAAACGTTCAACCAAAAATACGACCACGCACCGAGCGGCATATAGCGGGTGGGAATTTGATCTATCGGGGTATAGGAAAAACTATTCGCACCGAAGTAATCGCTTTGATTGGTACTGCTGTCGTGAGAATACTTTGCACCGCACGAGGTGCAAAAGCTTGCATTTTCGTCCAAAAGCTTTCCGCATTTTATACAGTACATATTTTCGCTCCTTTTTCTGTTTTATTGCTTTTATTCTACAATGAACGCGAATGTTTGTCAATAGTAAAGCGGCGGAGAACTGCTCCGCCGCTTTGCTATTTACCTATATTCGTTTCGCCCATTTTGTTATCGCCGCGGACGATAAGCCTTACTTGGTTATCGCTCGCTATGTTTTTGCGGGTGTTTACCGCGCCGAGCGCGCAGCTCATTTCGTTCACGATATACCAATCGGCAGGGACGTGAATATTTGTTTCGCCCATATGGTTAACAATCGTCAGCTCGAGCGGAATGCTCGGGTCGATATTTTCGGCGTTTTGGTAATAAACGTTGGTTTCGCCGAGCTTGTTTTCGACAAAGCTTTTTTTGGTCTTGCTTGCATCGATATAAACCGTGCTTTCCGAAAACCTGTTTTTATCGTAGGATTCGGGCTCGCCGAAGCCGCGGTGGTCGCTTTCGCCCTCGAAGCTGAAATTGAAGTGCTTGCCTTTGCTTTTTCCGCGGGGGATAAGCACGGTTATAGCGATATCTGCGAGAATGCTCGCCAAAAGAACTATCCAGTTGTTAATAATTTCCTCGCTCGGAAGACCTGCCCATTTTGCGATTTCCGTTTCGAGCACCATAAACAGCAAGCCGAGCGGGAAGAAGATTTTTAACCTTTCGCGCAGGCTGTCGGAAAAAAGAATTTTTGAAATTATCCAAGCCGAAAGCACTATAGCGAAAAGCATTTTATGCATCGGCATACCGAAAATACCCTTGCTTTCGCCTATACCGTACAGCACGAGCGCGGCGGCGGTGAGCAGCAGAAGTATTCCCCAAAATATTTTGCTTGCCTTTTGTTTCATAGCTTTAACCTCGTTTCGTTGATTTTGTCCTTGAAAGCCTTGTAATAGGAGCGTGAAATAAATATCTTTTTGCCGGTATCCGCAAAGCGCGCCTCGCATATGCCGGTAATTTCCTTGCGTATCGACGAAATCGCCATTGTGTTCGCAATGCAGGATTTCGAAACGCGCATAAAGCTTCGTGGCAGCAGCTCTTCGAGCTCGTACAGCTTTAAATCGGTGTAATACATATGCGTTTTCGTGTGGGCAGCGGTTTTGTTGCCGTCGGTTTCGAAAAACAGAATGCTTTTGGTTTCGATAAAATATATCTCGTCGCCCGATAAAAGCTCGATTTCGCGCATACCGCCCGTAAGCGCCGCTTGGAGCTTTAATATCTCCTCGTTTGGAGTCTTACAGCGAATAACGATTTCCTCTTCTGCGTTCGGGTCTATTTCAAGCCGTACGCGGTAAGCCATATTCACGCCTCCCTTCATTCGCGATTATACATAATCGAGTCGGATTTGTCAAAGGTTTTGCGGTAAGTGGCGAAAAAACGGGGGTGAAATGTAAATAATGCGTGACGAAACCAAAAAAGACTTGCCGAAACGCTTTCTCTGTGATAATATATTATAGATAATTATTTCGCTTGGCGGAGGTTGGTATGGAAAGCTATAATCAGAACGAAAAAATGTCGTTCGGCGAATGGATAGAAAATATCTGGTATCATTATAAATGGTTAATAATCTTCGGCGGTGTGCTCGCCGCGTTTATAATTATAAGCGTGTTTCAGATAGCCTCGACAAAGGATCCCGACGTTAATATTCTTCACGTCGGCCCGATGTATATCTCGGCAGGCTCGGCGGAAAAAATCGAAAGCACTATGTCGCAATTCACCGAAGACGTTAACGACGACGGAAAAATAAAGGTCGACGTGCTTGATATAACCGTTAATAAATTCGGCACCGACGTTTCGAACGCAATGAACTACGACGACCGAAACAAAGCACTGCAGCGATTTCAAACCGAAATCCGCGCGGGTGACGCGGTTATATATGCGCTCGATAAGGAATTTTTCGATATCTGTATCGAGGAAGGCTTGCTTACCCCGCTTAACGAGGTGCTCGACGACGCATATATCCCCACAAACAACGTAGAAGGCTACGGCGTTTACGTTAGCGAGCTCGATGCGTTCGAGCTGGACGGGCTTTCGAGCTTCCCGAAGACCGCAATACTTTGCCTGCGCCGCTCGCCCGATAAGGATCCGCTTAAATACGGCAGAACCCAAGAGGTCTGGGACGGCAACCGCAAAGCCTTCGTAAAGCTTATTAAATATCAAGCTCCCGAAGAGAGCGAGGAAAGCAAATAAATTTACTATTGCAAAACGCATATGTTTGTGATATAATAACTCTAATCGTTAAATAATCCGGAGGATTTTGAAAAAATGAGCAACAAAATTATCGCCAAGCAGAAGAGAACGATAATTATAAGCGCAGTTCTCGCTGTTCTTCTTCTTGCAGGCTCCGTTTTCGTCCTTATCGACGGCATCAGCCATATGGACGATCCTTATACTCAATTCGCAGATGCCGATTTTGCAAAAGCACTTGCCGAAGCAATGGGCAAGGACAGCGTGCGCGACATAACCCAAGAGGATTTGGATAAAGTCGAATCTTTGGTTTACTATTGGTCTGTCGGCAACGACTCGTCCAACAATTATCAGACCTATGCTTATCCTATCGTTATGCTCGGCTACAAGCAAATGGCAGACGATATTATCGCAAACTCCGAGGAAGAGCCCAAAGAGGATTCTTACGTTATGGTAAGCTATCCCATTTCCGAGGTTGAAGATATTACCGTGTTCAAGAACCTTCGCGTTCTTCGCACCTTCGACCTTGCCGAAGTTTCCTCGATGCAGGAGGGCTGCTACTATACCCAGCTTTACAGCATGTACGGTATGGGCAACGCCGTTTCCTTCGAAAGCATCGTTGGCTCCGCCGCTCTTACCGACCTCAAAAACCTCGATCAGCTTTCTTCTCTTACCAAGCTCGAGCAGATTTCGCTTGAATACACCGCGGTTACCAACCTTAACGGTATCGAAAAGTTCGAAAATCTTAAAAAGCTCGATATCGGTAACACCGTTATCACCGAGCTCGATGCTCTTTCCAAGGTAAACGGCCTTACCGAGCTTACTCTCGTTCAAATGGGCGAAAGAACAGTTGAAGAAGAAACCTCTACCGAAGAATCCAAGTCCGAGGACGACAAGAAGGAAGAGGAAGAGGATAAGCACACCCACGCAGGCATTACCGATATTTCGGCACTTTCTGCGCTTGCTAACCTCAAGAGCCTTAATATCGCAGGCAACGCTATCGCCGATATTTCTCCGCTCAAAAACCTTACCAAGCTCGAAACCCTTACTCTTAACAGCAACTGCATCGAAAATCTCAACGATCTTTCGGGGCTCGCTGCTCTTAAAGCACTCGCTGCTGCAGATAACCACCTTACCGATATTTCCGGTCTTGCGAAGTGCACCGCACTCGAAACCATTTATGCATACGATAACAAGCTTACCGATATTTCGGCACTCGGCAGCTGCACCAAGCTTACCGGTATAAGCGTTTACAATAACGAAATTACCACTATCGGCGACCTTAGCAAGCTTACCGAGCTCGCTTCCTTCGATGCATACGGCAACAAGATTACCGATATCAGCACCCTCGCAAGCTGCACCAAGCTCACCAGCATCAACGCTTACGATAACGCTATCACCAACATCGGCGATCTCAGCAAGCTCGATGAGCTCACCACTATCTCTATCTACGATAACGAAATTACCGATATAAGCGGTCTTAACGGCTGTGCAAAGCTTGCAACCATTAACGCTTACAACAATAAGCTTGCAGGCAAGCTCGACCTTTCCGGCTGTACCGAGCTCACTACTCTTAACATCTACATAGATGAAGAAGAGGAAGAGGAAGAAAAGGACGACGATAAGAAGGAAGAAACCTCCGAAGGCGGCGCAGGCACCGAAACCGAAGCAGAAGGCGATACCTCTGCAGAGGGCGAAGGTGAAGGCGAG
>JAFTTN010000017.1 GCA_017466805.1 Clostridia bacterium
ACCGAAGTGAGGAAATCCGATTATGACCGCGACAAAGACGGCTACCGTGATAACTATTACGGTTTTCTGCGCGGCGCGGCCGATGTAAAATGCATCGGTGTTCTTATCGAACATTCGTACCACACCAACGAGCGCGCAACCCTTTGGCTTTTGGACGACGAAAACCTAAAAGCGCTTGCGGTTGTTGAAGCCGAAGCGATTGCGGACTTTTGCGGCGTGGAAATCCCGTTTCTTGCAGGCGACGTAGACGGCGACGGAGAGATAACTCAATTCGATTACATTCTTGCGAAGCGAATTTATTTCGGAACATACGAGCCCACAGAAGACGAGCTCAAGCGCGCAGATGTTGACGGCGACGGCACGGTTTCGGTGTTTGACTACATCGCTATCAGAAGAAAATACTTCGGTACTCTTGAATGAAAAAAACGCGCCCGCAGCGGGCGCGTTTTTTATTTGTAATTTCGAGAATGCTTTTCGTGGAAACTTTTGTGGAAAAAATAATTAAAAAGCGTTTTAAGAACTTAAAAATTCTTTTAAAGAAATGCGCGACCCGTACGCTCGTAAAAACCTTGTGCCGCAGCGGGTTTGTTAAAAAACAAGCGTTTGCAAGGGTTTTCCCTGCAAACGCTTGTTGGAGTTGGTGGAGGGATTTGAACCCTCGGCCTATTGATTACGAATCAATTGCGCTACCCCTGCGCCACACCAGCACAGCACCCACTTTTGCAGGCGCAATCAAAATTATATCATCAAATTCCCAAAAAGTCAATATGTATTTTTAATATAAGAATACCGAGCGTTAATAAAACGCTCTGCTGTAAACAGAGCGTTTAAATGCACGAAAAAACTTTTAAAATTTACGCGCTAACGAATTCTTCTTCGGTATGAATAAAGAATCCTTCGATATTTTTGTTCTTCATAAGCGTAAGGATTATTATGCCGATTGTTAAAACGATAGTTACGCCGATACCGCCCTCGGGGCCGAATGCGCCGCCGCTGAACAGCTCGCCGCCCTTTTCGACCGATTTGAAAATCGAATCGCCCATGTTCATACCGCTAACACGGCATCCGTAAATATTGCCCTGCGCAAAGTTCCATATAGAATGTATCGCGCAGATGCCCCAAATGCTGCCGCGGCGAAGGAAATATAACGCCGCAAACACGCCGAATAGAAAAAGGTTAATAATAGCCAAAAAGCTAATTCCGGGGTTGGAAATATGAAGTGCCGCGAAAAGCGCCGAGCTGACGAAAACCGCAATAGGAACGTTGCTGCTTGCCGCACTCGAAATAAAGAAATAACTGCGAAGCAATATTTCCTCGCTTGCGCCCTGAACGATAAAGCCGAGGAAGAAAAGTATAATAGTTGCTACCGAGGCTTCGGAGTTGAATCCGCCGAATTCAAGCTCGCCGCTTAAAATTACCGAAAGGTATGCGAACGAGAACATAAAAAGACCGATTGCAAGCCCCATTAAATATTCGGTAATCGCACCCTTTTTAATAAAGCCGAGTGTGAAAAGTCTGCGCTTTTCAAGCTTTGTGCAATATATAAATACGGCAATTATTGTAGTTACCGTAGCAAAAAGCGAAATTATATTTAACCAAGCAGGCATATTGGACATAAGGTTATTAATAGCATTCGTAATAGCGTTGCTGTAGTCCTGCATATATGCATTCGGGTCGGTCGTTGCACCTGCAAGTGCGTCTGAAACCGCTTCGTCCTGCATTATTGCAAAAAACATAGGCATCGTAAGTATTAAGCTCGCCGCAGTAGATCCAATAAAGTAGATTAACAAAAAGATAATAGCAACGCGGAAGAAGCTTTTTTTCTTTACACTTGCAATCGTTTCGTAAATCAACGCGTTGGGTAAAAAGATTTCGTTCATAATAACACTCCAATAGTATTAAATTAACGTTAAAATATACTTTTATAATATTAACATAGGTAAATATAAAAGTCAATGCAATCTATTGTTAAAAAACACTTGCAAAATTAAATTCTTCGGCTAAGAATTTAATGCCGTTTTGTAAATAAAACAAAAGGACGGACTGTCGTCCATCCTCTTTGCTGGTGCCGGAAGCGGGGGTCGAACCCGCACGGTATCGCTACCACTGGATTTTGAGTCCAGCACGTCTGCCAATTCCATCATTCCGGCAATTATTAACGCGTTTTTTCCGCGCAGGAAGTATTATATCACATTGTTTTCGATTTTGCAAGAGTTTTTTTGCAATCGCTTCTATAAACCATCCGAAATAATTTTTTATAACGTATTGGTGAAAAGTGCGATTAATATTCATTAAAGAAATTTGCAGCGCCGTGTTGCCGTATTGACAATTTAAGTGAATTTGTTTAAAATATATTCGTTATATGCAAAATAAGAAGTAAAGCGTCGCTTTTGCTCTGTATTATAAAAAAGGAACGGTGTCAAATGGATTCTATTTTGGAATTTTGGTATCAAATGACTGCAAATCCATTGCTGTTTATTGCCGTAACGCTAACCTTGGGTGTTATATTGGTAAACGGATGGACCGATGCGCCCAACGCTATCGCAACCTGTGTTGTAACGCGTTGTATGCCGCCTAAGGCTGCGATATTAATGGCTGCAGTTTTCAATTTTCTTGGCGTTTTTATAATGACCAAAATCAGCAACGAGGTTGCCGTAACGATTACAAGTATGGTAAACTTCGGCGATAATTCCGGCAGAACGGTAATAATTGTTCTCTGCGCGGCAATGCTTGCAATAGTTATTTGGGCAACTCTTGCTTGGGTTTTCGGCATCCCCACAAGCGAAAGCCACGCGTTAATAGCAGGCTTAACAGGCGGTGCTATGGCTCTTTGCGGGTTGGATGCGATCGTTTGGGACCAGTGGCTAAAGGTCGTTTACGGTATTTTTATTTCGGTAATACTCGGCTTCGGTCTTGCGTGGGTAATATGTAAGCTCGTTACTTTGATTTTTTATAAAGCAAACCGCCCTAAAACCGAACCCTTTTTCCGCGGCGCACAGATCGCGGGCGCGGCGTCGATGGCGTTTATGCACGGCGCACAGGACGGTCAGAAGTTTATGGGTATAATCTTGCTTTGCGTTTTTACACTTCAGGGTACCGGCGTCGAAACCGCTACGTTTTCTATCCCCACCTGGCTTATGATTCTTTGCTCGGTCGTAATGGGCGCGGGCACCGCTATGGGTGGTAAGAAAATTATCAAATCCGTCGGTATGGATATGGTAAAGCTCGAAAAATACCAAGGCTTCTCGGCAGATATCGCGTCATCGCTTGCGCTTGTGTTTTGTTCGGTATTCGGCCTTCCCGTTTCCACCACCCACGTAAAAACCACCTCGATAATGGGCGTGGGAGCGGTAAAACGTATTTCTGCAATCAATTTCGGGGTTGTGAAGGAAATGGTGCTGACTTGGGTACTCACTTTCCCCGGCTGCGGCTTGCTTGCATTTTTCGTAACAAAGCTTTTCCTATATATTTTCAACTAAGAAAGGACGTATTGAAATGGCTAAAGGTGATAAATTCTATTTTGAAAATTTTGCAGCTTCTGCCGCACTCTCAAAAAAGGCGGCTGTCTATCTTGTAGAATGTCTTGAAGGCTATAACCCCGATAATATCGAAACTATGCTTCAAAAAATGCACGAGATCGAGCACACCGCCGATATAAAAAAGCACGAAATGAACGATGCGCTCGCAAAAGCCTTCGTTACACCCGTCGACCGCGAGGATCTCGATATGCTCAGCCATAATCTCGATCACGTAACCGACAGTATCGAAGAAATTATACAAAAGTTCTATATTTATAATATCAGAACCGTCGAGCCCGCTGTTATTGAATTTGCAAAAAAGCTTGTAAAATCCTGCGAGCTGCTCTGCACGCTTATGGAGGAATTCGAAAACTTCAAGCGAAGCAAAAAGATTCACGAGCTTATAGTCGAGCTTAACGATAACGAAGAGGAATGCGATAAGCTCTATTTGTCCTCGATGCGCGAGCTGACAAAAAATGCTTCCGACGTGCTTACCGTAATTTCTTGGCGCGAAATTTTCGAATGCTTCGAAGCCTCCGCAGACGCCTGCGAGCACGTAAGCGATTGTGTAGGAACCGTTATAATGAAAAACACCTGATTTTAAATGCGCATATTAACCAAGAGAATGCTATCGGCTCTGCCGCTGCGTTCTCTTTTTTGTTGACAGGATAGGTTGAATATGATATACTTTAACCAATAAAAACCAAGGAGTATACATATGGCTAAGACTATTCAGGATATTTTAAACGTCATTAAAGAAAACGGCATTAAGATGGTCGATTTCAAAATGGTCGATATCAACGGTCAGTACCGCCACGTAACCATTCCTGCCGAGAACTTTTCGGAGGATACTATGAAAAGCGGCATCGGCTTCGATGCTTCCAATTACGGCTACGCGGTGGTCGAAAAGAGCGATATGGTGTTTATCCCCGATCCCGATACCGCGCTTATCGACCCCTTCTGTGAAATCCCCACGCTTACAATGACGGGCAACGCAATGATAATCGATTCTCCCGAAAATCGCCCGCTGGCACAGTATCCCCGCAATATCGTCCTTGCCGCAGATAAATATTTAAAGGATTCGGGCATAGCCGACACTATGCTTATCCTTCCCGAATTCGAATTTTATCTTTTCGATAACGTCGGCTGGTCGGTCGCGCCCAACAGCATCGGTGTCAATCTCGATGCCGTTCAGTCCTATTGGAACAGCGCCTGCGAGGGCAGGGGTGTAGTGGTTCCCAAGCAAAAGGCGTACCATATTGCAAAGCCGTTCGACGTTTCCTATGAATGCCGCAGCGAAATGTGCCTTCATATGAAGGATGCGGGTATCGAAATCAATTATCATCACCCCGAGGTTGCCGCTTCGGGACAGTTCGAAATCGAACCGCAGCTCGGCGAAATGACAAAAATGGCAGATGCTACTATGATGATAAAATATATCATTCATAATACAGCGCTTAAATACGGCAAAACCGCAACCTTTATGCCAAAGCCGATTTATGGCGAAGCGGGAAGCGGTATGCACGTTCATATGCTGCTTTTAAAGGACGGCAACCCCGTCTTCTCGGACGATAACGGCTATTCGCATTTAAGCGAAACCGCACATTATTTTATGGGCGGCTTGCTAAAGCATATCGCATCGCTCTGCGCGCTCACCAACCCCAGCACAAACTCCTTCAAACGCCTCGTTCCCGGCTTCGAAGCACCCGTTACCGTGGGCTACGCTACCTCTAACAGAAGCGCGGTTATACGTATTCCCGCATATGCAAAAAGCCCCGATAAACGCCGCTTCGAGCTTCGTAACCCCGATGCGACCTGCAACCCCTATTTCTGCTACGCCGCTATTCTTATGGCAGGTATCGACGGCGTGAAGAATAAAATCGACCCCCACGCAAACGGCTGGGGCCCTTACGACGTCAACCTTTATCATTTAAGCGACGAGGAAAAGGCAAAGCTTTCGCATCTTCCCACCTCGCTCGAGGAAGCGCTCGATGCACTCGAAATAGATAACGAATACCTCCAAGCAGGCGGCGTTTTCCCGAAGGAGCTTATCGAAAACTTTATCAAAAACAAACGCGCGGAATGCCGCGAGCTTGCAAATATACCCCACCCCGCAGAGTTCGATAAATATTATAACCTTTAATAACAAAAACCCGTTGGATTTGCACCAACGGGTTTTTCTTGACAAGGATATTCGAATGTGTTATAATTAAATCAAGTAAAGCGAGGTGTCGTTATGAAAAAATCCATAAAGCTTATTTTGCTTGTTGTTTCACTGCTTATTTTGCTTGCCTCCTGCGCAGGTATAGACGAGATACTCGACGATGATGAAATCCGCGGATATACCGAAGATATGCTCGATGCACTAATTTCCGACGATTATAATACCGCATACGGTTTGGTTGCCGATACCTGTACCGAACAACAATTCAAAGCGTTCTATAACCAAGCCCGCGCCGCTCTTCAGGGCGCGCAAGACTATAAGCTTACCTGTATCGGATATAACAACACTACTACCGTAAAGAACGGGGAACAAATCAAACGCGTCGATGCCGAATATAAGTTCGTTTCGGGTGATTTGGAATACGTCGTTAACGTTTCGACTCTAACCGGATATAAAAAGCTTGCCGGATTCCACATAACCCCGGTCGAAAATTCCGACCTTTATTCAACCGGCACACTCGGAAATATGGCCGGTGCATCTGCACTCCAATGGGCTGTGCTTTTGCTTAACCTTGTCGTAATAGCCGTCACGGTTATCGCAATAGTCGATTGCGCTCGCAGAAGGATAAAGAAAAAAGCACTTTGGATAATTATAATACTTCTCTGCTCATTGCTTGTCAGCCGGACACAAACGGCAAACTCCTTCGATTTGTATTTCAACTTCACACTCGGCTTGTTCAATTACTCGGCTTATATAATCTATGGAAGCGGAAAAACTATTATGCGCATTATTATTCCGCTCGGCGCAATAATTTATTTCTGCGCTCGTAAAACGCTCGAACGCAAAGCAAGCCAACAGCACACTCAACAACCCTATACCGCGCAATTTTGCGATACGCAGGCTGTTCAAGACAGCTCGCAAGAGCCAAATCAGCCGCAAGCTCCCAATCCCGAGCAGATTTCTGCGGTTTATTGCACGAAATGCGGCAATAAAAACGATGCAAATGCAAAATTCTGCTGCAACTGCGGCGAAAAAATCAACGAAGATTAATTTTAATTAAAAGAAGACTTTTTAACAAGTCTTCTTTTTCTATAGCTATTTGTAATAAGCAACCGCTAAATCAACCACAAGACCATAGCTTCTCGTGCCTGCCTGCTGTCCCTGCGATTGCAGAAAAACGTCGTTCACACCGCCGGTAATTTCGCTTACCGTGCTTTCGCGGTACTTGTCGAAGAATTCGGAATAAGCAACGAATTCATTCGCTATTTCGCTCTGCAGCTTGTTGTAGAAAAAGCTGTTGTAAAGCTCGCCGCTTGCTCTGCCCAAAGCCGAATTAAGATAATTCAGCATATTCGAATAACCGCTGTAGCGAATATATTCGTCGTCACTGCCGATGCAAACGAGAAACGCAACGAAGTTCGCTTCGTCCTCTCGCGCAATACCGCGCTGGTGCGCCATCTCGTGCGCCATAGTAAACGGCATCAAAAAGTCGGGGTAGTTGGTGTTAACGTTCGATTCGCCCGTCATAAAGGTGTAAACACCCGATATGTGCGTGTAGGTCATCGGCTCGGAAAGGGCAATCGCCTTCGGGTTAGAGCTAAAGTGCGAAATATAATCGGCGCTTGCCGCATATTTCGTATAAGCTTGGTTCATTTTGTCAACAAGCTCGCCGTAGCCATAGGGCATTACCGATGCGCCGCGTGCATCAAAATCAATCTCGCCAATTAAACCGTCGACCTCGTCGGAAACCTTTATCGCCGTTTGGTAAAGCTCCTCTGCCGAAACCGCGCTTTGCTCAAGCCCTAAATTGCGTGCAAGCTTATATCTGCCGTATGCGGGACCAAAAGCGCCGAAGAACAGAATAAGAATAACAAGCATTACCGAAGCCAACGGGCGAAACCATTTGTAAAAATTTCTGTCGCTTTCGTCGCGCTTTGTCGAAACCGAGGATGCAATAATATAAGCAATAGCAATTATCGGAAGCGATATAAGCAGGCATTCGGCAAACGAAAAGGGAATCCACCCCGTCAGCTTTGCCAAAATAAAACGTATCGCCTGTGCGGGATAACGCGTCCAAAACTCCGCAAAAGCGGGCGATATTCGCGAAACGACGTAGACCGCAAGCGAAAATACAAACGACCAAAGCACAATTTTAAAAGGCAGATTAAAAAGACCGCCTTCGATCATACGCTTTATCGGGTTGCGGGTACGCTTCTTTTTAATTTCGGGCGCAGAATTATCCTCTGCGCCCGTATCGTTAATTATTTCGTTTTGGACTATCTCTTTATCTCGTAGCTCCATCCAAACTCATCTTTCTTGTTGCCGAACTGAATGCCGGTAATTTCATCGTAAAGCATCTGAGAAACGGTGCCGATTTCGTTGTTGTTAATAATCAGCTTTTTGCCGTTCCAATCAAGCAAGCCAACGGGGGATATAACTGCGGCGGTGCCGGTGCCGAACATTTCCTTCAGCTCGCCCTTGCTGCCTGCCTCGTAGACCTCGTCAATCGAAATTCTGCGCTCCTCAACGTCGTATCCCTTTGCTTTAAGATAGTTAATAACCGAATCTCTTGTAACACCGGGAAGAATGTTGCCCTCGAGCTTTGGGGTAACAACCTTGTCGCCGATAACGAAGAATACGTTCATCGCGCCTACCTCGTCGATATATCTGTGCTCGATACCGTCAAGCCAAAGCACCTGAGCGTAGCCCATCTTTTCTGCCTTTTCCTGACCTTTAAGCGAAGCCGCATAGTTGCCGCCGACCTTTGCATAGCCGGTGCCGCCCTTAACTGCGCGTACGTATTCGTCCTCAACGCAAATCTTAACAGGCGCAAGACCGCTTGCGTAATAAGCGCCGACAGGGGAGAGGATTATCATAAACTTGTAGGTGTGCGAGGGGTGTACGCCGAGGAAGGGATCGGTAGCGATAATAAAGGGACGAATGTAAAGCGATGTGCCCTCCTGCGTGGGAATCCAATCCTGATCAACAAGCACCAATTCCTCGATAGCCTGAAGCACGTCGTCAACGTTAACCTCGGGAATGCACATTCTAAGGTTTGTGTTGTTCATTCTTTCAATATTCTTCTCGGGACGGAACAAAAGTATTCTGCCGTCTTTCGCGCGGTACGCCTTCATACCCTCGAACATTTCCTGGCCGTAGTGGAAAACCATCGAAGCGGGGGAAAGCGATATGTCGCCATAGGGTACGATTCTTGCGTCGTGCCAGCCCTTTTCGGTGGAATAGTCCATTATAAACATATGGTCGGTAAATATTTTGCCGAAACCGAGTGCGCCTTCGGGCTTTGCCTTCGGTGCGGTTGTAAGTGTTTTCGTGATCTGCATTTCGTTTTTTCCTTTCGTATATGCGTTATAAATATACGTTTAAATTATACAACCGTAATAAACATTTTTCAATAGCTTTTTGCAAAAAATAATACCCCTTGACAAAAACATATTTATGATATATAATCAAACAGTAAATAGGCGTAGATCGGCAAACAAAAAAATTTAAAATTTCTTAATATCTCGTTCATATTTATCGACTATAATGATTAAAGATTTGTGCATCGGAGGTAAAAGCATTTGGCGAACGTAACCAAAGCGCAAAACCTGTTCAAAAAATACCGAATAGCAATCGTTTCGATTTTGGCGTTTACCGTCGCGATTTGTTGCATTTTCGCTTTTGCGGGTAATAAATCGGCAGAGGAATATACAGAACCCCATTCTTCCTTGGCAGCGCCCGAATCGATCGTTTCCGAAAACGGCGATATTCAGGGCTTCGGCGTATATGTCGACGGTAACTTTGTTGCCGCAGTAGGCAATAAGGAAATCGCTACCGAAGCATTTTCCGAGCTTCTCTCTATCCGCGTTTCCTCTCTCGGTATCAATAAAGAATCTCAAGTTAGCTTTAATAATAATATCGAATATATCGCTGCGGGCTATGCTCCCGAAGCGTTTGCCGATAAAGAAGAGCTCCTTTCGCTCCTCGGTAAGAAAAACGATTATAACGTTTCTTCGTATATCACCGATTATACCGGCAAGCTTGTTTCCGCAAAGCTTTCGGTTCGCTCGGTAATGACATATACCGAAACTGTAACTCTCGAATATAACACCAAAAAGATATTTACCGATTCTCTTCGCGACGGCGTAACCAAGGTTGTTTCCAAAGGCTATAACGGCGAAGGTGAAGAAACCTATCAGCTTGTTTCTATCGATGGTATCGTTTCCGAAAGAGAAACCCTTTCGGTCGACGTAACCGTTGCTCCCGCAGATGAAGTTGTCCGTGTCGGCACCTCGTCCAACGGTAAAGAGGTTGCATCTATCGGCACCTTCCAAAAGCCCTACGATGGAATTATTACCTCCTACGTAGGTCCCAGATGGGGCAGAACCCACAACGGTATCGATATCGTTGCCGATGGCAGACCCTGCAAGGGCGATCCTGCATATGCCGCTGCAGACGGTGTTGTAGTCCGTGCAGATTGGTATGGCGGCTACGGTAACTGCGTAATCATCGATCACGGTGATGGAATTCAAACCCTCTACGCACACTTCTCCAAGCTTTCTGTTCAGGTTGGCGACGTTGTTAAAGCAGGTGATGAAGTAGGAAAAATCGGCTCTACCGGTAATTCCACCGGTCCCCACCTCCACTTCGAAGTACATGTCGATGGCGAAATCGTTAACCCCTTGATCTTCGTGGATTACGAATAATAAGAATAAATAAAGCTCCGTTTAAAACGGAGCTTTTGTTTTCGAAAAATATAAATAATAAAGGACGGCATTGCCGTCCTTTTGTGTGTTGCCGTTATGTGAAAACTCTATGTTGCTTTAAGCTATCGGAGCTCTGCAATCGCCCGCAATAAGAAGTATGATCAATATAATTATCTGTGCGCCAAGCAGTATAGCGCCGTTCTTCATAGTGGGCTTTTTGATCTTAATGTTAAGCACGAACGCAATACCCAAGCCGAGCAACCCGATTCTGAACAGCCATACCGTTACTTGAGGATCGATAAAGGTGGTAAGCAGGAAGAGCACGGTAATAATCATTGTCGACATCGGTATCGGAACACCGCGGAAGGATTTCATCATCTTGCCGGGGTGCTCGTTCGAAAGCGTGTTGAAATACGCAAGTCTTGTTGCGCCGCAGGCAATGAATAAGCAGTAGATAACAACGTCGAGCCAACCGTCAAATCCAAACGAGAACGCTATATAGCAGGGGGTAACGCCAAAGCTGATTACGTCGCAAAGACTGTCGAGCTGAACGCCATAGAACTTTTCGGCGGGCGTTCTGTTGGGCTTCGACCTTGCAAGCTTTCCGTCGAAGCAATCGCAAAGGCAGGCAACGAACAGCATATAAATCGCAAACTTGAAGTTGCCGTTGGCGGCAAGAAAACACGAAGTAATCGCCGAGATAAGTCCGAACAGCGTCAGCGTGTTCGCAAGCGAATAATATCCAATAAACATAATTTCCTCCAAATAATCATTTATACCTGTCGATGCTTTTCAGCTCGCCGTATAATTTTTTGTAGCTTTCGTGACGTGAAAGCGCTATTTCACCGTTCGAAACAGCTTCGAAAATACCGCATTCGGTTTCTTTGGTGTGGGTACAGTCGCTGTATCTGCAGTTGCGGGTATGCTTTTCAAATTCAGGGAACAGCTTGTGCAGCTCCTTGTGGTCAATCGCGCAGTAAAGCTCTGTGTTAACCGCGGTAAAGCCGGGCGTGTCGGCAAGATAAGTGCCGTTTCCCATAGGGAAGAGCTCTGTCGTGCGGGTGGTGTTCTTGCCGCGCGCAATCTTTTCGGATAAAGAGCCGGTCTGCAGCTTAAGCTCGGGGTAAAGCGAATTCAATAAAGTTGATTTGCCGACACCCGAAGCACCGCAAAGTACGCATATTTTGTCGCTTAAAAGCGCTCTTGCTTCGTCGATTCCGCTGCCGCTTTCAGAGCTTGTTATAATAACTCTAAACGGCGTTTTTCGGTAAATATCGACTATTTCCGCGTGGTCGCCAAGATCACTTTTCGAAATAATAATCGCCGATTCGATATCGTTCTTTTCGGCGATAACCGTTAAAAGATCGATGTTGTAAAGATAGGGCGCAGGGTCCTTCGGTGCAACAACCATTGCCAAAAGGTCGATATTCGCAACGGGTGGACGGACCAACGAATTTTTTCTATTGAGCATCGATATAATAAATCCGTTGCCATCGCCGTTGTCGCGGAATAACACTTTGTCGCCCGCAAGTATCTTGCCGTCGTTCTTGCGCACCCGCGTTCCCGAACGGCAGACGTAAGTGCCGTTTTCCGCTTCAACGGTGTATAAACCGTTTTTACCCGAAAGGATTAAACCTTCCTTTTCGTTCATACTCAAGGAGTAACCTCCGTGTCGACGTCAAAGGGGTTGCCGCTTTCGCCGGCAGAGCTTTCGGGCGATCCGGCATTCGTGTACTGTACTACTATCAAATCAATGCCGTATACGTCTTGGGGCAGGGGATCGTTTGCGGGAATGCTCTGGAATACAACCGTGCTGTGACCGTCGTAAATGTTGCTGTAGGTGCAGCCGAGTCCCAAAAGCGAATCGATAAACATAAACATATCGTCGTGGTATTCGGTTCTTGCCAGCTCAACGTAGAATTTGTCGGATTCCTCGGCTAAAACGTATATAATGTTTATATTAAGCTGTCTGTCGGGGAAGGTTTGGCTAAGCAAGGTTCTTGCCTCGTCGGGCGTCATGCCGTAAAGTCTGGGAACGTTTTGCGGAGGTGTTGCGATATATACCGTAACCACCGTTCCCTTCGGGCTTACCGTGCCGACAGGAATGCTCTGACCGCTTACGCGGTTGTTGCCGCCGAGCGTTTCGACGTATTGGAACTGCACCGTGTAGTGTGCATAGGTTTCGGCAAACTTCTTTGCCTCAGCCTCGGTCATGCTGGTAAGGTCGGGCATTTTTGCGGTGTTGAGCGATTCGGGCTTAGCATAGATGTAAACCGTAACCGTATCGCCAACCTTCAATTCGGTGTTTGCAACCGGCTCCGAGCCGATAACCTGACCGTTCTGGTAATAAGGGTTTTCGCTTTCCGAGGTTTCAACGAATTCGTATTTAAGCTCTAATTTCTTCAACATCGTTTCGACAGTAGTGCGAGGATAGCCCTCGAGCACGGGAAGAAATACCTTCTGCGAACGGTTTACCGTAACGGTGTTAAAATGGAGCTTTCCGTCGTCGCCGGGCTTGCTCAAATGTCCTGCCTGCGGCTCGGTGGAAATAATCAAATTGTTCTCCATATCGTCGCGGCTTTCGTAAATAACCTCGTCGATAACGAATTTAGCGCCGTATTTGCCGTTGCGCAGGTCGTTTTTAAGCTCCTCGCTGAACAGCGTGCCGGTAATATCGGGGTATTCGGCTTCTATATCGTCGCCCTCTGCGGTGAAGGAGGTGAATACGTCGCGCAGTATAAAAATGCCGAGCATCAAAGCAACCACGAAGAATGCGATAGCTACGCCCGCAATAATCGGGAACATCGAACGGCTGGTTTTGCGCTTTTTCTTCTTCTTTCCGTTTGCCTTCGCGCCCTTTCCGTCGCCGCTTTGAGCTTTTTTAACAGGCGTTTTTTTCTTTCCGAGCGTGTCTGCGATTTCCTCTTCGTCATACGGCTCGATTTCAGAGGTTGCTATCATATCGATAGATACCACGCTGCTCTTGCCGGCGGTTTCCTCGGCGGCTGCGGGATTCATCGCAAAAATAACGTCGGGGTATCTCAATACCCATTCAATCG
Source organism: Clostridia bacterium (assembly GCA_017466805.1). Taxonomy (GTDB): domain Bacteria; phylum Bacillota; class Clostridia; order Oscillospirales; family CAG-382; genus Coliplasma. The sequence goes on from JAFTTN010000017.1 coordinate 13,448, forward strand.
CCTTTACCATAGTGTGCGCCGATTGGAAACGCTCCGACGGCGATTTTTCCATAGCCTTAAGAATAATCTGCGATACTCCCACGGGAATATCAAGCACTATATCACGCGGGTGCACGGGGTCGTCGTTGACCTGCATCATCGCAATTTCCATCGGCGTTTCGGCGGTGAAGGGAAGTGTGCCGGTTACCGCCTCGTAAAACATAATGCCGACCGAATAAATGTCGGAGTAATAATCGGTTTCCTTGCCGCAAGCCTGCTCGGGCGAGATGTAATATACCGTGCCGACAGCCTTTTCGTCGATACGCTCGGAAACCGAATTCGGAAGCTTTGCAATGCCGAAGTCGGTAACCTTAATATCGCCGTTCTTCATCAAAATAACGTTTTGAGGCTTTATGTCGCGGTGTATAATCCCCTTGCTGTGTGCGTGCTCGAGCGCGCGCAGAATCTGCAAAATATAAATGCAGGCTTCCTTCCAGGAAATAGCACCCTTGTTGTCAAGATATTCGCGCAGTGTGATTCCGTCAAGATATTCCATAACGATATATTTAATATCGGGGTATATCGCAACGTCGTAAACGCTTACTATATTCTTGTTGGAGAGCATTGCAACGGCCTTCGACTCGTCAATAAACCTTGCCTCTGCCTGCTCGTTTCCGTTGTATTCGTCGTTAAGGATCTTTATTGCGACAATGCGGTTCATAACAAGGTCCTGCGCTTTAAGCACGCAAGCCATACCGCCCATGCCGACAAGCTCTAATATTTTGTATCTGCCGTCAAGAACCTTGCCTACAAATCCTTCGTATTTGTTCATTAGTCGTTTTTCCTTTCAAACGCCCTATGTTTTCGTATATGTCCGCGGTTTTATTCGCCGCCGAATAAAACCGCAGTAATGTTGTCAAGTCCTCCGCCTACGTTCGCTTCGTCGATAAGCCTTTCGACTCTCGCCTTGTAGGATGGCTTTTTCGTCATATAAGAGCCGGATATTATTTCGCCCAGACGGTTGTCTGATACGTGGTTGGTAAGTCCGTCTGTGCAAAGCAAAATCCGTTCGTAGCTGTCTATTCTGAAATAATCGCCGTCGATATGCTCGTTAACACCCAAAGCGCGCAAAATAATATTCTTATTCGGGTGGTTAATAGCTTCCTCGGGGGTGATTTCGCCCTTGTCGATAAGATATTGAACGAATGAATGGTCCTTCGAAACCTGCTGTATGCAGCCATCAAGCTGTCTGTAAAGTCTGCTGTCGCCTACGTTTACCGCAAAAGTACCGCAAAGGCATACCAAAGCGGCAACCAAGGTTGTGCCCATTCCTTCAAGCTCGCTGTCGGTAAGCGACTTTCTGTAAACCGCCTCGTTCGCGGCATCAAGCGAATTTCGCAATAAAATCTTAATTTCGCTTTCGCTGAAATCGTCGGCGTTTCTTGCGGTGAATGCGGCTTTTATCGATGAAGCGAAGGTTTTAACCGCAAGACCGCTTGCCACGTTTCCGCCCTTTGCGCCGCCCATACCGTCGCAGACAACCGCACAAAAATAATTGCTCTTCGAAAAAACGGCATAGCTGTCCTGGTTGTTCGTTCTTTTAATACCTACGTCGGTTTTTCCACTGTATTTCAATGCCGTTCCTCCTCTGCTAATTTTCGCTGTCGGCTTGCCTAAGCTGTCCGCAGGATGCGTTAATATCCGCGCCGAGCCTTCGACGTACCGTTACGTTTATTTTATATGTTTCAACCGTTTCTGTAAATACCTTTATGGCATTTTTTTCGCTTCTTTTAAAGTTTTTTTCTTTTATCGGGTTAACGGGGATAAGGTTAACGTGGCACAGCATACCCGAAAGCAGTCTGCCAAGCTCGTGTGCCTGCTCCTTCGAATCGTTCACGCCCGAAATAAGTGCGTATTCAAACGAAATCCGCCTTCCCGTCTTGTCGGTATAACGCCTGCAGGCACCCAAAAGCTGCTCTATACTCCATTTGTTCGCTATCGGCATAGTCTGCCTGCGTATTTCGTCGTTGGGCGCGTGCAACGATATCGAAAGCGTCACGGGTAATCCCTCGTCGGCAAGCTTGTCGATCTTGTCAACAAGTCCGCAGGTAGAAAGCGATATGTGGCGCAATCCTATATTAAGCCCGCGCTCGTGGTTTACAAGCCGTAAAAACTTCATTACGTTGTCATAATTGTCAAGCGGCTCGCCCATGCCCATCAAAACAATATTCGAAACCCGCTCGCCCAAATCGCGCTCGCATTCCAAAATCTGCAAAAGCATTTCCGATGGGTAAAGCGAGCGTACAAGCCCTGCCTTCGTGCTGGCACAGAAAGCACAGCCCATTCTGCAGCCCACCTGTGTCGAAATACACATCGTGTTGCCGTGGTGATAGCGCATAAAAACACTTTCAACCGTTTCGCCGTCGTGAAGCTCGTAAAGATATTTAACCGTTCCGTCAATCGCCGAAACAAGCTTTCTTTTGATTCTTGCGCAGGGAATAAACGCATTTTCCTCGAGCCTTTCGCGGAAAGCCTTCGGCAACGCGGTGAAATCGTTTATATCTCTCGCACCCTTGTATAAGCCTTCAAAAATCTGCATTCCCCGGTATTTAGGCTGGCCGAGCTCAATACAAAGCTCGCTAAGCTCTTCGGGGAACATCGAAAGCAAATCTGCCTTCATTTCAAAACTCCCGTTTTATCTTTGCCATATAAAAGCCTTCCTTTTCCTTGCCGTAGGGCAGGCAGGTCTCTTCGCATATAAGCCGGTAACCGCCGTTTTCCGAAAGAAAGTCCTTTATTATTTCTTCATTTTCAAGCTTGTTTATCGAGCAGGTGGAGTAAACCATCACACCGCCCGCCTTTAAATATTTCGCTGCCGTGCGTATAATCGCTCTTTGCGTCGTATACAGTCCGCAAAAATCACTTGGCGATTTGTATTTTATCTCGGGCTTGCTGCCCATAACTCCGCTGCCGCTGCAGGGTACGTCGCAAATAACTCTGTCGGCTGCTCCAAACAGCTCCTCCTTCGCCACTCTTGCGTCCTGCTTTTCGGTTTTGATAATATCTATACCAAGCGTTTTGGCACTCTTTTCGATAAGCGGAAGCTTGTTTGCGTGCAGGTCGAAGGATAAAACCTTGCCCTCGTTGCACATATCGATAGCGGCACCAAGACTTTTCCCGCCGGGGCAGGCACAAACGTCAATAACCGTTTGACCTCTTTCCGCACCCAATAGCGCAACCGCTCTTTGCGATGCGAGCCCTTGTATATAAAATTCTCCGCTTGCAATCAATGCCAACGCCTTCTGCGGCTCGCCGCATATTACCGTCGTGTCGGAAATAACCTCTCCGCCGATTGCGTTTGCAACCGAAACCGCGTCCGATTTTAGCGTATTAACCCGTAAAACCGTGTTGCTTTTTCCGAAAAATGCGCCGAATATGTTCTCGATATCGCTTCCGTATTGCGATTCAAGCAATCGGTAAAGCTCTTCGTTTGCCGAATACTTTATATATCCTTCGGAGCTTTCTATATCCGATAAAAGCTTGTCGCGGCTTCTGCATATCTCGCGCAGAACGGCGTTAACAAACCCCGCGCTCTTCTGCCCGAAAATCGATTTCGCAAGCGTAACCGTTTCGTCGCAGGCGGCGCTGTCCGGCACTCTGTCCATATATAAAATTTGGTATACACCGGTCATCAAAAGATATAAAATATCCTTCTTCGTGCCGCTTTTAACGTATTTCGCCAATACCCATTCAAGCGTTACCTTGCGCTCGAGCGTGCCCAAAGCAATGCTTTCGGCAAACGCGCGGTCAATGCTTTTAAGCTCGCCGAAGTCGGATATTAAATTCGAGTAAGCCCCCTTCGCAATGCGTGAAAAGGCTTTGAATGCCGCAAGCCTTGCTTTATCGTTCATTTACCTTCAAACCGATTTCAATTTTGTTTCCGCGCAAAAAGCTGTTCGCGTCGCATACACCCTTGCCCTCGGGGCAAAGCTCGGTAATAATCACGCTGCCCTCGGCGCAGGCTATTTCAATACCGCCCTTGTCGGTCGAAATCACTCTGCCGATTTCGCCGCTTCCGCTTCCGAGTATCGCTTTCCTTGCCTTAATTCTTCTGCCGTTAATAAAGAAAAATGCTGCGGGGGCGGGGGAAAGACCTCTTATTCTGTTGCGAACGCAGCTTGCGGGCTCGTCAAAGGTAAGATATGCATCCTCGTTACCTATCTTCGCCGCGTGCGTCGCTTTTTCGTGGTCCTGCGGAGTGCGCGGAATGCTTCCGCCTTCGGCGTATGCCAATAATTGCTTTACCGCATCCTTGCTTGCAACCGCAAGCGCGTCGTGATAATCTCCGGCACACCATTCGTCCTTTATTTCAATTTCCTTTGTCAAAACAACGTCGCCGGTGTCAACGCCCTCTGCCATATACTGAACGGTAATACCGCCAACCCTGTCGCCGTTCATAATAGCGCGGTTTATCGGTGCCGCTCCTCTCCAATAGGGAAGAATCGATGCATGTACGTTGAAGCAGGCGATCTTCGGCATATCGAGTATGCGCTTCGAAAGAATCCTGCCGTACGCGGTAACTATAAACATATCCGCGTTTATGCCTTCGAGCTTTTGAAGTACGTCTTCATCCTTTAAGCTTGCGGGGGAAATAACCTCTATACCAAGCTCGGTTGCATATTTCTTAACGGGTGACGGGGTAAGCGTGTATCCGCGTCCCTTCGGTCTGTCGGGCTGGGTAACCACAAGCGCGATTTCCACACCCGATTCCTGCAACGCCTGAAGCGAATATACCGCAAAATCTGGCGTGCCCATAAATACTATCTTCATTCTGCGTCCTCAATATCGTCGGGGTCGTACATTTCAATCGCTTTGTCGATATAAAGCGTGCCGTCCAAATGGTCGAGCTCGTGGCAGAAGCATCTTGCCATAAGTCCTTCGCCCTCGGCTTCGAAAATATTGCCGTTTCTGTCGGTCGCGCGGACCTTTACCCAAGCGGGACGCTTAACGAGCCCGTATTTTTCGGGTACCGATAAGCAGGCTTCTATTTCCTCCTGCTTGCCCTTGGTGGCAATAATTTCGGGGTTTATCATTTCGTATTTTTTGTCGCCGATTTCAACAATAACTATTCTTCTCAAAACGCCTACCTGGGGTGCGGCAAGACCAACGCCCTGCGCCACCTCGAGCGTTTCGTGCATATCGTCAAGCAGCTGTAAAATTCTCGGGGTGATTTCTTCAACAGGTCTGCATTTCTTGCGTAGGGTTTCGTCGCCCTCTTTTAAAATGTTAAGTATAGCCATAAAATACTCCTATATTATCGGGGGATTAACGTCAAGGTCGAGCTTTACCGTTCTGGGAGCATATGAAAGCCCCTCGCTAAGCGCGGCGGATAAAAACTCGCGCGCCCTTGCGCTGTCCTTGTATTTAATAATCATTCTCTGGCGGTATTTACCCATTATTTTGTAAATGCCGCTTTTAAACGGACCGAATTTAATTATTTTAATATCTTCGTATTCCTTGCGGTGCTTTTCGACAAGCATTGCAGAAAAACGGTTTGCAAAGCTTTCCAAATCCGATTCCGATGCCGAGCTGAAGCCGAATACCGAAATGGCACAGAAGGGAGGGAATACCACCGCTTTTCGAAGCTCTATTTCGCTTTCGTAAAAGCTTTCGTAATCCTGCGTTGCCGCAAGCCTAAGGGTTTCGTTTTCGGGGTTGTAGGTCTGCAATATCGCACGGCCGCCCTTTCCGGCACGCCCTGCACGCCCAACAAGCTGTGCAACCAGCGAAAAGGTGCGCTCTCCCGCGCGGAAATCGTCCATATAAAGCGAGCTGTCAACACTTACCGCACCCGCAAGAACGACGTTGGGGAAGTCAAGCCCCTTCGAAATCATCTGCGTGCCGATAAGGACGTCGGTTTCGCCGTTTGCGAATTCGTCGATTAGCTTATCGTGCGAAAATTTTCCGCCCGTCGTGTCGGAATCCATACGCGTAACCTTAAAATCCGGATAATCGTTTTCAAGCTCGTCCTGAAGCTTTTGCGTGCCGAATCCCGAATAGCCTATTTTGTCCCCTCCGCAAAGCTCGCATTGATGGGGTATCGGTGCAACGTATCCGCAATAATGGCAAAACATTTTCCGCACGCCCTTGGTGCTGCCCTCGTATGTGTGGTGGGTAAGCGATACCGAGCAATGCGGACAGGTGTAAACGTAACCGCACTGCCTGCAGGAAATATGTGAATTATAGCCTCTTCGGTTAACGAATAAAAGCGCTTGCTTTCCTGCTTCCTTCGCGTTTTTCAGCTCGTGTGATAAACGCTTTCCTATAAGCCTGTCGGTAAAGCTCGAATCGTCGTCGCGCATATCCTCGATAATAACCTCGGGCAGCTCTGCACCGCCAAAGCGGTTTTTGAGCGTAAATAAAGAATAATAACCCTTTTTCGCCTTGTAATAGCTTTCGATAGAGGGCGTTGCCGATGCCAGCAGCATCAAAGCCTTCGCCTCAAAGCAACGGAAGCGTGCAACGTCTATCGCGTTGTATTTGGGTTGCATTTCGCTTTTGTAGGTGTGCGCCTGCTCCTCGTCTATGGCAATCATACCAAGCCTTGCAAAAGGCGAGAACAAAGCGCTTCTCGTGCCGATAACGACGTCTATGTCGCCGGCAAGTATTTTTCTGTAGGTGTCGGTGCGCTCGCCGACCGAAAGCATCGAGTGTATAATCGCAAGCCGTTCGCCGAATGCCGCGGCGTATGCCTTAACCGCCTGCGAGGCCAAGCCGATTTCGGGAATAAGTATAATAACCTGCCTGCCGCGCTTTATAACCGCCTTTGCGGATTCGATAATTACTCTCGTTTTTCCGCTTCCGGTAACGCCGAACAGTAACGCCGCCCTTGCTTCGTTGCTGTCGATAAGCTCGGTTATTCCGCGCAACGCCTCTTTCTGCTCGTCGTTAAGGCAGTATTCGCCTTCCTTGGCAACGTTCGAAAAGCTGTACGCCTCACGGCATACCGCCGTTTCTCTCCGCTCGACCAAGCCCTTTTTGATCAGCGCGTTGACAATCGCCGCCGAATATCCGCCGATATCCTCTATTTCACGCATCGTTGCGGCGGGGTAGTGAAGCAAAAGCGAAATCAAGCCGCGCTGCTTTTCGGTCAACCCCTCTCCGTCCTCGGCAAGCTCGCTTGCCCTCTCGGGAGATACCGATAAACTGTAGGTGAACAGATTCTTTTCGTTAAGCCTTTCGGGCACGCGGCTTTCTCGGTTCAATGCACCGATTCTTACAAGCGATGCCAACAGCTTTCTGCTGTCCTCGCCGTATTCCGAAACGATATCGCGTTCGTTTGCCGCGCCTTTAAGCGAAATTTCGCGCAGTAATATCTGCGCGGGGTCGTTAAGCTTTTGGTTGTCGCGGCCCTCTACAACCGTGTAGTAAATCTCGGTGCCGAGATTTACCCCCGGTGGAATTACCGCACGGAACGCGCTTCCGAATGTGCAGAAAAAGCGCTCCTTCATAAACGCACAGGTTTTGATAAGATCGCTCGGAACCTCAAACGGATATTGCATAATGCTGATAATAGGCTTCACACGCGGATATTCACAGCTTTCCGAAAAGCCGGTTACCACCGCGCTGACTTTTTTGTTCGCAATGCCGAACGGCACTACCACTACCGAGCCGATATGAATGCTTTCGTGCAGATCTAACGGAACGGAATAGCTGTAGCTTTTGTCGGCGCCGTATGCAATATCGATAATGTGTACGAAGGCGTACGCTTTGTTCATTTCTGTTTTATTCTTCTACTATCGAATAATCGCCGTCGTAAAGCTTTTGTACAGCAACCGAAACCGGCTTTTCGCTAAGAAGGATTTCGTAATCGGTCTTAGCCTCCTTGCTGTTGCCGTAGCGGTCGTTTTCGCTCTTGCGGCTTTCTTCCAATTCGTGCTCGTCGTTAGCCTTGTCGATAAGATGGCGTGCGCACTTTGCAGTCGCGATAACGAGCATATAACGGTTAACCTTTTCGTTGGTAAGGTCCTGAACTGTAGGATAGAGCATCATAATAAAAATTACCTCTTTATGTCTTGATTATTTTTCTTCAATAGCTTTAATTATCGCTTCGGGCTCTTCTGCCGAGCAGATAACGTGGTCGGAATCGGTAATAAGCACCGATTTCGTCTTTTTGCCGCAGCTTACGTCAATAAGCCTGCCGGCGTTCTTCGCGTCCTGAACCAATCTCCTCACAGGGAGCGATTCGGGCGATACGACCGAAATTACTCTGTCGCAATTAATATAGTTACCGAATCCCGCGTCAATAAGCTTCATAGTAAAACGCTCCTATTCGATATTCTGAATCTGCTCGCGTATTTTTTCGACGTAGCTCTTTGCTTCAATAACCTGTCTTGCAATTTCGCCGTCGTTGCACTTCGAGCCGATAGTGTTGACCTCGCGGTTCATTTCCTGCACCAAAAAGTCGAGCTTTCTGCCTACGGGTACGCTTTCCTTCAAAATTCTTCTGAACTGCGCAAAGTGCGAATCGAGCCTTGCAAGCTCCTCGCTAATATCCGCCTTGTCTGCAAATACGGCACATTCGGTAAGCAGCCTTTGCTCGTCGTAGCTTGCGCCCTCCAAAAGCTCCTTAATGCGCGCCTTCATTTTTTCGTTGCTTTCCTTTACCGAAAGCGGTGCGCGCTCTGCAATGCTTGCACGTATTCCTTCAAGAACCTCAAGGTGCGAAAGAAGGTCTGCTTCAAGCTTTGCTCCCTCCGCCTCGCGCATTGCGGTGAATCCGTCAAACGCCTTTTCCATAACCACAAGCAAAGCTTTCCCGGCCGCTTCGGTGTCTTCGTCGGGGCGCGTGGTAACAAAAACCTCGTTCCTGCCGGCAACAGTCTGTATCGTAACGTCGCCGCCCAACGAATAGCGCTCCTTAATATCACGAAGCAAAGAAACGTAGCTTTCCAAAAACTTTTCGTTTACCGAAAGACCGTTGTCGTCGCCTGCTATGTTGTCGATAGAAATATAAATATCCATCTTCCCGCGGGAAACGCGAGTCGATGCGTATTGTTTAACCTTTTCCTCGAGCGCGTTATATGCCCGCCCGAGCTTTATGTTTGTGTCAAGGTAACGGCTGTTAACCGATTTAACCTCGCACAGTATATCGCGGCCGTCTATCACCTCGCGGTGACGACCGTAGCCCGTCATACTCTTAATCATCACTGACCTCCGAAAAAATATCATATAATTATATCACGCGGCAACCGATTTGTCAACTACCGTATACCCGAAAGCTTTGGTTTAATTACCTTTAAATAATAAACGCTTAGCCTTTCCAGCGCAAAATCGTATACCAAAAACACTATGCTTGCAAACGGGTAAATGAATAATCCGAGCTCCAAAAGCTCGTCGTCAACCGTAAAAAAGCTTTTCGATAAAAGCATCAAAGCCGCCAAACAAACGTTAAAGCATAAAAGCCTCGCGGCATACGATAACCAAATCGGCTTAATTTTGTTCAAATATACCTTCAAAATTGGGTAAAAGCCGCAAAATAGTGCAAATACAGCCGCGGGCGTTTTGTAGGGAAGTAATATAATCGCAAGTATGCTTGCCGCCGCGTAAACTCCAAACGACCAGCCCTTGCCGAGCTCGGTAAGCGTAAAGGTAATAATAACCCCCGCAAACGCCGCCGCACTTAAATCAAGCGTTTGAAACAGCGAACCGATAAACAAAAATATAACGCATAATGCGGTCATAATTCCCGCAAACGCAACCTTTTTCGCTCTGCTCATATCAACAGCATCTTATGCAATCGCCGCCCATACATTCACAGCAGCAGTCAAGACACAGCAAGCCCTGGCAAACGTCACAGCCGGTGCATTCCGAATGGTTGGTGTTCATATTCGAATAAGGGCTGGAATAAGCGCCGCTGTCCATTCTTTGCTGGAACGAACGGTATTCGCGGTTGTAAGGGTCCATTTGGCAAGCGAGGTTAATTTCACTTCTTGCGTCCTGAAGCCATCCCTTGCGATACAGCACAAGGCTCATTAAAAAGTGCCATTCGGCAGTTCTTTCGCCCGCGCCCATTCCGCCAAGCAACGTTTCGGCTTCGTTGATTCTGCCTGCACTAATAAGCCTGCGTATGCGGGTAAAGGCGTTTTCCTGCCCACCCTGCGCGCCTTGGTCGGTGCTTCCGCCGTAAAATCCGCCCTGCTGTCTGCCGCTTCCGCCGCTTGCGCGCATCTTCTGAATAGTGTCGTAAGCGTCGTTAATCTGCTTCATTTTTTCGTCGGCAAGCTCTTTCAAAGGGTTGTCGGTATAGTTGTCGGGGTGATACTGCTTCGCTAATTTGCGGTAAGCCTTTTTAATCTCCTCGTCGGACGCGTTTTCCGAAACTCCGAGTATTTCATAGGGGTTGCTCATTCTGTTTTTCCTTTCAAATTGCGCTCCTTGCGCGCCGTAATCCTCTTTACCGCGTCGCGACCGCCAAGCTCGACTATGTTAAAAATCAATCTGTCAAAGCTGTTTAACGGAGTGTGTACCGCCAACGCGTAATGGTTCGAAAATGCGTTCAGGCTGTCGTAAAGCGTTTCCTTTATCTCGCTTTCGTGTGATCGCGCCTGCTCCGCACTGCCGTATTTTTTCAAAAACGGGTTGTAATTTCCGCTCTTTTCGTCTGCTTCGAGGTCGTCGAAGGCGTCTGCAATATATATAAACCTACCGATGTGGTATCCGCAGGCTTCGCCGATTTCGCGCTTGCCGTCGGGCAATCGATATGCGGCAATCTGCTTCATCATCGTTGCGAAACCGTCTGCCGCGCGGTCGATCGAAGCACAGCTTTGCGCCTCGGCATCGTCGGTTGCCGAAAGACCGCCTAAAATTATATCGCGTAAGCCCTCGTAGCCGTCGCTTTTTTTCGCAATGTGCGAAAATATCGGCTTTGCCAATCGTTTTAAAAAGCGTTTTAACCCGCGCTCGTCCTTAATGTCGTCAAGCAGCTTGCCGTAGGTAAGCAGACCGAACGCCGAGCAAACGAAGCCGTAAACTCCGTCTGCGCAAACACAGCTTTTTTTGCGCAGCTTGTATGGACAACGCTTTTTTTGAATACAAACCGTGTCGCCGTTAAGCGATGCGCGCAAAAGCGCAAGTAAAACGAAATCGTAGTTTAAAAGCCACCGTGTAAGATGCGAAATATGCTTTCCGCCGTATCGACAAAGACCGCAATAGGTTGCCGAATAAAATTCGCTGTCCTTAACGTAAAGCTCGCTTTTAACAGGGCGTATGTATCCGAACATCGTAACTCCAATTTATATAAATTCATTACATTATACCACCTTATAATAAAAAAGACAAGTAACTAAAATAAAAAGAAAGCGTGAATTTTTATCTTTTTTGAAAAAAATCGAAAATAAAAAAAGTAAAAAGTAAAATAGCTCCGTATATATTGTTGTATGGAATTTTTCTATTGGGAGTTTTTTATGATAAAGGACACTACTTTCGCTTTCGAAGATGCCTTTCTTTGTGAAAAAGCCTTTCACGTAAAGGATACCCGCGGCAGACTTTACCCGATAACCGATTGCCCTCTGCGCACCGAATTTCAGCGCGACCGCGACCGTATTATCCATTGCAAAAGCTTTCGCCGCCTTATGCATAAAATGCAGGTTTTCCTTTCTCCCGAGGGCGACCATTACCGTACACGGCTAACCCATACCTTAGAGGTTGCGCAAATAGCGCGCACCATTGCACGAAGTCTGCGTCTTAACGAGGATTTAACCGAAGCCGCTTCGCTCGGACACGATCTCGGTCATACCCCCTTCGGCCATTCCGGCGAGCGTGCGCTCAATTACCTTCTTCCCGAAGGCTTCCGCCATAACGAGCAAAGCCTGCGCGTTGTCGATTATCTCGAAAATGAAGGCGAAGGCTTAAATCTTACCTTCGAGGTGCGCGATGCGATACTGTGTCATACCGGCGACGAGCCCGCTTCCACTCTCGAAGGGCAAATTATAAAAATCGCCGACCGTATCGCCTATATAAATCACGATATCGACGATGCCGCCCGCGCGGGAATTATCAGCAATTCCGATATTCCAAAGGAAATTTCCGAAATTCTCGGCAATACTCACGGACAGCGTATTACGTCGCTCGTCGCCGCAACAATCGAAAACGGTGTTGAAAACGGCATCGGTATGCTTGCACCTTATGCAAAGGCAATGGACAAGCTGCGTGAATTTATGTTCGAACGCGTCTACCGTAACGAAAAGGCAAAAGGCGAGGACGGCAGGGTGGTAAGTATGATAACGTTTTTGTACGAGCATTTTTCCGCCCACCCCGAAAGCATTCCTCCCGAATATATAAAATACGCCGAGCGCGACGGTATTTCCGTCGCAGTTGCCGATTTTATCGCGGGTATGACAGACCGCTATGCGCTGGGCTGCTTCAACGAGCTGTTCGTGCCGAAAATTTGGCAGTATAAATAAATCGAAAACATAATTATGTAAACCTTGTGAAAGGAGGACGAATATGGCGTTTACACGAGAATTTTTGGAAGAATTAAAGCTTCGTAATAATATCGAAGAGGTCATCGGCAGGGTTGTCGCGCTTAAAAGAGCGGGAAGTAACCTCGTTGGTAATTGCCCGTTCCACAGCGAACGCACCCCCTCCTTTACGGTGTTCCCCGCCACTTCAAGCTATTATTGCTTCGGCTGCGGTGCGGGGGGCGACGTCGTCACCTTCGTAATGCAAAGCGAAAATCTCGATTACCGCGAGGCTGTCGAATATCTTGCAAAGCGCGCGGGTATAAAAATCGAAGAAACCTACGAAAACCGTAAGCCCGTTTCTCCCACAGTCAAGCGCGACAGAATGCTCGAATTAAATAAAGAAGCGGCAAGGTTTTTCTATAAAGCTCTGCTTTCTCCCTCGGGCGAAAACGCGCGCGCATATCTCGAAAAGCGCGGCTTCGATACAACCACCGTCAAGCGCTTCGGCATCGGATTTGCGCCGGATGCACCGTTTGGTAAAGCTCCCTTGTGCGAGCATCTTATGGCAAAGGGCTTCACTCCCTTCGAAATTCAAACCGGCTTTCTCGGCGGTGTCAGCAAAAAGAACGAAAAGCTATACGATATGTTCCGTAACCGTTTAATGTTTCCCGTTTTCGACGTCAACGGCGAAGTCGTTGCGTTCAGCGGCAGGCGTTTAAACGAAAACGACGAAAGAAAATACGTCAACACCTCGGATACACCCGTGTTCAAAAAAAGCCGTGTTCTTTTTGCGCTGAATTTCGCGAAAAACAGCGAAGCTGGAAGTCTTATTCTTTGCGAAGGCGCGCCCGATGCGATAGCAATGCATCAGGCAGGCTTCGATAACGCAATAGCAACGCTCGGAACCGCTATAACTCCGGAGCACGCAAGGATTATCGCGCGCTACTGCCGCGTCGTTTATCTTGCCTATGATATCGATAAAGCAGGCAGAAAGGCAACGCTTAAGGGCATCGATCTGCTCAATCAGGTCGGCGTCGATACTAAAATAATCAACCTCGGAAGCGAAGCGAAGGACCCCGATGAATATATCAAAAAATTCGGTGCCGCCTCCTTCCGCGCAAAGCTAACAGGCTCTTCGGGGCAGGTCGATTACCGCATAAACGAAATTATCTCGCGCTACGATATAACCGTTGCCGAGGAAAAGATACGCGCAGTTAACGAGGTTACCGATTTTATCGCAACCCTCGCAACGCCCCCCGTGCGTGAGGTGTATGCAACCCGCGCCGCCGAAAAGCTTTCGCTAACCGCCGAATCTGTTCGTTCGGAGGTCGAGCGTAAGGCAAAAAAGCAGGACGCCAAGGCGAAAAAGGCAATAGTAAATAACGCCCTGCGCGAGCAAAGCGGGTTCGGCGGAAGCGCCAATACCGATAAGCTGCGCTTTTCGTCGGAAGCCGCTCACGAGGAAGCTATTCTCGGCTTGCTCTTAATCCGAAGCGATTTCGGGCCCGAAGCGGTAAAACAGCTTACCGAGGACGATTTTGCCACTTCGTTAAATAAAAAAATATTCAATTTGTTCCGTGATGATTTTGCCGCGGGCAGAGAGGTTGTGCTTTCGAAGGACGGTGTGCTCACCGCGCGCGAAATAGGTGCGCTCGAAAATTGCCGCGCTTCAAGAACACAGCTCGGGGATATAACGCTTACCGCGCTTAATTCCCATATAAAAGCTTTAAAAGAGCTTCGTGAGCGAAACGAATACGATAAAAAAATCGAACAAGACCCCGCAAGCGCGCTCACCGAATACTTAAATAAAAAGAAAAATAAAAAGTCTAACACACAGGAGGACAATAATGGATAAAGATTTGGCTGCTTTTTCTCCCGAAAAATTCGAGGAAGTAAAAAACAAGGGCAGTATCAAGGTCGCAGACCTTTTGGATACCGTCGCCGATACCGACCTTTCTATTACCAAAATAGAAAAGATTTGCGAAGCGCTCGAGCGTAACGGTATCGAAATCGCAACCGAGCACACGAACGTTGTGTTCGATATTTCCGAGGAGGATATCGAAAACGAGGATTTCGAGGAAACCCCCGAGGACGTAGATACCCTTTTAACACAGGAAGGCGTTTCTATCGACGACCCGGTAAGAATGTATCTTAAAGAAATCGGTAAGGTGCCGTTGCTTTCCGCCGAAAAGGAATTGGAGCTTGCCAACCGTATGGCTCACGGCGACCTCGCGGCAAAGCAGCAGCTCGTCGAAGCAAACCTTCGTCTTGTCGTTAGTATTGCAAAACGTTATGTAAACCGCGGTATGTTCTTCCTCGACCTTATCCAAGAGGGTAATTTGGGTCTTATGAAGGCTGCCGAAAAGTTCGATTACGGCAAAGGCTTTAAGTTCTCTACCTATGCAACCTGGTGGATCCGTCAGGCTATAACCCGCGCTATCGCCGACCAGGCAAGAACTATAAGAATTCCCGTCCATATGGTAGAAACCATCAATAAGGTCCTCCGCGTTTCGCGCCAGCTCCTTCAGGAAAAGGGAAGAGATCCCCTCGATGAAGAGATCGCAAAGGAAATGGATATGCCGGTCGATAAGGTGCGCGATATCTTAAAGATAGCGCAAGAGCCGGTATCGCTCGAAATGCCGATAGGCGAGGAAGAGGATTCCCACCTCGGCGATTTCATTGCCGACGATAATACCCCCGCTCCCGCAGACGCCGCTTCCTATCAAATGCTGCGCGAGCATCTTTTGGAGGTGCTCCATACCCTTACCCCGCGTGAAGAGGCTGTGTTAAAGCTTCGCTTCGGCTTGGAAGACGGCAGGCCCCGTACTCTCGAAGAGGTCGGTAAGGTGTTCGATATCACGCGTGAGCGTATACGTCAGATCGAAGCAAAGGCGTTGCGTAAGCTCCGCCACCCGAGCAGATCGAAGAAACTCAAGGATTATCTCGAATAAGAAACGAAAGGCATATATAAATGAAAGCACAGCTTGAATCAATCAAAACGACCGCGGTTGCCGAAATTGCCGCCGCGGAAACCTCGCTGGAGGAAATAAGAATTAAATACCTCGGCAAAAAGGGTGCGCTTACCGCTATCCTTCGCGGTATGGGCTCGCTCACGCCCGAGGAACGTCCGGTTATCGGCGCAATCGCAAACGAGGTTAGAAACTGCATAGAGCAGGCGCTCGAAGTCCGCGGCGCAGAGCTAAAAAAGCTTGCGCTTGCAAAAAGCCTTGCCGAAGAAAAGCTCGACGTTACGTATAACGCCGTTTCGGCAAACGCAGGCCATATCCACCCCATAACCGCCGCTATGAAGCGTATGACCGAAATTTTTATCGATATGGGCTTCTCGGTTGCCGAAGGTCCCGAGGTGGAAACGGTTATCAATAACTTCGATGCGCTCAACGCGCCGGCAGACCACCCCTCGCGTGATTTTCAGGATACCTTTTATATCACCGAATCCACGCTTCTGCGTACCCAAACCTCTCCCGTGCAGATCCGTGCAATGCGCGGCGCAACCCCTCCAATACGTATAATCTCTCCCGGCAGAGTATACAGAAGCGACGTTGCCGATGCTTCGCATTCCCCTGTGTTCCATCAGTTAGAAGGCCTTGTTATCGATAAGGGCATCACCATGGGCGATTTAAAGGGTATACTTTCGCAGTTTGCGAAAACCATGTTCGGCCCCGAAACCAAAACCCGCTTCCGTCCCCACAATTTCCCGTTTACCGAGCCTTCGGCAGAGGTTGACGTATCCTGCTTCGTTTGCGGCGGTAAAGGCTGCCGTCTTTGTAAGGGCGAGGGCTGGATGGAAATACTCGGCTCGGGTATGGTTCACCCCAACGTTCTCCGCGCAGGCGGTATAGACCCCGACGTGTATACCGGCTTTGCGTTCGGTATGGGTGTTGAGCGCGTTGCAATGGTAATGGCAGGTATCGACGATCTCCGTCTGCTCTACGAAAACGATACCCGCTTCCTTAAGCAATTTTGATTAACGGAGGGAAGATAAAAAATGGAAGTATCACTCAATTGGCTTAAAGATTATGTAAACATACCCGAGGATATAAAAACCTTCTGCGATGCTATGACTATGACCGGCACAAAGGTAGAAGGATATAAGGTCCTCGGCAGCGATATTGAAAGGGTAGTGGTTGGTAAAATTATGTCAACCGAACCCCACCCCGATTCCGACCACCTCATTATTTGTCAGGTAGATGTCGGAGCCGCAGAAAAGCTTCAAATCGTTACCGGTGCGCAGAATATCAAAGCGGGCGACGTAGTTCCCGTCTGCCTCGACGGCGCAAAGCTCCCCGGCGGTAAGGTTATCAAAAACGGTAAGCTGCGCGGCGTGCCCTCACAGGGTATGCTTTGCTCGCTTTCCGAGCTCGGACTTTCGGTAAACGATTTCCCCTATGCTATCGAGGACGGCATTTTCGTGCTTCAGGAGGAATGCAAGCTCGGCGACGATATCCGCGAGGTCTGCAAGATTAACGACACCGTCGTTGAATTCGCGCTTACATTTAACCGCCCCTATTGTATTTCCTATATGGGCATTGCGCGTGAAGCCGCCTCAACCTTCTGTACCAAAACAACGCTTCCCGATCCCAAGGTAAGCGTCTTAACCGACAAAAAGGCAAGCGACTAT
>JAFTTN010000018.1 GCA_017466805.1 Clostridia bacterium
ATTAAAGCTTTTGCTCCCCGAGGATATGGAGGGCGCATACTTCCCCGACGAATACAAATACTACGGCGACCCCAACGCAAGCACCGCACCGAACGAATAAATATATAAAGCTACGCCTCCCTTTAGCGTGATACTCCAAGCGGAGTATCACGCAACTCTATTCGCCTTTCGGCGAGTGATATTGCTTCGCAGTGATATTATGCTACGCATAGTGAGATTGTCCTGCGGACCGTTTATGGCGAATAGAATATCACGAAACCGATAGGTTTCATATCACTTTCTTTTGGAAATATCTCGCCACGGGCGAGGTTTTTTCAAAAGAAAATATCACGCTGACTTTAGTCAGCATATCACTTATCAGGCAAAAAGAAAGAGAAGACTCGTTATGATACGATTCTTCTCTTTTCTGTTGTTAATGGGTTTGGGCTACTGCCCAAGTGCAAGAACAACACCCTTTAAGCAAGGGGGCTTTTGTTATCCCAAAACAAAAAACGAGGAGTGCCTGATTGACACTCCTCGCGTATTATTATAATTATTCAATCGGTTCAATAACGCCGTATTGATTATCGTCGCGCTTATAGACGACGTTGTATCTGCCGCTTTCGGAATTGAGGAACATATAGAAGCCGTGGTTAAGCAGGTTCATCTGCAAAATTGCTTCCTCGACCGTCATCGCGTGCATTTCGAAGCGCTTTACCTTTGCGATTTCGATAGCATCCTCTGCTTCGGCAAGCTCGGATTCGGCGAATACCTCTTTCTTTACGTGGATCTTCTTTTCCAAGCGGGTGCGGTTCTTTCTTATCTGGCGCTCGATATTTTCCATTGCCGTATCGAGAGCGCATTTATAATCCTTATCTGCAACCTCGGAGCGAAAGATCGAGCCGTTACGGTAGATGGTAAGTTCGATTCTTTCGCCGATCTTCGTACTGCTCAAGGCGACGGTTGCCTCGGTATCCTCGGGGAAGAACTTGTTGAGCTTGGCAAGCTTCTTTTCGACCCATTCGCGTACGTCATCGGTAAGGGTGAACTTTTTGGTGATGATTCTGATCTTCATAACTCCATCTCCTATTCAATATATAGCATAACAGGTCTCCCTGTCTGTCTATATATTACCACGTCTGCGTGTTTTTGTCAAGTATTTTTAATCGCAACAGAATTATTTTGTTAAAAACCAACAATTCGACGTTTTGGAAAAAGAAAAAGCAGAACGTCGTTCTGCCTTTCATCTTCTTCTTTTTTTATCGCGATTAAGGCGGGCAAGCCTTTCGTCGCTTTGCGATTTAAAGGTAGAAAGCATCGATTCGAAATCGGTTCCGCCTTTATTTTCGCGTTTTTTTGGTTTATCGGCAATACAAGAAAGTGCTATTTTGCCGTTATCTGCCGAAATAACGGTTGCGGTAATGCTGTCGCCCTTTTTTACCACGCTTCGAATATCCGAAACGAAATCCGAAGAAAGCTTTGAAATATGGATCATACCCGTGCTTCCGTCGTCCAACCGTACGAAAGCGCCGTAATCGGTCACGCCCGAAACGATTCCGCTAACCGATTCCCCGACCGAATATGCCATAAACAAAACCCCTTATCCCGCAATATTATTTTTGAATATGATTTCGTTCGGCTTACGGTATCCGCGTTCTCTTGCGATACGCTCGATAAATTCTTCATCGACCGGCTCGGCAATGCGAAGCTCCAATTCGTCGATCTGGTCCTGCTTATCAAGCACGGCCTCGACAAGCTTATCGCGCTCGGCGCGGAGATCGTTCATCTGTACCTGAAGATTGATGACCGAAACGAAAAGAAATATAAATATACATATAAACGCCGCTCTTATTATAAGATTAGCGCGCAACGGTTTTTTCTGTGTCATTTTCGTTTTCCTTTCGTTCTGGTTTTAATTTCCTTGCCGATGCTATTGCCCTTTTGCAATACACGGCGGTATATATACGGCGCGAGCAGAGCTTGATTATGCCCAAAACGCGCATTTTTATCGAATTTAATATTTTACTGACCACGGTTAAAAGCCTATTCAGCAAGCTCATTACAAAACGGCTTACCGTTAAACGCCACGCCATAAAGCCGAAGGCGATAAGCACGAAGGAATAGGCGCGCATTTTTCCATAGGAAAGGTTGAAAAACAGCAGCATTGCGCATACCGCGGCGATAGCGCAAAAAAGCAGATCGCACAGGAACAGAACCAACGCGTTTTGCTTGCGGCGCAAGCGAAGCAGCCGAAATATATCGTACACGGCGCAAAGAAACGCACCGACAGCCAACGACCAAAGCGCAAGCGCAAACTGCGAAAACAGATTGTTTTCCAACTATGATTTGCCGAAAAGACGGCGTTTTTTGCGGGGAGTATCGTCGAAATAAACCATTGCGGTAATATTTCCGTTAACAGTAAGCTCGCCGTTTTCGAGCGAGAGGTTTTTAATAGTTAGCCCTTCGCCGCTTATATTAAGAATATTTTCGCCGACAGCCAACGATACCAAGCCTTCATCGAAGCTGATAACGTCGTCAACCGCGGAAATATCCAACTTCGAGCGTGATTCGAGAACGAGCGTATGCTTTTTTGAATTCATAACCATTCCTCCGTATTGCATATTTGATAATATGACGGAGGAGGTGAAATTATTCCAACACCTCGTACATTTCGCTCGCTTCGGCTTTTTTGGTGGTTTCCAATATCGAAACGACGCGGAATTTGGTAACACGGCTGCCGTAGTGGACCTCTATAACGTCGCCTATTTTAACGTCGTAAGAAGGCTTTACCGCTTTGCCGTTTACGTAAACGAGGTTTTCGCCGCAGGCCTCGTTTGCAACCGTGCGGCGCTTTATTATGCGCGATACTTTAAGGTATTTATCTAATCTCATAGCAACATTAAAGACCAATAAGGCAGGGGGTGAACCCTGCCTTGATCAACCGTAAATCTTATTTATTGACAGCGTCCTTAAGATCCTTACCGGCAACGAATGCGGGAGCTTTGGAAGCGGGAATGGTGATAGCTTCCTTGGTCTTGGGGTTGCGGCCTACTCTTTCAGCTCTTTCCTTAACCTTGAAAGAACCGAAGCCTGCGATCTGAACCTTGCCGCCGGTAGCGAGCTCGGTTTCGATTGCCTTGAATACAGCGTTAACTGCAGCTTCGGCATCCTTCTTCTTAAGGTTAGCGTTTGCTGCAACAAATTCTACGAGAGTGGACTTGTTCATAAATACAGTTTCCTTTCAAATATATATATTAATGAGGCTATTATATCATCATTTTTCCCTGTTCGCAAGGGTTTTTTGCATTTTTTCTCTAAAATCTGTTATTTTGTGACTATTTTTTGTTATTTTTTCTTGGCTGCCTGCCAAAATTCCTCTTTTTCCTCCATAGTTGCCTCGGCAACCGTCTTTCCCGAAGCAATACAAAGCTCCTCGACGCGTTGAAAACGCTTTAAAAACTTTTCGTTTGCGTTATACAGCGCCTGCTCGGAATCGACACCCGCAAGCCTTGCGGCGTTTACTATCGAAAGCAGCAAATCGCCGAATTCCTCTTGGATTTCATCGAAATTGCCGCCCTGCAGCGCCTCCTGCACCTCGTTCGCTTCCTCGAACACCTTTATCATCGCGTCGTTCGCGTTGGCAAAATCATATCCGAGCTTGCGCGCCTTTTTGCCCAATTTATCGGCACGCATAAGCGCGGGGAGCGATTTCGTTATAGAGCGCAGTACCTCGGTATCGGTCTGCTGCTTTTTGGTTTCCTTTTTTATTGCGTCCCAATTAGCAAGAACGTTTTCGCTTCCGCTAACCTTAACGTCGCCGAAAACGTGGGGGTGGCGGACGATAAGCTTTTTGCATATATCGTCGCAAACCTCCTCGATGCCGAAATTGCCGTTGCCCTTTGCGATATTTGCGTGGAACACCACCTGGAGCAATACGTCGCCAAGCTCCTCGCGCATAATTTCGGGATCATCGTTATCTATTCCCTCGATCAATTCGTAGGTTTCCTCCAAAAGATCGCGGCGAATGCTTTGGTGCGTCTGCTCGGCATCCCAAGGGCAACCGTCGGGGGCGCGCAGTAAACACATTATTTCGACAAGGTCATCGAAGCTGTAATTATCCTTTTGAAGCAGGCTTTCCTTAGACATTTTCTTCCTCTGTAATCTCGCTTGGCTTTAACCAGCCGAGCTTTATAAGTATTTTTGCTATTTTGTTGCCCATAGGCAAAAGCTTTACTTCGTCTTCCCTTATCGCACGGAAAACAAGCACCGAGGCGACGTAGGACACGACGAGCGCGATACCCGAAACGAGCAATATGCAAAGCGATGCGGCACGGGTATCGGTACTGCCGCCGACAAGCACAGACCACAACGATTTTGCCCCGATATACGCGCCGTAGGTGGCGGCGGCGGAAATAACGCCGCAAAGCAGAGGTCTTGCAAACATTCCCGCAAGCTTTAGCTTTACTCCGCAATGCTTACGCAGGAAGGAGATATCCATAAGCATAACTATAAGATAGCATATAACCGAGCTCATCGGCGCACCGTGAATACCCATAGGGCTATACAGCAGAGCGATTTCCGAAACGGTGAGCACGGCAATTCCGACAAGCACCGCGATAAACGGCAAATGCGGCTTTCCGTATGCATTAAGAAGCGAATTGCAGGTTGAAACGATAGAAATAAGGAACACCGCAAAGGCAAGCACGGCAAGCGAAATCTGCGCCGCATCGAGCGGTACAAGACTGCTTCCGTCTGCCATAATCATAGGCTCGTCCCATTTATCAGCACCGTAAAGCAGTGAAATGCAATGTCTGCCTGTGACAAGCAGGAACGCGCCGCAGGGAACTGCGATAATGCCCGAAATACGTATTGCCTGCTGTGTTAAATGCGATGCGCGTTTTTCTTTTTTTACGGCAAGCGCGCCCGAAACGGCAGGCAGAATGCTGGTTGCTATCGGGAACACCAGCGTTGCGGGGAGAAGGTCGTATATCGGAACGGCAAGTCCGGTATACGCCGAGAACAGAGTATCGGCAACCTCCTTGCTTTCACCCGAATCGACAAGGCAATTTACGATTATTACGGTATCCAAAAACTGCGAAAAATACAACGCCGCCGCGGTTAAGGTTACCGGCAGTGCAACCAAAACGATAAGCTTTAACAGCTTTTTATCGCTTTCGCAAGCACTATCGCTATCGTTGGGGACGCATTTTTTCGAAAGCTTGCGGTATAGCAATATGTATATCATAGCAAAAAAGGTACCGACCGTAACGCCGCTTATCGCACACGCCGCCTGCACCGGAACGCTTGCGCCCATATCCGCCGCAATCATTACTGCGCCCAAGCCGCAAACGAGCTTAAAAAACGCTTCGATAAATTGCGATATAGCCGTTGGGAACATATTGCGAAGCCCTTGGAAATAGCCGCGCACCGATGCGCAAACGCAGATAAAGAAGAGCGCGGGCGCGATTATTTGCATTGCAAGCGCGCTGTCCTGATGGTTGGTAAGGCTTGCGATATTCGGCGCAAAAACAACAAGCGCAAGCATAAACAAAAAGCCGATAACGCCGAAAACGAGCATTGCAAGCTTGGCAATACGCCTTGCCTCGTTTCCTCTGCCCTTTTCGTTGCTTGCCGCAACCAGCTTGCTTACCGCAACCGGAAGCCCGCTTGTGCTAAGCATAAACAGCATTGCATAAATCGAATACGCGGCGGTAAACACGCCTATGCTTTCGCCCAGTATGTTTGTAAGCGGTATTTTGAATACCACGCCTATTATTTTTACCGCAAAGCTGGCAACGGTTAATATAACCGCTTCGCGCAGAAAGCTCCTGCCCTTTTGGGCAGAAGCGGTTTTAGCATCTTCGTTCATTTTAAAATACCCTCTCGGCAAAGCGCCCTTAGAGAAATTCGTACATCAAAGAATTTTCGGGAATATAATCGTCGGAAATTTGGGGAACGGGAGCAAGTATTTCGATAAGCGTTTGCGCGTTTTCGTAATGACTGCTGTCCTTTTCTACCGTTTGCAAAAGACGTATGGCATCGTCGTTCAATATGCCGCGCTCATAGGGGAAGAAGGTGTTTATTGCAATATCGGCATATTGGCGGAAGGGCTCGATAGATTCGAGCTCGCTTGCGCGGACGTTCGTCCAAAGGTTATAGGTATGCTCGGCACTTGCGTCGCGGTGGCGCGAATCGCGCACCATTCGGCGAACGAAGCGGCAATCCGACCCGTCGCCCGCATCGGCGTAAAGATAAACGCGAAAGATCGAGCATTCGTCGGGTGCGTTTTCGAACAGCGCCAAATTAAGCGCGTGCAGGCCCTCGATAAGCACAACGTCGCCCTCGTTAAGCTTTATGGTACGGTAGCCGTCGGTGCGGACCTTGGTTTTGAAATCGAACATGGGAATAGGCGTTTCCTCGCCCGCAAGCAAGGAGGCGAATGCCGATTTTATAAGGTCTACGCGAAGGCTGTTTATCGATTCGATATCACGCGTGCCGTCGGGAAGATAAACGCTTTCGTCTAAATTGCGGTAATAATCGTCGAGCGAAACGGTGTGTGCCGTTCTGCCCGAAGCGTTTATCATTTCGCAAAGCTTTCTTGTTGTGGTGGTCTTGCCCGCGCAGGAGCCGCCCGCAATAAGAATAAGCTTTATTTTTTTGTTGTTGATAATAGTGTTCTTAATGGTATCAAGCGCAGTTTCGTAGCCGTGCTCGTCCTGTCTTATCTTTTCTATAATTTCCTTTTTCAAACCGTTTCATCCTTTCGGTGTTTATCGAAAAACGCCCTTGCCTCCTCGTACCCGAGCGATTTTTCCTCGCGCAGATACTCGAAGGGATATTTTTGAAAGGCGTGGCGCAGTATATTGTCGCGGTTGGGGCTTACAAGCTTGGTTATAGAGCCCGCGCCGCAAGCGAATACCGTCGAATGCTCCTCCATCATAAGCACGTTATATAGGTTTTCCTTATTTGGAAGGGTATATCCCGTATTTTCGGCGTTTCCGACGGTGTTTTTCTGGCGGTACAAATAATAGGGCGCATAGCCCGATTGCTTAAGCCTATTGCGCGCGTATTCGACGCTTGCTCTTGCAAAATCGCCCTCGGGGTCATAATATCCGTCGCCGACAAAGCGAATATTCGCGGCGTTCTTTATCGAAAGCGTGTGCACCGTTATATTCGAAAAGCCGAGCCCGATAACGTCCTCGAGGCTTCTTTTAAAGGTAACCTCGGTATCACCCGGCAATGCGGCGATAAGGTCTGCGTTAATACAGTCGAATCCGATATTCATTGCCACCTCGGCGGCTTCGAAAAACTGCTTCGCCGTATGCCTTCTGCCGATTTTTTCGAGCACGAAATCGCTCGTCGTTTGTGGGTTTATGCTTATTCGCTTCACCCCGTTTTCCTTTACCGCCAAAAGCTTTTCCCGCGTGACAGTATCGGGTCTGCCCGCTTCGAAGGTATATTCGGTATCGCCGGTTACCGCAACGCTCGAATTAATGCATTTAAGCAAGCGGTCGATTTGGTATTCATCGAGTATCGAGGGGGTGCCGCCGCCGATATATATTGCGCGCAGATTCATTCCCAAGCGGTTTATTATTTCGCCGAGATCGCGTATATCGCGCATCAGCTTTTCCAAATATTCGGGAATAAGCGCAAAAAGCTTTTGGTTGCTGTAGGAAACGAAGCTGCAGTAATCGCACCTTGTCGGACAGAACGGAATAGATACGTACATTCCGCAATCGTTCGGCTTTATATCGGCAAGCATTTTTTGCTGGATCGTCGCCGTTTCGACCGAAAGGGTGGATTTTTCCCGCGATACCTCGTAATCACGGTTAAACAGCTCTATTACCTGCTCGGCGGAATAGCCGCGGTCGAGGTAATACTTTGCCCGCTTTACCGGGCGCAAGCCGGTGATATAGCCCCACGGCAAGCCGAAGCCGAACAGCCCTCTGCCCGCCTCCAAAAACGCCTTTCCGAGCGCGTTCATCGCATAGAAATCGTCGTTCATCGGGATAGAGGGGGTATAGGCGCCCGAAAAATATCCTTCGGCGCTTTTATCGCCCGAGCCGAGCGTTACCCTTGCGGTAAGTATATTCTTTTCGGTTTCCTCGAGATAAAAATATGCGTAATTGTCGCTTTCAAAGCCTTCCTTGAACTTTTCGCCCGGAAAATATAAAAGGCAAAGCGTTTGAAAGTAATAATCGTTAAGATAACCTGTTCGGTTATCTATTACTAATTTCATTTGCGGAGCTCCCGTGTATCTATTATAACGTTTATCGGTCCGTCGTTATGCACCGAAATATCCATATGTGCGCCGAAAACACCGGTTACCGTCGGCAGCACCTTGCCTATTTCTGCGGCAAGAAGCTCGAACATTTTCTTGCCGTCGTCATATTTCGCGGCGTGGGTGCAATCGGGGCGGAAGCCGCGGTTTACCCTGCCTGCCAGCACGAAATTGGATATAAGCATAACCTCGCCGCCAACCGCTTGTGCGTTCAGCGAAAGCTTGCCCAATTCGTCGATAAACACGCGCAAGCCCGATATTTTGTTTGCCATTTTTAAGAGGTCTTCCTCGGTATCGTCGTCGAAAACGCCGATATACGCAACCAGCCCCTTGCCTATTTTGGACACGATTTCGCCTTCCACCACGCATTCTGCGCTGTGGACGCGCTGTACTACTGCTCTCATATACTGCCTCTCGTTACCTCGCGCACACCCTTTATTCTGTGCAGATTCGAGGTGATATTTCGCAGATGGTCGACACCGCTGCAGCGTATACCGACGGTGATTATCATTTCGCCCGCATTTTCACGCGTGGAGATAGCAGTTACCGCCACCTTCATATCGGTGAGCGCAAGCGTAATATCTGCAATAAGGTGCGGTGAATATTCCGCGATAATGCTTAACGTCGCTTCGAAATTGCCGGTATTGTTTCGGTTAAGCTTTTCCGACCAGGAAGCAACCACCCAGCGATCCTTATCGTTGGGGTTGGAAAGACCGTTTTGCGCGTTGACGCAATCGTATTTATGGATAGAAACGCCGTAGCCGCGGGTGATATAGCCGATAATATTATCGCCCGGAAGCGGATTGCAGCATTTTGCAAACTTAACCGTGCAGCCCTCGACGCTATCGACGATAACGCTTTCGGCGTTACTGCGCACGTTCTTTTCGTGGCGCGCGTTCTTTAGCTGGTCTGCTGTGGGCATAGTATGCGTTTCGGCCTGCGGACACACGACGCGCATAAATTCCTCGCGCAGCTTTACCGAAATTTTCGATACCGAAAGTCCGCCGTAGCCGATATTGTTATATAGGTCGTCGACGTCGGGAAGCGAAAGACGGTTTGCGAGGTTTTTCATTATTTCGTTCTTCTGTGCTTCGGTATAGGACCTGCCGTAACGCTTAATTTCGCGTTCGAGCTCCAGCTTGCCCACCGCAATGTTTTCGGCGCGCATTTCCTTTTTGAAGAACTGTCTTATTTTGTTTCGTGCCTCGCCCGAGCGCACTATCTTCAGCCAATCGCGCGAGGGGCCCTTTGACGATGCGCTGGTAAGGATTTCGACGATTTGTCCGGTTTCGAGAATGGTATCTATCGGAACGATGTTGCCGTTTACCTTTGCGCCGACCATTTTATTGCCGACCGCCGAGTGTATTGCGTATGCAAAGTCTATAGGCGTGCTGTTGTTGGGAAGGTTTACAACGTCGCCCTTGGGGGTGAATACGAATATTTCGTCTTCGAAAAGGTCGATTTTAAGCGGGCGGAAGAATTCATCGGGATCGTCGATATCCTTTTCGGTTTCGACAAGCGTGCGTATCCATTGCAGCTTTGCATCGATATCCGACTTGACCTGCTCGCCGGTTTTATATTTCCAGTGCGCCGCGATACCGTATTCGGCAACCTGATGCATTTCCCAGGTTCTTATCTGAACCTCGAAGGGAATACCCTCTTTGCCGATAACCGTGGTATGCAAGGAACGGTACATATTGGGCTTGGGAGTGGAAATATAATCCTTGAATCTGCCGGGAATGGAATTGAACTGCTCGTGGATTATGCCGAGCGCGGTATAGCAATCGAGCTCGGTATCGACGATAATACGCAACGCGTAAAAATCGTAGATTTCATCGAACTGCTTGCTTTGGTTATACATCTTTTTATAAATGCTGTATATCGTTTTCACTCTGCCCGAAAGGGTGAATTTAACGTTGTAGCTGCGCAGGCTTTCCGCCACCTTTTCGGTAGCCTTATCCAAAAAGTCCTTGCTTTCGCCGTAGCGCTTGTTAATATCCTCGTTAACCTCGTTATAGCCTATCGGGTCGAGATAATAGAGTGCAAGCGTTTCGAGCTCGTTTTTTATCTTTTGGATACCCAAGCGGTGCGCGAGCGGTGCATAGACGTGCATCGTTTCGAGCGCGATAGAGCGTTGCTTTTCGGGGGAGCGCACGTCGAGCGTACGCATATTATGCAATCTGTCGCAAAGCTTGACGAAAATAACGCGCAAATCCTTGCTCATCGCAAGAAACATCTTGCGCAGATTTTCGATACTTTCGTCCTGCTTGGTTTCAAAAGGAATGTGGACGAGCTTGGTTACGCCGTCGACGATAAGCGCGACGTCGGGCCCGAACTCCTTGCGTATAACGGCAAGGTCTATTTTTTCACCGCAGTCCTCAACGGTATCGTGCAGGAACGCCGCACATATTGAATCGGTATCGAGCTGAAGCTTGAATACCTCCTCGGCAACCGAGAGGGGATGAACTATATAGTCCTCGCCCGAGATTCGCTTTTGCCCCTCGTGGAGCTTTGCGGCGAATTCATAGGCTTTATAAATTTTATCGTAGTCGTAGCTTCCCGCTTCTTTTATTTTAGCAAAAAACTGTTCGGCTTGTTTATGCATATCTGTTACCCTTGTCTGCCCGAGCGCACGGTGCGGAGCAGAGGCGATTCATCTATATTGATTTTACCGTTGGAGTGCATCATTTTAACGAAAACGCCGTTGCCGTTTTCGCGGTATTCGAGCGAAATAAGCTTTTGCTCGGAAAGCACCTCCAAAATTATTTTGAACTTGCAAAGCGTAACGTCTATTCCGAAATCCTTATTCAAGGTGCGCACCGACGAGGTGAGCGAAATACATCTGCCCTCGTGGAGCGATTCTCTTCTTATAAAACGGAAAATGTTACGGAAATCGGCAAGGTCGGGAATATCCTTTTCGGAATTTTCATAGCCGTTGCCCGCTGCGAGCATAGCAAATTTGCTTTCGCAATCCGAAAGCCTTGCACGCTCGCTTTCGGAAAGGCGGATTTCCTTTACGAAAAGCTGCGGCGCGCGCGAGCCCATAAATTCGTTTATATCGGCGGTGAAAACTATATCGCAAATATCGCCGTCGCAATAAGCAAAGCTATCGAACGCCGAGCCAAAGCAAACTGCGTTAAGCGAATAATTTCTTCCGTTTTCGTTGCCTGCGATACGGAATCTAACGTGCTTGCCCTGCGAAAGCGGAACGATATCGTGAATGCTTACCTCGCGGATAACCAGCACGGGCTGAGGATTGGAAAGCCCGAACGGCTCTAATCGCAAAAGCTCGTCGATTCCCTTTTCGGTAAGCTCGGAGAATTGGGCCTCGCATTCGATTTCTATCGGCACTGCGGTTGCGCTTTCGCGCAGTATCGGGGTTGCGTATTCGTTAAGGCGCGCACGGAATTCATCGATTTTGCCGCGTTCGATAGATAACCCCGCCGCAAGCTCGTGGCCGCCGTATTCAAGCAGCAGCTCTCCGCAGGAGGAAAGCGCATCCATAAGCGAAAAGCCCTTTATGCTTCTGCCCGAGCCCTTTGCGGTATCTCCGTCGAGCGAGAATAGTATACACGGGCGCGAATAGCGCTCGGCAATCTTCGATGCAACCACACCGATAACGCCTTGATGCCAGCCGTCGTAGGAAAGCACCAAAAATCTATCGTCCTTGAACGAGCTTTCGATAATTTCGACCGCCTGCTCGTATATCTTTTGCTCGGTCGCTTGGCGAAGCTTATTGATTTCGCAAAGCTCCTCGGCAATAATATCCGCCTGCCTTTCGTCCTTGGTAAGCAAAAGCTCGACCGCGCGCGAGGCGCAGGCGATTCTGCCCGCCGCATTTATACGCGGAGCGAGAACGTAGCCGACGGTTGCGGAAGTGACCTTTTTTACACGCTTGCCGTATTTTACTATTCCCGCACGGCGCATTAGCGCAAGCAGGCCCATATTTTCGGTTTCGGCAAGCTTATTCAAGCCTATGCCCGTAATTCTGCGGTTTTCGTCGATTATCGGCATAACGTCGGCAACCGTGCCGACTGCGATAATATCGGCATAAAGCTCCAAAATGCGTTCGGTGCTGCCCTCGAGCGCGCACAAAAGCTTGAACACCACGCCCACACCCGCAAGGTTACGGAAGGGGTAAACGCTGTCTTCGCGGTGAGGGTTAACGACCGCAACCGCATTCGGAAGCATTTCGCGGCAGGAGTGGTGGTCGGTAATAACCATATCGATACCGTTTTCCTTTGCAAAATCGGCTTCCGCAACGGCGGTAACGCCGGTATCGACCGTGATTATAAGGTCTACCCTGCCCTTCATTTTTTCGATAACAGGCTGACTTAAGCCATAGCCCTCGGAAATGCGCTCGGGGATAAAATATTCGCATTCCACCCCGCGCGAGCACAGATAAAGGTAGAGCATTACCGTGCTGGTTACACCGTCCACGTCATAGTCGCCGTATATGCATATACGCTGTTTTTTATCTATCGCTTCGTTTATTCTGGCAACCGCTTTATCCATATCCTTCAAAAGAAACGGGTCGTAAAGCGGCATAGAATCCCTATCGAGAAAAGTCTTTATTTCTTCCTTTTCGGTTATTCCGCGATTGTAAAGTATCTTTGCCGTAAGCGGCAAAAGACCGCATTCCGCGGATATTCTTTCGCAGACCGCTTTATCGGTTTCACGAACGAGCCATTCACGGTTATTCATAAGCTCACCTCTCAATCTATGTATTTTGGCAATTATTATTCTATAGTAAAGTTGACCTCGTAGCTTTGATTAAGCAGATATATACACTCGTACTCTCCGCCGATATCTATCGTTGCAACGGCGGTATAGCTTCCGTCCGGCTCGACGGTTACGCGGTTAAAGTCAACCGTTGCGCTAAGCGCGCCTCTGTCGACGCTTTTAAATGCGTCGCGCGGGCCGATAAGGCTTATATCAAGGTCGTTTTTGATTTTATATTCGCTTCCCTCGGGAAGATTTACAACCGTTATATTTTCGGCTTTTATGCGATACCCGCGTACAGCAAGCTCGGGCATGGTTACCTTTACGGTTATCATCGAAGCGCCGCTTTCGTTCGAAACACCCTCGGGCAGCAGCGAGCCTATCGGAAAATCGAGCTCGGCAGAGCCGTCTATTGCGGTTTCATCGATATTCAAAACCAATTCGTTTATAGATTTCAACGCCTCGGGCGAGCCCGAAAGAGTTACCGCGGGGGCAGAAACCGAAAGCGTTACGTCCTTTGGGTCGAACATTCCGCCGGTGAACTGAACGCGCACGGGCACGCTCTTTTGCTTTGTTACCGAAACGGTAACGTAGGCGGTTCTGTCGGATATCGAAATATAGGGGTTTTCGATAACCTTGCCGTTTTCGTCGCGCAGCTCGATAGCGCCGTAGCCGTAAATATTATCGCTTATAACCTTGGTTCCAAGGTCGAATCTTACGTATGCGCCCTTGACCGAATCGAGCACCGAGGCAGGCCCCGAAACGAGCACGGAAAGCGGGTTTACGGTTGCGTTAACAAAGGTTACGCCTTCGGACATTATATAGCTGTTGCCGATATCCACCGATACCGAAAGAAGCTCGTTTTTCTGGGTAAATTCATCGACGAACACGGTTGCGGTGGTAGAGGACTGCGAAACGATTTCTATGCCGTTGGGGGAATACACGACTATATTAAGCGTTTGGTCGCCCGCGCCCTGCGCCTGCGAAACGTCGATAACCGCGCGGAAATCGCTCGAATCGAGCTCGTTCAGCTCGCTTCGTTTACCCTTTGCCACAACGGTAATCGAGGAAAACTCCTGCCCCTCGGCAAGCGTAAAGCCTTTTGATGAGGTAAGCTCGCTTTCGCCCTCGATAACCACGCTCACACCGTCGAAGGTGCGCTCGAACAGAGTGCTGTCGTAGCCGATGGCATAGATCCATATAACGAACGCCGCAAGAAACGAAACGACGATAAATACAACCGTTTTGGCACGCGGCGCACGCGTATTTTTGTTGGCTTTTGTTTCTTCGGGATTAGTTCTGTTCATCCTTGCCGTTGCCGCTCCTTTTAAAGATTTTTCCCTTTACAACGTCCTTAATATTCTTCTTTTCCTCGCCCAAAAGGTTAACTGCGAGAATGCTTTCGAGTGTTTTTTTGGTAAGGTTACGTTTGATATTGCCGTCGATAGCAACCGAAATACCGCCGGTTTCCTCCGAAACGACAAGCACCAAAGCATCGCTGTTTTCGCTCATACCGATAGCGGCGCGGTGGCGGGTGCCAAGCTCTTTTACAATATTATTGTTAGCAGAAAGCGGCAGATAGCAGCCCGCTGCGTGCACCCTGCCCTTGCGGATTATTACCGCACCGTCGTGCATAGGTGCTTTATTATAGAATATATTGCCCAAAAGAAGCGAGGAGGTAACCGCATCGACGGTGGTACCCGTACGAATAACGTCGCCGAGTCGGGTATTGCGCTCGAACACGATAAGCGCGCCGGTTTTGGATTTCGAAAATTCCTCTGCCGCAACGCAGATTTCGCTTATAGCAAGGCGCATTTCGTCGTTATCGATAAGCCCTTTAAAGTTATCGCCTACACCGCCCACCTTTTCGAGCGCACTGCGAAGCTCGGGCTGGAACACGATAACTATAGCTATCAAGCCGACCGAGAAAACGCTGTTTAATATGTAGTTCAAGGCACGCATATCGAAAAGACTGCTTAGCATTAATAGCAGGAACAGTATGCCGACACCGATTAACAGCTTGCCTGCACGGCGGCCGCGCACGAATTTTATTACCCAGAACAGCAAAAGCGAAACGATAGCGATATCGAGTATATCGACTATACCTATCCCCGCAAGCTGATTCCAGACGTATTCAAGATAATCACGAAATGCGTTCATTTTGATCTCCTCAAAGGCAGGTGGTTTGGTTGGAATATTTAAACGGATTTTTGATTAAAGCTTATTTTTCGAAAAACTCCTTGCTTTGCAGCAGCTTTTCGATAGCTCTGCCGCGGTGGCTTACCGAATTTTTTTCGGCAGAGCTCATTTCGGCAAAGGTTTTATTCATCGGCGGATAGAAGAACACGGGGTCGTATCCGAATCGGCCTTCGCCGCGAAGATTATCGATAATAATTCCTTCGCTTTCGCCCGAAACGTAAAGCGTTTCGCCGTCGGGACGGCAGACGCATATCGCACAGACGAATCTTGCGGTGCGATCCTTCGGCTCGATTCCCTTCAGCTCGCGCAAAAGCTTTTCGATATTCGATTCATCGGTAGCGTTTTCGCCCGAGTAGCGAGCCGAATATACTCCGGGCGCGCCGCCGAGCGCATCGACGGCAAGACCGCTGTCGTCCGCCACGGCGATAAGACCGGTGTAATCGCAAAGCGCTTTTGCTTTAATATAGGCGTTGCCCGCAAAGCTGTCGGCGTTTTCGATTATTTCGCCTTCAAACCCGGTTTCCTTTATCGTTATAATTTCGGCTTCCATTCCCTTTTGCGCAAGGCAGGAGCGGAATTCCGAAACCTTGTGTGCGTTATTTGTTGCGAGAACGATTTTAATCATTGCCCTCATCCTCGAAAAATGCGTTTATAAATTCGCTCGGGTCGAAGGGACGCAAATCGTCGATTCCCTCGCCGACACCGATGAATTTTACGGGTATACCGAGCTCGCGCTTGATAGCAAGAATTATACCGCCCTTTGCGGTACCGTCGAGCTTGGTAAGAACAAGACCTGTGATATTTGCCGCACGGCCGAATTCCTTTGCCTGAATAAGCGCGTTCTGGCCTGTCGACGCATCGAGCACCAAAAGCGTTTCACGCGTAGAATTGGGCGCTTCCCTATCGATAACGCGGTTAATCTTCGCAAGCTCGTCGATAAGGTTTTTCTTGTTGTGAAGTCTGCCCGCGGTATCAACGATAAGCACGTCGGTGCCCGCCTTTTTCGCGGCGGCAACCGCATCGAAAACGACTGCGGCGGGGTCTGCGCCCTCATCCTGACGGATTATCGGAACGCCGTTGCGCTCTGCCCATATACCAAGCTGCTCTGCCGCGGCGGCGCGGAAGGTATCTGCGGCGGCAAGCATAACCCTTTTGCCGCTTTCCTTTAAGCAGTGAGTTATTTTACCGATAGAGGTGGTTTTGCCCACGCCGTTTACGCCGATAACCAAAATAACGTTCAAGCCTTCGCCAAAGCAAAGGTTGCCGCTTTCGCCGACCGCTTCTTTTAATATTTCGCGGAATTCCTCGCGCGCGAGCGTGGTTTCCTTTATCTTTTTTTCCTTTAATCTTTCGCGAAGCTCGTTAACGAGGTAATCCGAGGTTTCCACCCCGACGTCTGCCATTATAAGCAGATCGCAAAGCTCGTCGAAGAAATCCTCGTCGACCTTGTCGTAAGACGAGAAAAGATCGTTTACCGGCTTTAAAAGTGCGTCCTTCGTCTTTTTCAAGCCGCTTTTAAGTTTATCGAAAAATCCCATTGAATTTACCTCTTTTTAGGTGTGTTTAGCTGTTTCGCAACCCGAAACACCACATACAATAAAATCTCATAAAAATCCGCGACATGCGCGTGGATTTTTATACCTTAGAGCTTCGCAACCTCGGACAAGCGTAGCGCGCACGAGGTTGGTGCGAACGCACGAAGCTCACAAGCCCCGCCGCAGCGGATTCCGACAAAAAACCGTGTGTTTTTTGTCGAAAGCGTAACGTGCGTATGCGTTCTGCGCCGCTATACGTTTTTAATAAAGCGTTAGAGTGGATGCAGATTGTGCAAATACAACCCGAAGCTGTAGAAATCTACTGCGAGCGGTTGTATTTGTGCAAAGCGTATGCGTTCTGCGCCGCTATAACGCTTTATTCGGCGTATTCTTTGATTATGTCGTCTAACTTTGCCATATTCAGCTTCATATAATCCGATATACCCTTTTGGCGCATGGTTATACCGTAGATAGTATCGGCGCGCTCCATTGTACCGCGGCGGTGGGTGATAAGAATATACTGTGTCTTATCGCTGTTGCGGCGAACGTAGGAGGCGAGCTTAACGATGTTTACGTCGTCAAGCGCCGATTCGATTTCGTCGAACACACAGAACGGCGAGGGGTTTACCCTTTGAAGCGCAAGGTAGAGCGAGATAGCCGCAAACGACTGCTCGCCGCCCGAAAGGAGCGATATACTGCGAACGCTCTTGCCGGGAACCTTGAGCACGATATCGATACCGCATTCGAGCGGAAGCATCGGATCGGTAAGCTCGGCGCGCGCACTGCCGCCGCCGAAAAGCTCGGTAAATACTGCGTTGAACTCGGTATTGATTTTATCGAAGCATTCGAGGAAGGTTTCCTTCATACCCGATGCCAGCTTTGCGATAGTGCGGTCGAGCGAAATGCGGGTTTTGTTAAGGTCCTCGGTCTGCGCGGTAAGGAAATCGTAGCGTTCCTTGGTTACGCGGTATTCCTCGACTGCGTTGACGTTGATAACCCCCATTGCACGAATTTTCGCTTTGAGCGATGCAAGGCGGGAGGCGCCCTTTTCCATTTGCTCCTTGGGCAAACGGAATTTTTCGGCATCCGAATAGGTAAGCTCGTATTCGTCCCAAAGCTTGCTTGTAACGGTATCGAATTCGGTATTTACCGAATTACACTTCATTTCGGATTCGGTAAGCGAGCGGAAGGCTTCCTCCTTTGCCGCCGCAACCGTTTTTTGCCTTGCGCGCATTTCGGTAAGCTGTTTTTCCTTTTCCTCGCGGCTTTGCATTATTTCGGCAAGCCGTTTTTCGCAGTTGGCTATAACGCTGTCGCATTCGGCGCATACGCCGTTAAGAAGCTCGGTTTCGGTCTTGCGTTCTTTTATAATTTCCTCTGCCTTTTCGATAGAAGCACTGCCCAAGGTGATGCGTGCATTCAGCTCGGTTTCGCGGCGTTTGGAAATAGCAAAGCGTTCCTCGGCAACCGAAAGCTCGTTTTTGGCGGCAAAGAGCGACATTCTCGCCTCGCTTACAAGCGCAAACGCCTTTTCCTCTTCCTTTTTTAATCGCTCGGCTTCGGTGCGCGCATTGTCACGCGCGGCGGTTGCTTCGGCAATCGCGCAATTAAGCTTTTCTGCCTCTGCGGTAATTTCGGCAAGCTCGGCTTCGAGCCTTATAAGTATTTCGCCGCCGAGAGAGAGCGATTCGATTCTGCCGTTTTCCTCTTCGATACGCTGGTTAAGCGAATCCTTGGTAACGGTGTGCGCCGCCTTTGCGGTATTTGCTTCGGCAAGCGACAGACGCAAGGATTCGAGATTTCCGTCGGCGGTGGCACAGTCTGCCGTAATCTGCTCGCGCAGGCCTTCGAGCCTTGCAATATTTTTCTCGTGCTCTTTTATGCTTTCGCCCAGGCGTTCGATATCCATTGCGCGAGTAAACACGCCGACCTTTACAGCCGAAGAGCCGCCGGTATAGCTGCCGCCCGCGTTGATTATCTGTCCGTCAAGCGTGACGATTTTTATTCTGAATCCGCTCTTTCTTGCGATAGCCGAGGCGGAATCGAGATTTTCGGCGATTATGGTTCTGCCGAGCAGGTCGTTGACCACGCCCTCGAACCTTTTATCGTACTTTGCAAGCTCGCTCGCAATGCCGATATAGCCGGGCATATCCTTTATCGCATCGACGTCGCTCTTTTTGCCGTTTACGCTTTGCAGCGGTAAAAAGGTTGCTCTGCCGAGCTTATTTTCTTTAAGGTATCGGATACAAGCCTTCGCGTCCGATTCCTTTTCGACAACTATAAACTGAACGCTTGCGGCAAGCGCGGTTTCGAGCGCAACGACGTATTCGCTGTCCGACGAAATAATATTCGACACCGTGCCGTAGAGCCCGATTTTTTCGCCGTTGTTTTTAATAACTCCCGCGGTGCAATCGTTTATAACGCGTTTTACGCTTTCGGAATAGCCCTCGAGCAGATTCTCGAGCCTTGTGAGCTGGTCCTTGCGCTGTTCGTCGCCCGAAAGCGCGATTTTTTCTGCGGTAATATCGGCTTCCGCCTTGCGCAGATTTTGCAAAAGCGTTGCACGCTCGTAATCGAGCGAGATGATTTTATTTTCGGTTTCGTTAATAAGCTTTAATACGCCCTCGAGCTCGGCAGATACCTTATCTATCTCTGCCTGCAGTGCCTTTACGCGTTCGTGTGCGGCGGTGAGTCTGTCGGCGTTTTCGTTTGCGGTTCTGCGCTCTGCCTCGAGCGATGCGCTGCAGCCTGCCTCACGCGCGGCAAGCGCGCTCTTTTCGGCGGCGAGAAGCTCTAACCTCGCACCCGAATTTATACTTTCCTTATCGGCGGAAAGCGCGGCGTTTCTTGCAAGCTCATACGCATTTTCGGCGTTTTTCGAATCGGCCTCCAAGCGTTCGAGCTTTTGCTCGCACTCCGCCCTTGCCGCAACGCATTCCGCGGTGGTTTTTTCCGCCTCCGATTTTTCCGAAACGGCGGCGGATATTGCCGCCCTTGCCTCGCTTGCCGATTCTTCGGCGTGGGCAATATCGTTGGCGCATACGGCCTTTCTGCCCTCGGCTTCGCCCTTTTTATGCACTGCTTCGGTCTTTTCACGCTCGCATTCGCTCATTATGCGTGAAAATTCGTAGCTTTCGTTCAAAATTCTGTCGGTCGCCTCGTCGCAAGCGATAACCTCGCGCTCTGCCGCCTCGAAGGCGAGCTTTGCCGAAGCAAGATCGGTTTCGCATTCAACGCGTCTTGCGCGCAAATAATCCAATCTGTCGAGCCAAAGGGTTATTTCTATCCCCTTCTTTTCCTCGCTTAAAACCAAATACTGCTTTGCGTTTTCGGCTTCCTTTGCAAGCGGGCCGATGCGCGAAGAAATTTCGGAAAGAATATCGTTTACGCGAACGAGGTTATTTTCGGTATCGCGAAGCTTTCTTTCGGCTTCCAGCTTTTTATAGCGAATCTTCGAAATACCTGCCGCTTCCTCGAAAATGCTGCGGCGCTCGTCGTCCTTTTGCGAAAGCACCTCGGCGATTTTACCCTGACCGATAACCGAATAGCCCTCTCTGCCGATACCGGTATCGTAAAAGAGCTCGTAGATATCCTTTAGGCGTACCTGCTTTTTGTTTATGTAATATTCGCTTTCGCCGCTGCGGTAAAGCTTACGGGTAACCGTAACCTCGGTAGAATCGGAAAGACGGTAGCCGCCCTTTGCCGCTTCCTCCTGTGCTTCTGCCTCCTCGGCGTCGATGGTTATATGGTTTTGGCGGTTATATTCCTCCTCGGTATCGATACAAAGCGTAACCGAAGCGCAGTTCGCCGCGGTACGCGTTGCCGTACCGTTGAATATAACGTCCTCCATACGAGAGCCGCGCAGAGATTTTGCGCTCATTTCGCCCAAAACCCAACGGATAGCGTCGGAAATATTCGATTTGCCGCTGCCGTTCGGTCCGATAATCGCAGTAACGCCGCTGTCGAAGCTTATACGCGTTTTATCGGGGAAGGACTTAAAGCCCTGCATTTCTATTGCTTTAAGGCGCATATTTTTATAAACTCCTTGTTCTGAACGTCGGTGAAAACCTTTTTGCCTCGATTGCCGTTATTTCGACCTCGGCACAGCCGGTTTTCGCTTTTAGTCGGTTTATTG
>JAFTTN010000019.1 GCA_017466805.1 Clostridia bacterium
AACACAAAAAACGAATTACGGCTTTTGCAGTTTTTTGTTATTCATAATTTTGATAATAGTGCCCATTCTTGCAATATATGCTTTTACACCGGGCGAAAACGACGCTTTTGAAATCGCAGTGCTCTGCATTTACACCTTCGTTGTTGTTCCGATTTTCTTTATTCGTTTTGTTTCGTTCGAAAAGGTCGTTTTCGACATCGAGGAGATAACCTTTTACAAGAATTGGCGCAAAGTCGGTACTTTGGCTTGGAAGGACATTACCGAAATCGGCTTTTCGCGT
The DNA here is from genome assembly GCA_017466805.1 of Clostridia bacterium. Lineage (GTDB taxonomy): Bacteria > Bacillota > Clostridia > Oscillospirales > CAG-382 > Coliplasma. Next base: position 281 of record JAFTTN010000019.1, read on the forward strand.
CTTGTACCGTCCGAAGCTTCGTTGCAATCGCCGTCCGCGGCATTTTGTGTTGCCTATACCGAAACCCACACCGTTACGCCGGTTTACGACAAATTCGGCAGGGCGCGCAACAAATCGCCGCAGGGCAAGCGCTATAAGCTGAACTGCGACGACTCGCCTCTTGCCTGGTCGTTCCACACCGAAGCGGCAGATGACGATCTGTTTTTGCAGCATCTTAAATACCGCCGTCCCGAGCTTTTGAAAAGCAAAAACAAGAAAAACAACTGTATCGGCTACGATTAACAATTAACGCCAAGTAAATTTCTTGGCGTTTTTTTATAACCCTTGTGAGATATTCGAATGCCTTCGGGTAGTATATGTATGAAGGCAAAGCAAGTAAGCACACTTTTACAAAAAGGAGGAAGATGGATTTGGAGGATAGCAAGATAATCGAATTGTTCTTCGAGCGCTCGGAGCAGGCTATAATCGAGCTATCGGATAAATACGGAAAGCGTTGCACCGCGATTGCGAGCAATATACTAAACGATCTGCGCGATGCCGAGGAATGCGTTAACGACGCCTACCTTGCCGTTTGGAACAGTGTTCCGCCCGAAAAGCCGAATCCGCTTTTGACCTATTTATGTAAGATAGTGCGCAACCTTGCTATTAAGCGTTATCGCGCAAACACGGCGAAAAAGCGCAACTCGCATTACGATATAGCGTTTGACGAGCTGTGCGAAGCGCTGAAAAGCAAAGAAAATATCGAAACCGAGCTTGAAGAAAAGCGCCTCTCCGCAGCTATAAACGGCTTTTTAGAGTCGCTCGACAAGGAAAACCGAATAATATTCGTCCGCAGATATTATTTTTCGGAAAGCATAAGCGATATTGCGCTCTTGCTCGGAATAAGCAATCACGCCGTTTCGGTAAAGCTTTCAAGACTGCGCGAAAGGCTAAAAAAATATCTTACAAAGGAGGGCTTTATTCTTTGAAAAAAGAGGATATCGAAATATTGACAGACTCTATTTGCGATAAATATATAGAAGAGGCTGTTAATTACAAGCAAGCAAAGCGCTATAGCAAAAAAAGAATAATATTAATCGCAGCCGCCTGCCTTTTGTGCGTCTGCATAGTTATCCCCATTTCGCTGCACACGCTTTATCCCAATAAAGCCGAAAGCGGCGAACAACCGCCGGAAAGCAATAATCCAAGCGAAGAAGCAAGCTACGACTGTTCGTATCCCGAAAATATCGCAACCGAAGGCTCCGATTCCACCAACATTTCGCTTTATTCCTCGCGATATGGCGAGGAAGGGCTGCATAGATCAGAAGTGGCATACGAATATTCCTGGGACGAGCGCGAGCTGTACGAGCAATACGAAAGGCTCGTATACAACGGCGTTCAATACAACAACGTAAGAAGAGGTATTGTAGAAAGCTATATCGGCGTTTCCCTCGGCACACACAGCTTTTACGGTTGGGACTATATTACGGGGTTAGATGCTTCAACCGAATTCGAAATTTTCGAAATCAAGGGCGTTTCGAGCAAATACCGCGTAGCCGCAAAGCTCGGCAATAATTATTATTGCTTCGTTTCAACGGCAAAGGTCCCGAATTCCACGCTCGGCGAATATATAAACGCATTGAATCTTAACGAGAATATGCCCATTTCGCGCTTTTCGAGATACGAGCTCGAAAACGATTCGCTGGAATTGCGCACATATAAAATTCACGACGAGGAATTTGTGTGGAAAAGGCTTTTCGAATGTCTGAATGCACCGTACGTCGAGGAAATGTCTGTCGAAAGCGCTTGGGACTGGAGCAACAAGCATTCGAGCATCTCATTTAAGGTAAGATCTATGCCGCTTGGCATTTTTGGCACGGTTTTTGTAAGCAACGACGGATATTTGCGATTTTCCGACGGAACGACCTTTAATATCGGCAAAGTCAAGGCGAACGAGATAATCGATTACGCCGAAAACAACCGTTCACCCGCAAAGCATGTATTCAACACCTATTGGCTTTACGGATATATTACCGAAATTACAGATGAATATATTCTTTTTGACGACACAAGGCTTATTCGCGAAGGCGAAGAGGGAGTAATCTATAGGGTTAATATAGATTGCAACGTTGTTAAACGCGCAATTAAATACGAAAACCTTAAAGAAGGCTCGCTTTTGGTGGTTTTTGTAAATTATTACGGATATATCGACGAAGAAAACCAAAACACAGTTTACGGCGTAAACGATATTGCGCGCGGCCACATATCCGACGGTGATATTATAGTTTACGAATAATTGCGTTAAAAAACACTCACTGCGGTGAGTGTTTCAGAGCGAAGACAAATGGTGTATTTGCGCCCTTGAAAAGTAAATGCAAAAGAAACAGTGTGCCTTCCGTATAAAGCGAAGGTACACTGTTTTTTATAAGGAATAGAGATTTTTTATTGTATTTTCAAGGGCTTGCACGAAATGCTTCGACTGTCGTAGAATACTACGCCGACGCTCGCATTTCGCGCAAACTACCCTCATTTCTCTCACTCTGATTCAGTCTGTAGACTTTGTCTACAGACTGAATCACTCACTG
>JAFTTN010000020.1 GCA_017466805.1 Clostridia bacterium
ACGCTATCCGTGCGCGCGGTATTATGCAAAGAGATATCGATTACGTCGTGCAGGACGGCAAAATTGTTATAGTCGATTCCTTCACCGGACGTATTATGCCCAACCGCCGCTTCTCGAACGGTCTGCATCAGGCTATCGAGGCGAAAGAGGGGGTTGCGGTGCAGAACGAAAACCGCACCCAAGCGACGATTACCTTCCAGAACTATTTCAGAATGTATAAAAAGCTTTCGGGTATGACGGGTACCGCGCTTACCGAGGAGGACGAATTCCGCGAAATTTATTCGCTCGACGTTGTCGAAATCCCCACCAACAAGCCGATGATAAGGCTCGACCGCAACGACGTCGTTTACAAAAACATCAGCGGCAAAATCGAAGCGATTATTAAGCAAATCGAAGCCTGCCGCGCAAAAGGGCAGCCCGTGCTCGTCGGTACCGTTTCGGTCGAAAAGAGCGAAGCGCTTTCCAAAATTTTAAAGGCAAGAAATATCCCCCACAACGTGCTCAACGCAAAATACCACGAGCGCGAAGCCGAAATAATCGCACAGGCAGGCAAGCTCGGTGCGGTCACCATTTCTACCAATATGGCGGGCAGAGGTACCGATATTATGCTTGGCGGTAACGCCGAATTTCTTGCAAAGGACGTGCTCCGCAAGGAAGGGCTCGATGAATATATGCTTTACGAAGCAACCAACTGCGGCGAAACCGACGACGAAGAAATTATCGCCGCAAGAAAGCATTACAACGAGCTGAAAGCGAAATTCGAAGCCGAAATACGCCCCGAAGCCGATAAGGTGCGCGAAGCGGGCGGTCTGTTTATACTCGGCACCGAGCGCCACGAAAGCCGCAGAATCGATAACCAGCTGCGCGGCCGTGCGGGACGCCAGGGCGACCCCGGCGAAAGCCGCTTCTTCCTTTCGATGCAGGACGACCTTATGCGTCTTTTCGGTGCGGACAGAGTGCTTTCGATTGTCGAGGCGTTGAAAATGCCCGACGACCAGCCTATCGATGCAGGCATTCTTTCCAACTCTATCGAAAACGCGCAAAAGCGTATCGAGGGACAGAACTTCGAGCGCAGAAAGAACGTGCTTCAGTACGACGACGTTATTAACTTCCAGCGCGAGCTTATTTATAAAGAGCGCCGCGCCGTGCTCGACGGCGGCGATATGACCGATAAGGTCAGAAAGATGATAAACGACCATATTTCCGAAACGGTTGCCGCATATACCCAAAGCGACGTTGCGGACGAATGGGAGTTCGATAATATACGCGCGGCATTCCGCGGTCTGCTTTGCGGCGATAACGATTTCGTCTACGGTCAGAGCGAGCTTTCCAAGCTTCAGCCGAGCGATATTACCGACGTTCTAACCGAGCGTGCCGAGGCGATATTCAAAAAGCAGGAGGAGCTCTTTACCCCCGAAATCTTCCGCGAGGTAGAGCGCGCAATACTTCTGCGCAACGTCGATTCGCACTGGATGGAGCATATCGACGCGATGGACGACCTGCGCGGCAGTATAGGTCTTAACGCCTACGCACAGCGCAACCCCGTTACCGAATATAAAATCACCGGCGGCGCAATGTTCGACGAAATGGTATCCGAAATACGTGCGGGCACCGCAAGAATGATACTTTCGGCAAGGCCGCGCAATTCGGCAAACGAAAGAAAGCAGGTGCTTAACGGCACCGCGGCAAGCAGCGAGGGTAAAAAGGTTAAGCCCACCCCCGTAAAGCGCACCGAAAAGGTGGGCGCAAACGAGCTTTGCCCCTGCGGAAGCGGTAAAAAATACAAAAAATGCTGCGGCAGCGTTAACCAAGCAAGCAAGAGGTAAAAAATGGGATTCGGAATAGCATTAATCGGCTACGCATTTCTGTTAATGGGCGACCTTGGCGGTGCACTTTTCGCCGCGCCCGTGCTGGCATACGGCTTTTTCCTCGCATCGCGGCTCGAAAGCAATTTTCTGCGTGCATCGATAAGCGCGCTGTTTATGCTTCCGCGTGGAATATTTATGATAATCTATTCCTTCGCGGATATAAAGAACGGCGCATATATCGAGCTTATCAACACCTTCAATACGGTCACATTTATACTCTTCCAGCTTGCCTGGCTCGCTATGTCGCTGTTCTGGCTGAACGCGGTTGCCAACATTGCAAAGGAATGCAACAGCGCAATGATTTTAAAGCGCACGAACATTACCAAGGCGTTCACCCTGCCGTATATCGTTTTGGCTACCACAGCAACGGTTTTAAGCTCGGGCGGTATGCTCGGTACGTATGCCGGCACGATTTCGGTAATAATGTTTATTTTAATGTATGTCGTTATAATTATGAACCTAATAATGCTCCACACCTGCTTCGTGCTTATTACAAGCGAAAGGCAATATGCAAAGGATAAGCAGCAGCTTGCAAAGGAGCGTGCCGAGGCAATGAAAAAGGCAAGCGAAAAAAACAAAAAGTGAGGCGAAATAACGCTTGAAGCGGAAAAACAAAACGAAAAGTCTTTCTAAAATAAGCAAAATACTGTTGCTTTCGGGTTTTTTCTTCTTTATAAACCCCGTTCCCTTCGGGCTCGATATTCTGCCCGATGCAATCGGATGTCTGCTTATATGGCTTGGACTTACACAGCTTTCATATTTCGACGGCTCTGTCGAAGAGGCGCGCAGGTATACGCTTTGGCTTTCGGTTGTCGAGCTTATACACCTGCTAATTATGCGCTCGGTTTTTCTTACCAATATCGGCAGTAACCGTTTGCTTGCCGTTTCTATGCTTTCGATAGTTCAGGGCATACTTTATATAATTATTATAAAAAAGCTGTTCGGCGGCATTTCGTATTACGCATTGCGCAACAACTGTAACACCGCGCTTACGCTTTCCGACGGTGCGGCGTTTATGGCGTATCTCGCCTTCTTTATCCGTATCGGCGCAACGCTTCTGCCCGAGCTTTTGGCGTTGCTCGAAATGCGTTTAAGCATCGAGGTTAATCCCGACACCTACGACGCTATCGCGTCATTCGTGGCTATGAAGCCGATAATCGTCGTGCTTCTTTCCGCGGTCGCGCTCGGCGTGGCGGTTGCCTGGTATTTTTCGCTCGCAAGGCTGTTGAGAGCGTTTTATTCCGAAGCGGGCGCAGAGCTCGATATCCGATACGCCAACGAATTCAGCTCGCGTCCCGAAAGAGTTATACCGAAAAAGCTTCGCTTTGCAACCTACGTTACCTATTTTTCGCTGTTTTTTATTATCGATTTTTCTATCGACGGAACGCGTATAATACCGGCGTCGTTTATGTTTTTGCTTTTGTTCGTTTCGGCGTTTTTATTCAATGGGTTAAGCGAATTCAAGCAAACGAAAAGGCTTGCAATTCCTGCGTTTTTACTGCTTTTGGGCTCCGAGCTCTTCACCAAGCTTTTAAACCCCAACGGCGCTGTGGTAATCTACGAAACCGATATGTCCGTCGTGCTCTGTGCGGTCCCGCTCGGTCTTGCGGCGCTCGTCGCCACCCTGCTTTGCGTGCGCGGCTTCCTTTCGGATATACGCGCCCTTGCTTTCGATTTAGGTCAGGGCGAAATAAGCACGGGCGTGCATTGGGCTGCATACTGCGTTGCGGCGGTCTGCTATATTTCAAGCTTCGTAATTCCCTATTTTTATTCATTTTTCTATCTTCCGCGGTTGGTTGCCGCCGCTGTTTTCGTATGGCAGACGGTGAAGACGGTCGGAAATATTTACGAAAAGGAATACGAGCGCTGCATGCTGCTGTAAAAGACGTTTGTTTTCCAAATATTATATAGCAAATAAACGGCAAAAATATTGACAATCCGTTTTTGATATGGTATAATCATTCCAAATATGAGGCATCGCCTCGAAAACAAAGAAAGGAAAACACAAAATGAAGAAGTTTCTTGCTATTCTTCTTTCCGCTCTTCTCGTAGTATCTGCTCTTGCCGTTACCGTAATTGCAGACACTGTTAACTGGGAAGACGGTCACACCGTCGATGATATCGGCGACTACACCTTCGATAATGCATACGGCTTCGTATTCAACATCAACTATGTTGACGGCACTATCGCAGGTGAAGACAACACCCTTATCGTAACTCCCTCCGCATACGTAAGCTCCAATCCCAACTGGGCTATCTCGGTA
>JAFTTN010000021.1 GCA_017466805.1 Clostridia bacterium
AAGTGAAATATCCTTCGGATGTGAAATAATGACCTGCGGTCATTGTGAAATATTCGGTGTGCCACCGAATGTGAAATGAAATAAATACACTCACGCCCGCAGGCATTTCACACGCCGTAGGCGTATTTCACGCACGAAGTGCATTTCACAAATCCCGCAAGGGATTTATTTCGTTGAAAAGAAACACCATTTGTCTGGTAGACAAATGGTGTTTCTTTTCTGGTGCGGCTGATGGGACTTGAACCCATACGGTTGCCCACACGCCCCTCAAACGTGCGCGTCTGCCAGTTCCGCCACAGCCGCATATTCGGTTTTTGCGTTCTTTTCAGAGGGTGTTTCCGAACGCGCAAGATTTATTATACACGAATATTTGTATTTGTCAACCCTTTTTTTGCAAAAATCGAAAAAAAGATAAAACCTGTTGTTTTGCAATATTAAATCTCAAAAAACACGGTATCCTCTTCGGGAAGCTTGCGGGGAAGGGGTGCGATTTTAAGCATATCGAGCGAGAATTTTCCGCAGCCCGAGCTTTGCTTTACCGCGCCGTTAAGCGCACATATACAAATATCCGATTCACGAATAACCACAGCCTGCTCGCAATAGGCGCAGATGCGTTCGATATCCTCTGCCTGCTTTTTCATAATTTCGCCTCGCTTTGTCGTATTATTAACAATATACCCCAAATTTGTCGTTTTGTCAACCGAAAATAACTGCCAAAAGGACAGATACACCCCCGCACAGCAGCTTTCCGAGCAAATACGGCTTTAAGGACAGCCTGCCGTTCGTTACCGAGCGCACCTGCATTGCCACCGAAGCCGACAAAAGCCCGATTGAAAGCGCCGCGAGCACAACCCCGATTTCGCCATGCCGCGAAGCGCTTACACAGCCCGACGAGAATTCGAGCAGACAACCGATAAGCAACGAAAACGGGAACGGCAAAAGCCTTGCGGTAACGCTTGCCAAAACCGAAAAGAAGGTTGCGCAGGCACAAATGCTTGCCATAACGCCGACCGCTTCACGCAGTGCCGTTTGCAGCGGCACTCTTTTCGTTGCCGAACGCGGCTTTTCGTTTATCCTTTTAAAGCCGAAAATATATATCCGCATAACGACAGCCGCAAAAAGCGAGCCGGCAAGCTGATAGGCAAAAAGCCGCAATCCGATTTCGGTGCTTTGAAAAAGCCTGCCCCCGACGAAGCCGACAACGAACGGAAGGCTTGCGTTGTTGCAGAACGAGCAAAGATATTCGGCGTATTTTTTGCTTATACTGCCGCTTTCGTATAGCTCTGCCGCGGTTTTTGCACCCAACGGCGCGCCGCACAGCAGTCCGACAAAAAGCGTTATCGGCGCGATACCGATTACCGAAGCCGATTTGTTTATTATAGGGAGCGATACAATAATTTTCGAAAGCACGGTATATATAAACAGCGAAGGTATAAGCGTTTTCAAACACAGCTCCACCGCAGATTCCGTCGTAGCAGCCGCTTCGGACGGAAAAGCAAGCAGATAAATAAAAATAAAAACCAAAGCCGAGCCGTATATTCTTCCGAAAATTGCTTTTGCTTTCATAAAATCACCCCGAAACGAGTATATTGAAGCGGTGGGTGGTTTTATGAAATACCTAAAGGAATTATTTTCGAAGGGCGAAACCCCGCGCTTTATCGAGCTGCGCGGCAGGGACGAATTGCTTTTGCAGGGCTGCAGCCGTATTTGCGAATACCTGCCCGAGCGGATTTGCCTTTCGTACGGCGAAGGCGTCGTTGCGGTAAACGGAAGCGGGCTTACCCTGCGCCATTTGAGCGAGGAGGCTGTCGCTATCGACGGGAGGATAGATGGGGTTGAATTTCTATAAGCTTTTGCACCTTGTGTTCGGTGAATACGTATTTTTTCTCGAAAGCCGCGATTTCCCTCGGTTCTCCTCGCTGCTTTTAAAGAATAATATAAGCTTTTGGGGCGTAGAGCACGGCGAAGAGGGAGTTTTTCTGCATTCCTCGCTGTTTTCGGCGGAATCGGCTTGCACTCTTGCCGAGCAAAACGGCGTTCGGCTTACGCTTTGCAAAAAACGCGGTCTGCCTTTCGTGCTTGCACGCTACCGAAAAAGGCTCGGCTTGCTTTTCGGGGCTTTGATTTTTATGCTTTCGGTGTTTGCTTCACAGCTTTTCGTATGGGATATAGAAATAAGCGGAAACCGCGAAATAAGCACCCGCGATATCGAAGACGCGCTCGAGGATATCGGCATATCGGTCGGGAGCTTTATTCCAAATATTGACCGCTTGGCAAAGGCAAACGAGCTTTTAATCGAATGCCGCGAGCTTTCCTCGGCGGCGATAACGCTAAACGGCACGCATATAACCGTTTCGGTGCTCGAGCGCAAAGGTATACCCGAAATTATCGATAAAAGCGGATTTTACAACGTCGTTTCGGAATACGACGGGATAATTCTCGATATCGACGCACTGCAGGGCACTCCCGAGGTGCGCGAGGGCGACGCCGTATTTGCGGGCGAGCTTTTGATAAATTCGTTTATGGAAAGCAAAAACGGCGCGGTTACTCCAACCCACGCGCGCGGTGTGGTTTACGCCGCGGTAAAGGAGGAGTTTTCGGTGGAAATACCGCTTTCGCGAATGAGCAAGGTGTACAGCGGAAGAAGCGAAACGAAAAAAGCATATCGGCTTTTGGGTTGGGAAATTCCGTTTGCCTCGAGCCTCGAAAGCGAATACGAATACTTCGATTCGGTCTGCTCCGAGCGCGATATACTGCTTTTCGGGTTTATAAAGCTGCCATTGCGCGAATACCGCGTTACCTATAGCGAATATACCCCGCTTTACCGCGATATAGATGCTTCGGAAGCCGAAATTTTGGCAAACGAGGCGCTTGCGGATTACTTCGCGGAGCTCGATTTGGAAATACTCGAATGCAAAAGCGAATTTTTGTGCGATAAAGAAAAGGGCTCCTGCCTTTTAAAAGCAGAAGCCTTTGTTAAACGTAATATTGCAAAAGAGGTGCCGTTTTCGGTTATCGATTACAAAATTTCCGAAAGGTTCGAAACAGAAAGCGAATAGATAAGCATACCGTCGAAGAATTCGCGGCGCGAAATATATTCGTCGCGCTGGTGCGGGCCGCCGCGCTCGTCGCCCAAATATTTGCGCTCGCTCTCTATTGCCGAGCCGAATGCAACCGTGTTGGGAAGCCAGCGGGCATAGGTGCCGCCGCCCATAGTGTAGGGCTTGCATTCTATACCAAGCACGCTTTCGCAGGCGTTGGTAAGCGCTTTTATCTTTTCGTCGTCGGCAGATACGAAATAGCCGTCCGACTGCGCGCAAACACGAACGCTTCCGCCGTAGCGTGCAACGCTGTCTTCGATAGCCTTTACTATTTCGGAATAGGGAGTTTCGGGAAGATAGCGAATATTGTACGATTGCACAACGCCGCCTTCGCCGCCGTTTATAACTCCGCCGACACAGGTAAGATAACCGAAATCTTCGTTTTCCGCCGCAATGCCGAGAGCGTTGCCCTTGTATTCGGCGGTGGAATCGCAGATTAGACCAATATAGGATTCGCGTTCGGCAAGCTTGTTTTCGATAAGATAAGAGGTAAGCAGATTTATCGCGTTGACCGACGATTCGGGCATAGCCGCGTGCGCCGCCTTGCCTACCGCCTCTATTTTAATATATTCACCGCATTGCGAAAGAGTTATACCGTTTGCTTCCGGCAATTCGGCTTCGGTCTGCACCAATGCATACGCTCTGCCCGCAACGGCGTTGGTAACCGTGCCGCCCTTTATTTCCTTAATCGACTTCGGAACCGCGGGGAAATCGCACTCGACCGAAAGAATACCCTTTTCGCCGATACAAACCGGAAATTCCGAATCGGGAGTGAATGAAAACATCGGGGGCTTGCGCACCGTTACGAAATATTCAAGGTCGCTGCTTCCAACCTCCTCGTCGCTGCCTAAAATAAGGCGGACGGTAAAGGGAAGCTTAATACCGTTTTCTTTAAAGAAGCGTAAAGTGTAAAGGCTTTGAATAAAGGGGCCCTTGTCGTCGTGCGTGCCTCTGCCCATAAATAAATCGCCGTCTACCGTAAGCTCGTATGGCGGAACGCTCCAGCCGTCGCCGGCGGGAACAACGTCCAAATGGCATACTATGCCGATTTCCTTTTCGGAATCGCCGTAAAGCACGCTCATACAGTGGTATTCGTGGTTTTCGACCTTAAAGCCGTATTTTTCGGCAAGCTCTGCCGCCTTGTCAAGCGCCTGCGCGCAAACCGCGCCATAGGGGTAAATACCCTCGCGCTCGCCCGCAACCGATGGGATTTTTATTATTTCCGCAAGGTCGTCCGTTGCCTGCTTTCGTATTTCGGGATCGGCAAAATACTGCTTTGCCCTTTCGCGTATATCCATTATTCCTCTCCTATATCCTCGCAAAGCTTGTTCAAAGCCGAATTAAAGCGGTTTTCGGATTCGAGCAGAGTTTTGTTCATTTCGTTCTGGCGCGCGCGGAATTCCTCTGCCGCGGCGGTAATGCCTTCGCACTTTTTGCGGGTGTCGGCAATAAGCCTTTCGGCTTCGGCAACTGCGCGCTCGCGTCTCGCCTTCGCTTCGGCTTCGCTTCCGCGGCGTGCGTCGGTAAGAATAAGCGCGGCTTCCTTTTCGGCGTTTTTAATTATTTCGGCGGCGCGCTTGTCGGCAACCACCATCTTTTCGCCTATTTCGGTGCAAAGCTCGTCTGCCTTGCGCTTGCTTTCCTCCAGCTCGGCAATATGCTCGGCGTCCTTCGCCTCGGCTTCCGCCTTCAATCTTGCGATTTCTTCTTTAAGCCTTGCGTTTTCCGCCTCTGCCTCGTGCAGCTTATCGGTAAGCTCCTCTTCGTTTTGGGCATAGGTATCGCTCAGATTAATAATAAATTCATCTACCTGCTTGGTATCGTAGCCCTTAAAGCTTTTTTTGAATACAGCCTCTGCCAAAATATTCACCCCGCATAATTAATTACTATCAATATATCATAAAGCATTAAAATTGTCAACCGAAAGAAGTGGTCAACGCTGATTTTAGAAGCGGTAAGAGAAATACTTTGGGGATTGCCGACCGTGGCTTTGCTTTCGGTCCTCGGCGGATATTTTACGGTAAAATGCAGGCTTTGGCGTATCGGCATAAAGCAGATATTGCTTTTGCCGTTTGCGCAAAGCGGTAAAAAAGGGGGTATTTCCTCCTTCGCGGCGGCGGCAACGGCTGTCGGCGGCACCGTGGGCGTGGGCAGTATAGTCGGCGTGGGTGTGGCGATTTCGGTGGGCGGAGAGGGAAGTGTATTTTGGCTTCTTGCTTGCTCGTTGCTTTGCGTGGGGCTAAAATACGCCGAAACCTCGGTTGCGCTTTCTGCCAAGGGCAATAAAAACGGCGCGGGCGGCGCGCATTGCAGGCTTTTCGCACTCGGCTACAAAAAAACCGCGCTCTTCTTCTGCCTTTGCTGCGTTGCCGTTTCGCTTACCACCGGAAACCTAACCCAAATTTCCGCCGCGGCAGCCGCGCTTAACGGTATCGGGGTGGAAAAGGCTTTGTTCGGGGTGATTTCGGCAATACTCGTCGGCTTGGCGGTGTTCGGGGGAAGAGGGCGTATCGCAAGGGTAAACGCGGTAATTATGCCCGCCGCCGCGTGTATATATCTGCTTGCCTGCCTTGCCGTTATACTGCTAAATATAAGCCAAATCCCCCAAGCGCTTTCGGCGGTAATAAAAAACGCCTTCGGCTTTTCCGCGGTTGCGGGCGGATTTTCGGGCGGGGTAATGGCAAAAGCGGTAAGCGAGGGGTTCGCACGCAGTATGTTTTCGACCGAATCGGGTATGGGCTCTTCGCCGCTCGCCCACGCAAGCGCCGATAGTGCAGATATCGCAACCCAGGCAAAATGGGGGATATTCGAGGTGGCGTTCGATTCCTTCGGGGTTACGGCGCTGACCGCGCTTGCGCTGCTGGTAAGCAAAAAAGGCGATTGCCTTTCGGCGTTTTATTCAAGCTTCGGAAATATCGGGACCTATGCCTTTGCGGTGCTTTGCGCGGTGTTCGCCTTCGCTTCGGTAATAAGCTGGTGCTATTACGCCGAATGCTGTATACCGTTTATCTTCAAAAAAAGCCGCCGCGCGCTTTTGGTCTACCGTGTTGTCTTTACACTTTTTGCGCTTGTCGGGAGTCTTGTCCCGATAAAAAATTTGCTGTATACGGCAGATATTTTAAACGCTTTAATGATGCTGCCGAACCTGCTTTTGCTGGTGCTGTGCAGAAACGAAATCGAAGGGATGGAATGAATTTTGTGGTATAGGGAAGATATAAAAAAGCTGCTTTCGGATTTTGGCACGGGGGCAAACGGCTTAACCGCCGAGCAGGTCGATTCGGCTTATAAAAAATACGGTGCGAATATGTTGAACGAGGCAAAGAAAATAAGCTTTTTCAAACGCTTTTTGAATTCGCTTTGCGACAGAATGACCGCGGTTCTGCTTATCGCCTCGGCAATATCCTTTTTTACCTCTTACCTATCGGGCGAGGGGTACGCCGACCCGATAATTATTTTGCTTATCGTGCTGGTAAACGGACTTATCGCCGCACTGCAGGAAAGCAAGGCGGATTCGGCGCTTGCCGCGTTAAAAAAGCTTTCCTCGCCCGAAACCGCAGTGCTGCGCGGCGGCAAGGTCGAGCGTATACCGAGCTCGCAAATAGTCCCCGGCGATATTTTTCTGCTCGAAAAGGGCGATATAGTCCCCTGCGATGCAAGGCTTATCGAGGCAAACTCGCTTAGCGTTGACGAATCCTCGCTTACCGGCGAATCGGCGGCGGTGCAAAAGGACGCGCGCTTGCTCCCTCCGCAAAACAGCCCTATTTCCGAAATCCGCAACTGTGTTTTTACCTCCACCCATATAATTTCGGGCAGGGCAAGGGCGCTTGCAATAAAAACCGGTATGCAAAGCTGTGTCGGTGAAATAGCGGGAATGATAAGCGGCGAAAGCGAAAAAACACCGCTGCAAAAGCGGCTTGCAAAGCTAAGCTCGCTGCTCGGAAATATCACTATCGGCATCTGCCTGCTTATCTTCGTGTTTTCGCTGTTAAAGGGAATGGATATCGGCGAAATGTTTATGACGTCTGTTTCGCTGTCGGTCGCCGCAATCCCCGAGGGCTTGCCCGCAATAGTAACGGTGGTGCTTTCGGCGGGGGTGCAGACAATGGCAAAGCGCAAGGCGGTGGTAAAGCGTCTGCCCGCTGTCGAAACGCTCGGCTGTGCACAGGTTATCTGCTCGGATAAAACCGGCACGCTCACCTGCAACAAAATGGCGGTCGAGGAAATCCGCGGCGATAAACCAAGGCTTCTAAAGGCGTTCGCGCTGTGCAATAACGATTCCTCGCCTACCGAGCTCGCGCTTACCGAATACTGCAAAAACGCTTTTTCGGTTCGCAAAAATTACCGCCGCGTTCACGAAATCCCTTTCGATTCGGCAAGAAAATATATGCTTACCGTTCATCTTTGCGGCAACGAATACCATATCTGCGTAAAGGGCGCGCCCGACGTTATAAAGAGCTTTTGCGGCGGCTGCGGCGATATCGATAAATACGTTTCGGAAATGACGTCGAAGGGGTTGCGCGTAATGGCGTTTGCCGAGCGGGTTTTGCCGTATATGCCTGACGATTTGCTTTCCTGCGGGCTGGAATATATCGGTCTGTGCGGTATTTCCGATCCTCCGCGCCCCGAGGCGAAGGAGGCGATAGCAATCTGCAAAAAAGCGGGGATACGCACCGTGATGATAACCGGCGACCACCCCGACACCGCCTATGCGATAGCATTGCGGCTGGGTATGATAAGCAAGGGCGGAAGGGTTTGCACCGAGCGCGAGCTTTTAACTCTTTCCGACCGTGAATTTGCGCGCGTTGCCGAAAGCTGTAACGTTTATGCACGCGTAACCCCAAGCTTTAAGCTTAAAATAGTAAATACCTTGCGCGCCAAGGGCTACGTCGTTGCCATGACGGGCGACGGGGTGAACGATGCACCCGCTTTGAAAAAGGCGGATATCGGCTGTGCGATGGGTATAAGCGGTACCGAGGTGGCAAAGGAATCGGCGGATATGATTTTAACCGACGATAATTTCGCAACAGTCGTTTCGGCGGTAAAGGAGGGCAGGGGGATATACGAAAATATCCGCCGCGCCGTGCATTTCCTGCTTTCCTGCAATATCGGCGAGCTGTTTACCGTGTTTGCGGCAATAATTCTTTCGCTCCCCACACCGCTTACCGCAATACAGCTTTTGTGGGTGAATCTAACCACCGATTCGCTCCCCGCTATCGCGCTCGGGCTCGAGCAGGCGGACGACGCTCTTATGGAGCGTAAGCCGATAAAGCCGAATTCGCCGCTGTTTTCGGGCAGACGGATTTTGCGTATGGCGCTCGAGGGAATACTAATCGGCAGTCTTGCGGTGTGCGGCTTCGTTATCGGGTGCAATCTGCGCGGAATAACCGTCGGCAGAACGCTTTGCTTTTTGGTGCTTGCCGTTTCACAGCTTTTTCACTCGTTTAATATGCGAAGCGATAAAAGCGTGTTTTCGCGCAGAGTTAAGAAAAACGGCTTCGTTTGGGTATCGTTTTTCTTCTGCCTCGCGCTTCAGGCGTCGGTTATTTTAATTCCCGCGGCGGCGTCGCTTTTCGGGGTGTGCGCGCTCACGCCTTCGGAATGGGGTATCGCTCTGCTTCTTGCCGTTTGCCCGCTAATCGCCTGCGAAGTTTACAAACGCTTAACACATTAGTTCACATTTGTTCACAAATATAGAGTATTATGCACTAATGTTCAACTATTCTTGCATTAAAGCAAAGAAACAGGAAGTGTAAAAATGGAAAAGCATCTTATATACGTCAACGAACCTATAAAGCTCGTTTCCTGCGATAAAATCCGCATCCGCGGCAGACATACCGCATCCGAGCAATATCTTGAATTCGATTGGACCAACAGCGGCATTGCCTTTAATTTCGTCGGCAACGGCTTTATTCTTTCCTTCGGCGATTATTGCGGCGATGCGCCTGCTTATATCCGCGTTAGCATCGATAACAAGGATAAGCGCCGCTATGCCGTTGTAAACGGAAGCGAAAGGGTTATTATCGAAGGGCTTGCCGATAAGCGCCACAGAATAGAAATACTAAAAATCACCGAGGGCGAGGCTAAGCTAAAGCTCGATACGCTTACGTTGCTCGGCAACGGCGCAATGCTTCGCAACCCGCCGCATAACAGCCCGCGCAGAATCGAATTTATCGGCGATTCCATCACCTGCGGCTACGGCGTTTTGGGCTTGCATACCGATCCGACCTATCTTACCTATCAGCAGGACGGCACCCGCGGCTATGCCGGCATTACCGCCGAACGCTTCGGTGCCGACGCCCGCTTTATTTCGATTTCGGGCAAGGGAATCGTTTGCAACTGCAACGGCGACAGAACCGATGTAAAGGCAGGCGAATATTACGAAATGCAATCCCGCACCGGCGGCGTTTGCAACGACGGCTGGATAGCCGATGCGGTGGTTATAAATATCGGCACCAACGATTGCGGCGGCCCCGCACCCGACGATGAATTTGCCTCTGCCGTAAAGGACCTTGTTGCAAAGGTCCGCGCACGCTACCCCGAAGCGCAGATTATTTGGATGTACGGTATGATGAGCCAGCTTTACCGCGACGTGCTCCGCAAAACCATACGCGAAATCAGCAAGACCGATAAAAAGCTGCACTTCCTATTCGTCGATACCGTTTTCGGCAATCTCGAGGAAACCGGCGCAAACGGACACCCCAACGTCCGCGCAGGCATCCGTGCAAGCAACCTGCTTTATAAAAAGCTTCGCTCGGTAACCGGCTGGAAAAAGTCTGTCGATCTCCCCGACGAAGATTAAACCGCAATACACTATCTGCCAAAGGCTCGCATCCGCGGGCTTTTTGTTTTCAAAAAACGGTTAACGCTTTAATCACAACGCAATTATACCATAGCGGCAAAGCAATGTCATCCCGTCTTTTTCCAACAAAAATCCAATACGCCGCTTTAAAGCCGAAGCATTTAATCCTTTTGTTGCCGCTGCCGCTGTCGCCGCGGTCGTTGCTTGGTCGTATTGCAAAATACGACTTTTCTGCTTCTGCTTCTGCTTCTTAAAATCTCTTTTTCTTTTTATATTTTCTTTTTCTTCTTCTTCTTCT
>JAFTTN010000022.1 GCA_017466805.1 Clostridia bacterium
GCGCGGTGAGCTCTTTTAAGTTATAAGTTATGAGTTATGAGTTATGAGCTTGCTTCGCAAGCATTTTACAATAAGGAAGTTTGTATTTTTCGGGGACACGCGCCTCGAAAAATACACCTCGGAACGCCGAGCATTCGGACAAGGCACGAAGTGCCGCGCACGGATGCTGTGCGAACAGGGGTCCCCGAAAGTTGTAAGACTTTTGGGGTTTAATTACGGCGTTCACAAATCCGACAAAAAACCGTGTGTTTTTTGTCGAGCGCGAAGCGTCGGCAAACGCCTTAACCGCCGGGGCGGTAACCCTCCTCGCAGTGAACGGCGATTCCGTCTTCATCGAAATGAATAAAAATCAAAACCTCGGGTTTGCTGTCCAAAAGGCCCGTTCTTTTCTCTCTTACCGTATATCCGCAAACGGCGTTCCGATATACGCCTTCCGCATCGGCAGACCTTGAAGCAATATCAAAATCGCCGAATTCAGCCACGATTTCCTTGGAGCTCTTCCCCAAAAAATCGTTTTCGTCATATTTACTCCAACATCCGACAAGCAGAAATTAACTGGAAAATCGATTAAAAAAGCTCGGGTACGACACCCGAGCCTTTTATATGTTATATGTTAGTCATATGTTATTGTGAAACCAATACAGCACCTTGCTCTCGACGTCATAGAAATAAAGGTTGCCGCTGCTTGTCTTTTCTATATCTCCGTCGATATAAAAATAATCGTTCGCGTCGATATAATCGGTATTGAAATCATAGCTTTTAACAAGCTCGGATTCGGAATCGTGGATATCTATCCACTTCTTGTAATGTTCAAGAAAATCAACAATTTCGCTTTTTTGATCCCCGACGCTTATGAAAAATTTATTATTTTCAATCGCCGGCTCGTCAAAGCTGTATTTCGCATACACGGTAACGTCCTGCCAGCCGCCACAATCGTGATATTCGTAATCGCTGTATTTCCCGAGAGAGCCTATTACTCCGTTCGGCACGTGAACACAGCCGACAAGAAAAGCAAAGGCAAAAATCAGGGCAATCACTTTTTTCATTCCGTCTCCTCCAATTCATTATGTAAACCGACTCCGATGCAGATGCACAAATAGATCAAACGGTATATCGGCAACACGCACGCCCACAAAAAGCCGAAAAGGAACAGACCGTTGTCGACTCCCGCATCTAAAATGCCGATAAACACAAACAACAACAGCGAGATTGCAGACAAAAACAGTGCGACTGCGTTCATTACCGTTTTTACCCTGCGCCTTACTGCAGACACGAGAAAATACCGAAGCGAGATATAGATATCAACCGCGATAACGGCAAGCATATAGGTAATTGTGACAACCGCCGCAGCTAATATGGAGGTCCCAAGAAAATCCACGCCCGAGGTGCCCGGCTGTGCCGCAAGCTGCTCGGATTCGCGCTTTACCTCCAAAAAGCCAAGCACAGCAAAAACCGCAACGCCGATAAGCACGAGCGCAAGCATAACCGAAAGAGCTATTCTTATTTTTTTATTTCTCGCCATAATACTCCTCCAAAGCATTGCTTTCAAGATGCTTCGGCAGGGAAAAACGCAAAAATCCCTTTTTCTTTTGCTCCTCGCGCCGTTCATCGAGCATATTCCGCAGGCGTGAATATTCTTCGGCTCCGTCGTCGCCGTTTGATTCGTAATACTTAGCAAGCCTTACCATTGCGGGAGTGGACGGCTCGCCGAGCTTATACAGCGCGGTAATATCGATTCTTTCGGTTTTGCCCGAAATAAAAGCATCGACGTTATAATCAGCAATCAGCCCTTTGTAGTTCGAAGCCGAAAGCAGAAGCACCATAGCAAGCACCGCACAGCACGATACCGTAAACAGCTTAAACCGCGGTAGGAAGCAACGCAGAATAACCGCAATAAATATCAGCGCAAGCAAAACGATAAACCAAGAAGCCAGAACGCGCTTTACGGTTAAACCGAAGCGGTCGATATACAAAAGCATTTTTGCCAGCGCCGTGCCGATAAGCACAAGCGTCATTAGCGAAAACAAAAGCGAAACCGCCTTTAAAACCAGCTTTTCGGCATTGCATTTTCGCTTTTGCAAAAGCGAAGCAACCGCGAGCAGCGCGAAATTTATACCCGAAACCGAGCAAAGCTCAAAAAAGCCCTGCCTTGCGTATTCGGCATAGTTTTCTACCCCCTCGGGCAGCACGCCCGAAAACGCCGAAAGGTAATATTGCCATTGCGAAACGAAAAAGAATGCATAAACCACCGCAAGCGGAATAAATGCCGCCGCAACCGCCGAAGCGGGCGCAACCCGTATTTTTTCAACCAAGCCGATATATTTTTCTATATCGACGTAATCGCGCTTTTCGGTATTTACCGAATAAAGCCCGAACAGGTATATTGCGATAATAAGCCCGAACAAAAGCGAAGAAATCTGCGATTTAAGCGAGAAATTCTTTAAAAACGCAAAGCTTTTATCCAACAGTCCCACAAATCCGCCATCGTAGGAAAGCAACGACACGACAACCATAGTAGGTATAACCGCGGCACAAAGCCCCAGCGCGATATATAATAATTGCTTGAAGCTTTTGCTTTTACGCGGCATTAAAAGACGGAAATAATCGGCAAGGTCGCCGATTTTCGCGCCCTTGATCGCCAAAAGCATATTTAACGGCAAAAGATCGCTTCCCGCCGCCTTTAAGCTACCGCCGGATGCGCTGTAAAGAAAAAGCGAATACAGCAGCATCGAGCAGAAAAGCGATAAAAGCGCCGTAAGCTCGGGTGTGATAACCACCGAAAAGGAAAACGCAAGCGAAAGAAGGCACAGAAAAAGCGATTTTGCTTTTATCTTTACTCCTTTTTTGTAAAGCGCAAGCAGGGTTAACGAATTCACGCAAAGCGAAATCAGTGCAAGATGCAAAGCGCTTGCCGAGCGGCAGAAAAGATAGCCGAGCAAAAGGCAAAGCCAGGCAAAAACCGATTCGAACCCGCTGTATATACGTTTTTCCTCGGTATATTCGTTTAAGCCGTTCATATATCCTCCTTGTATTCTATAATGTCCTCTACCCTGCACTCCAACGCCTTGCAGAGTGCCTCGAGAGTAGAAAAGCGTATAGCCTTTGCTTTATTGTTTTTTAATATCGAAAGGTTGGCAAGCGTTATGCCGACTGCTTCGGAAAGCTCGTTTAGGGACATTTTCCGCTTTGCCATAATAACGTCGAGATTTACAATAATCATTTCGCCTTCCCCCTTTTTTACACGGTAAGGTCGTTTTCGCTCTTTATCGCGGTGGCTTCCTCGATAACGTTTTTAACCACCCGCACGGTTATACCCAAAAACGCCGCCGCCAGCGCAATCATATACGACATATGAAAATGGTATACCACGAGCATGCAAAGCAGAGCTATAAGCAAACAGCCCCACGATACGAAACGGATTAACGAAACGGTTATGGGCGAGAAAACGAGCGAACGCCTTACCCTGAACAGCAAAAACACCATTGCTATACAGCAACATTCGGCAACCGCCATTACGGCATACGCCCATACCCAAAACACAGTTGTTCCCGAAATACCCAAAACCGCATCCTTTTCGGCAAACCAAGAACGGATATGCGAAAGCAAAGGTGCTTTGTCGATAAACAGGGGCATTAAAACCATCATAAGAAAAATAAACACAACGAGCGTTACCGCAAGAATAAGCGAAATTAGCGTCGAAGCGCGCGAAGAAATTTTGGGCATAGCCAACCTCCGAATTTGTTATTGTATCTATACGATAACACACGAATATCCGTTTGTCAATATATTTTTATCGTTTTTCGATAAATTATTTTTGTTTTGCGATAATACAACAAAAAAGAGAGCTTTGCAAAAAGCCCTCTCTGAATATTCGATATAAATATTATTTAAAAAAACGCTCGCCGCTGTGCTGCAGTCTCCCCTCGCGGTTACGCAAAGCGGAAACAAGCTCTTCGCTTGTTTTTATCCTGCGGTCGAACACCAGCCCTGCGTGCGGGAAGGTGGCAAAATGCGGTGCGTAATGCATATCGTTACCCGCGGTATAGGCAAGCCCCAGCCGTTCGCACAGCTCCATTGCCCTTTCGTCCTCACGCTCGGTGTTGGCGCTGTTGTATATTTCTATCGCATCGAGATACGAATAATCGAGATGATTATTTCCCTTTGGAATATATCCGCGCTCGCGGAAGGGGTGCGCGTGCGAAACAAAGCCGCCGCAGGCGTGCACGCGGTCGCAAATTTCCTCGCCGGAAAGCGAGCAAAAATCGGGGTTGGCAAGCAAAAAATCAAGATCGATGCCGTATATAAGTATTTCCTGCGCGTTGCCGTAGTTGTGCTCCAGCCCGAAAATAACGTCGAAATCGAGCCTTTCGCCCGCCGCCTTGCCAAGCAGATACGCGTTCCAATAGCACCTTACCTTTTCTTCCCAGGAAAGCTCCTTTGGAATACAGTTGTTACCTGTTAAAAAATGGTTTGTAAGCACAAAGCCGGAATAGCCCTCTGCCTTTTCTGCCGCAACGAGCGTTTCGACACTCGACGCCGCACAGCCGCTGCATTCGCTTGAATGCACGTGAAGATCATAAAAGTAAGACATAATATTTCTCCGCCTGAATATTAACTTTATTTTATCATATTTTTCGCAATATGGCAAGAGAAAAACGGAAGAGAAGGCTCTCTTCCGTTTTTTGTTAATCCGGATTAATATACGTCGAACCAACCGAGAATTTCCTTTGCATCGGCATCGCCGGTTGTATATACGCCGCAGGTGACGATATAATCGCCCTCGATGATTACGAATTCATAGGTATCCATATCGTTGCCGTTTTGGATATATGTCATATGTATACCATCGAAAACGCGGTTATCGATCTTCAGCGTGGTTACCTCGTATTCAAAATTCACCACGCCCGCTTCCTTAAAGCTATTTTCGTAGTTGGCAAGGTTTGCGGGGTTATAAAACTTCGAGGTATCGGTAAAATATTCCTTTTGCTGCTCGGTCATTTTTTCAAAAACGACAGTCACGTAGGAGCCTTGATTATCTGCGGCGTACATCTCGTAAAAGACGTTTATTTCCAAAAGATGTTCCTTGTACTTTTCCTCGAGCATTTCGCCGGTAATCTGATTAAGCTGCTTCAACAGCTCAAAATCGGCAAAGCCCCAGCCCTCTCCGGCAGAAAATCCGATATCGGCAAAGGTGTTTATATAACGCTTGCCGACCACCGCGCCGAAGATTTCCATAGGCTCGTCGTCCTCTTCGCCTACCTCGCTTTGCGTTTGGCTGCTTTCGGCTTTAGAGCTTTCGGCTTTTTCGTTTTCTGCTTCCGAGCTTTCTGCTTCCGAGCTAATTGCCTCCAAGCTTTCCTCGCTGCGCGAGCTAACGGCGAAGCTAAATTCTTCCTCGGGCTCCGAGCAGGCAACCGCACATAAGGCAAAAGCGGTTAAAAGCAGCAAAGCAATTAACTTCTTCATAAGTTACCTCCGTTAATTTTGCTTGTTTTTTAATTAATTTTACGCGTTTGCGTATTCTACCAATTCAACGGTGTAGCCCGCTTCGTCGAGCGTTTTAAGTAAGCCGGTATCCTCGTCGAGCAGGTGTGCAAGACCGACAGCATAGAACACGGTTTCGCCGCTTGCCAAATATTCCTTCGCCTTTTCGAGCATAAGCGCGTCGCGGTCGTCGGTAAGCGCCTTTTCGTATTCCTCATAAGCGTCAATCTGGTCATCGGTCATACCCGTAAAGTCGTCAGGCTCGTTTATCGCCTTGCTCAGCTCCTTAATATCGCCCTTGCACCAAGCGTTAAAGAGCTCGATATTGTCGGCGCGGAAATAGGAGCGCGGATAGTAAGCCGCGTTGTAAAGGTTAAGCTCCAAAACGTCGTCGGAGAAATCTATATCCATTTGGAACTGACGGTAGCTGTCCTCGACCTCGTAAATCTTCTTTTCGGCATCTATTGCACGGGTAAGCAGACGCATATCCACGCCCTTGCTGGAGTAAACTCCCAAGGTGTGCTGAAGGTAGGTATCGCTTATCATATTCGCCCACATATTCGGCTTTGCGTAATCGAGCGTTCCGATATAATCGTCGCCGTAATTGCCCAAGCCGAGTGCAAGCGCAAGCTTGGTTGCATCGCGGTAAAGCGTTTCGTCTATGTCGTCGGCGATAGTATCGTCTTCGTAATAATAAGCCTCGTAATAAAGGTCCATAAGGTCGTCATCGGGGTTTTCGAACTCCTCGTTCAGCGCAATTACGTTTATTTCGAAAGCGGCGGCATCGGAGGAATCGAATGCTTCGTAGATTTCCTTGGGAAGATAAGCGGTGCGGTTATCGCCGATATGTATGGTGCCCAAGAGCCACATAACGTTTCCGTTTGCATCGGTAACCTTGTAGAACAGCGGGGTTGCCTTTGCTTCCTCCTCGGGCTCTTTATCGAACTCGGGGTAATGCTTATCGGTTATTTCGAAATAGTTGTCGGGATTCGCAGGCGCGATAGAGGTATTGCGCTCGAGCCCCATTTCGTATTCGTAGCCGTCTATGTCGAATATACCCTCGTAATCGACGTTTATCGCAACGGGGTAATGGGTGTCGATATCTATGGTTATAACGAATTCGATTTTTTCGGTTTCGAAATCCTTCGAGGCGTCCTCGACGTAATCGAATTCTTTTAAAAGTCCGCTCATGCTTTCGTATATTTCCTCGCCGTGAGCGCGCTTGCATTTTACCGTTACGGTAATATATCCGTCTATTACCGAATATCCGATTTCGCTTATATCCTCGATATCGGGGTTGCAGAAAAGAATCGTGTCGAGATGTCCGCGGCGGAACTGCTCGATTTCCTCGTCGGTAATCTCGCGTTCGTTTTTGATTCCGTTGATTTCTGATTTTTGAACGCCGTCGATAACCGTGGTTTTGTTTTCAACTGTATCGTCACGCGCCTTTTGCTTATCGAAATCAAACCAAACGGCTTGCTTATTCATTTCAAAGCTTGCGGCAAAATCGTCGCCGTATTTAAAGCAATCGTAGCTTGCGTTCGTGCTTAATATCGTAACGCTTGCAGCCTGCATATAAGCAACGCTCTGATAGCTGTAGGTACCGATATTTTCGATATGCATAAGCGCTTCGTCCATAAGCACCACCGCGGCAACCGAATCGACCTCGAGATAGTCCTTCGTTTCCTTCGGCGCTTCGATTTCGGGAAGGTCGGATTTAATCGGCGTAAGCTTATAGGTAAAGCTCATATCGTTCAATGCGGCGCCCTGCTCGTATTTCACGTTATAGGTTACCGAAACGATATTGCCGTTTTTATCGATAAGCACCTCGGCGCTCGCATCCTCGAGCACGGCGTATTCATAGGCAAACCACTCCTCGACCTTTTCGGCATTTGCAAAGGTAAGGGTTATATTTTCGTCCTTATCTCTTTCGGGCAGCTCGGTTATTTCACCGTAAAGCTCGCAGTCGGGCAGGAACACGGTGTAATCGTTTTCGGCGGGGCCGTAAAAGCCCTTGCCGTCGTAAAGCATAAAGACAGTGCCGCCTATTAACGTTTCTTCGGTCTTAACCGTGCGCTTATCGTCGAAAACCGTTTCTGCTTCGGCGTAATATTTCATATCCTTTTCGCCGTATGCGATATAGGTTTCGTTCGATTTTCCGCTTTCCTTGCGGGTTTCGGTGCCGACGTTTACCGTAAGCTCGTAGCTTGCGGAAAGCTTGAAGTTTTTAATATCCTCGAATATCTCCAAAGCCTTTTTATAGCGTTCGGTGCCGTCGATACGCTCGGGCTCCTTCGATACCTCGCTTTCATCGGCGGGAGCAGAGCTTTCGCCGGCAATACTGCTTTCGGTCTGCGAAATATCGGTCTTGCAGGCAGCAAACGCCGCAACCGTCATACACAAAACAAGCAGCAAAGCGATAAAACGTGTGCTTTTCATAATAACTCTCCTTTTAAAAAAATCATATCTCGACTTATTCATATATACCCTTTGTTACGTATACGTGTCGAAAAAGCGAAACGTTTATAAAAAAGCAAAATTTTTTTATTTTTTCTTTTTCCGTCTACATCATACCACACAATCATACGATTGTCAACAGCAATCTTCGGATTTTTGCATAATTTTTGACGAACGTAAAAAAAGCCCACCGCGAAGGTGAGCTTTTTGAGTTATGAGTTATGAGCTTGCTTTGCAAGCGTTTTATAATAAGGAATTTTGTATTTTTCGAAGAAGTGAGCCTTGAAAAACACGTTTTGGAACGCCTGCCGTTTTAGTCGAGAGCAAAACGGCCTATGCGTTGGTAAGAAGATATTTATAATCGAACTTCTTGCCGCGGATAACCGCAACGACTGCATCGAGCTCGCCGTATTTATCATCGCGGAGCCAGCTTTCCGTATAGCGTTCGATCCAAGCCTCGACCTTTGCTTCGTCGATTTCGGTTACGCCGTCGATAAGTCTTGCGGTGCGGAGGTTGATAATAGCTTCGCCCTCTGCCATAATGCGAAGGTCAACCGTGAGCTCGCTCTGTACGGGAAGTCTGCGGAATTCCTCTGCAAGCGCATAGCAATTCTTTGCGTTTTCGATAAAGGGAGTTGCATCGGTAGGCATAGCGGTATCGCCCCAGGTAGCAAAACGGTTGTCGAACATCGCGTTGACGTATTGGCTCCAGCAAAGAACACGCTCGTAGGAATCGAACTTGCGTATAAGCTTAACGGTTTCGCCGCTTGCATCGCCGTAAACGAGCTCGGAAACAGCTTTATCGAACTTTTCGCACATAACCTTGGTTTTTCTGTTCCAAGCAAGTGCGCCGCCGAGCACTACGCCGTAAAGCGTGCAGGACATCGGGCAGACCGCGCCGTAGTCGCCCCAAGAGGTATTAAGCATACCCATAACCTTGCATTCGCCGCCCTTTTGCACCATTTTGGAAATATTCTGCTCTGCATATCCGACACATTCGCAGAATTGGTTCCAGCAACTCGTGCCGGGGCAGACGATCTGGGCAAACTTTTGCTCTGCAACCTTATCGACGTTTTCTAAAACGGGGTTCGCATCGTAGGTCCAGTTGAGCATTACCATATCATCGGGGAAGCGTTCCATTGTTTCGGGGTGGTTAAGAACAACGTCGCCCCACATCATAACAGTCTTGCCGAGCGATTTAAGATGGTCGATTATTTTAAGAGTGAAATCGAGGTAAAGCGCGCCCTTATCCTTGCCTGCGTTCTTGCCGTTGCAGATATCGAAGGTTTCGTCGCAGCAGATGTTGAAATACTTACTGCGGAAGAGCGGAACGTACTGATTGATAAGCGATTTTACCAAATCGAAGCTTCTTTCGTCGCTTGCGTTGATAGTGTGGTGAAGCATAAAGTTGTGCCAGGGGTTTTTGGTTGCTTCGAATTCGTCGAGCTCGCAAAGATGCTTGTATTTGTTGCTTTCGAGCAGACGGAAGAGGTGGCCGAACGAGGAAAGCGAGGGAACGAAATCGATAAAGTTTTCGTAGCAGTAATCGTCTATCTGCATAATTTCCTCGGCAGTCATATAGCCGAACGCCTTATAGATACCCTTGTATTCGTCGAACGCAAAGGTGTGCTCGATATAAAGCTGATAGGAATTGTGCTTATAATAAGCAAGGAAATCGATCATTTTATATACGCCGTCGAGGTTGGGAACTCTGCCGCGGGAGGCATCGTGGTAAAATCCGCGATAGGACATATCGGGCTTATCCTCGATTTCGCAGCATTCGATATCCTCGCCGCAGGTTTCGAGCATCTGGCGAAGGGTTTGGATACCGTAGAAGCAGCCCGCAAGGGTATCGCCGGTGATAAGAATGCCGTTTTCACGCGCGGAAAGCTTATATGCCTCGCCGCTCTTTTTGCCAAGGCAATCGATAACTATGTTGCCTTCGACTGCGGGAGTACCGAGAACCTTGGTAATAACGGGATCGATACCGGTTTCCTCGTAAATATCGTTAGCGAGCTTTTGAGCCGCCTTAAAGATACGGCTGTCGCACTTCAGGGTAAGGACAATGTTAAGTCCCGCGGTGGCTACGACGCCGCCTGTTTTTTTAAGCTTTTTGGGTTGAGGAATTAATGTCATATCCGTCTCCTTAAAACAAATCTTTTTGTATTCCCTTACTTTTTACCACACCCTCGCCGAAAAGTCAATCGGTATTGAATTTTTTGAATTCATTTATTTAATAAATAGGAAAAATTTTTACCAAGTTTCTTTACCGAGTCTTTAACGAAATAATATTTTCTTTACTGTTTCTTTACTTTGCACAAGAAAAAGCCGTTTTCTTCGACAATGTTTGGTCAAGCCACCAAAAATGAATTTTAAAGGTATTTTTTGCTTGACGGTGTTGTTTTGTATTTATATAATAGGTAGCGTGCGAAGTGTGGGCATTTTGTGTTTTGCCCCGCGCAACAACATTAAAAGCGGCAAAGCATGCCGTATTATAGAAAGGATTAGAACTATGGACTTTACCATCGTCCTCGGCCTTGTGATTGTTGCAGCGCTCGGCGGTCTTGCATACGCGGCGTTCAACTTTTTCTCGGTCAAGAAACTCGAAGAAGGTACCGAAAGAATGCAGGAAATCGCTTCTGCAATCCGTGTCGGTGCAAACGCCTTCATCACCTATGAGTACAAAATCGTTGCTATCGTTGCAGTGGTAGTTGCAGTTTTGCTTGCTCTCATCATCTCCTGGTCTGCTGCCGTTGCATTCCTTATCGGTGCTACC
>JAFTTN010000023.1 GCA_017466805.1 Clostridia bacterium
ATCCGAAGTGTTTCTCGCTTGGTATTGCGTGTCTTCGGATTTTTCGGTATAAATTTCCGAAAAAGGTTTGCCTTTTATGTTGACAGAACGCTCAAAATAGGATATACTACCTATATAACCGCTTTGTTGCAGCTCGATAGGCATACGGAAGCCTATTGACCGAAGCAACTTTGCGGTTTTATTTTTGTCTGCATACAGCACATCGCTTTTTTTGATAAACTCTACAGGATTTGTAGTTTTCGTGTATGCGCTCGTGACTTTTTGCATATCGTCGATAATAAGATTGCCCTCTTGTGGTCTCAAATCCAACGATGTGAGCACGTACCGATTATTTTTTGCTTTTACCAAACCAAAAATAACAAGGCGAGTGTTTTGGCGTTTTCCTCTACCGATACCTTTACTATGAAGAACAAGTATCGGGTTTTCTAAAATTTGCGGAACTTTCTTTATTTCATCCAAAGTCATTTCAGGATGATCAGACAAAATCTTTACGATCTTATCTCCGAGCATATAAATATCGTTTTCTATAGCTCCAAGTCCTTGAAGAACATCGCCTGTAGTACCAAGAACGAAACTCACGTTCTCGGGCTTTCCGTTTTTATCCCATTTTTCTATGTCCTCAGCAAAAGCAATAGCATCTTCAGAATACCTCGCCTGCAACTGTTCGGTATTTTCACTGTCTTTGCTCTGCTGCGAAGTGCTATTCTCGTATGCAGTAACAAAAGCATCGCTCCATTCCTCGAACCGCGCACGTGCTTCTTTACCGGCAAGACGCATTTCTGCTCCGGCTTTCGTTTTCGGGCCGAGGTCGCCGACAGCTGCGTAAAGGTTTTTCTTGAAATTGGCAATATGATCCTTTATCCAGCGGCGCAACTTACCGAACAGCGTTTCGTCGGCGCGCAGAAGAGTTTCGGCAAAATCGATTTCCGTCAGCACCTCTTCAAACGAATCGGCGACGAGCTCGTCTATTGCTTGATTGCGCGTAAGCTCCTTGCCGGCGATGCTGTTATTGTTAACAATGTTCTCGACCTGCTTATCCACCCAAGATTCGCCGCGACGCTTTTGCAAAAACCGAACGGTATTGTCGCGAAGAGTGATATACTTGCTCGGGCTCCAGTTCTGAATAAAGTGCGTGAGCTCGTGGCCCGCAGTCTTAACCATAGCGGTATATGCAACCTCGCTCGCATTCTTCAAGCCTGCAGTGATATCAAACGTAAAGCTATTCGTCTCGGGGTTATATTTACCGTTCGGGTCGATATAGTTACCCTCGGCATCGGTTTTCGATGCAACGATATTTATATTTACCTGCAACATAGTCGCCAAAGCGTCTATAACCGCCACAGACGAAGAATACTGCTCGCGCGTGCTCTGTTCCGCAATGCTCTTTATTTTCGCAACAGCGTCTTCGGAAATTGTCACGCGGTTGCTTTTGAAGCCCATTTGTTTTTTGACGAATGCGGCTTCTTTCTTTTTTGCCTCTTCATATTCGCGGTTGGATTTTTCCGCCGCGCTCTGAAAGTCTAATTTTCCCGCATTATATATAGCGCGCTGGGTTTCCTCGTGAATCGCGCTTTCAATAAGAGAAAATTCCTGCCCGAGCATACCAGAGCTATAAAGCACCTCGAAGTCTTTATCAAAATCGCTGTTCGAGTTATCGGGCGCAAGGCGAAGGTAAGCATTCGCGCCTTCGAGACCGTGGAGCGATGCATAAGAAAGTTTCGATGCTCCAACAGAACTTACACGCGACATTCCCTCGCGGGGATCATACGCGACACTCGCTCCGCTTTCGGTTTTTACAATATAATTGCCGTTATCGTCTATTTTTTCAATAGAAATAGGATCATCAGTCGCAAAAATGTCCGCATCATCGTCAAAACTTTCAGCCTTTCTCTGCTCGTTTGTGATGTTTTCGATTACCTCGACAACCGGCGACGAAAGTTGCGCATCGGCAACGCGTTTTAAAACCGACGCTTCGGACATATACTCGGTCATTTCCTCGTATATAGGGCGTATTTTGTTATTGTTGTGCATAAGATCGGCAAGCTCTTGGCTTACCTGCTCCTTGGTCGCATCGCGTGTAATAAGTTCGAAAGCCCTCTCGGCTTCACGGTTTTTCATGCCGGATTCGGTAAGTTTCGCAATCGTTTGGGATTTTATGCCGTCGGCAGAAGCGGCGGTTACCATAGCTTTTACGCGCTGTTCTTCACTCAAGCGCGTGAGCTTGCCTATATTTTTTTCGGAGGTATCAAAACCTTTTTCTTCGGAATAGCTTTTCTGCACCTTGTTGGCGGTACGTTCGAGTTTCTTATTTCCGCTATCTTTTGCCGCATCGATAAGCTTTTGCACGTTTGCCGCGTGGTCAGTGCCCTTCATAACCGTGTTCCCGAGCTCTGTATCAGCGGCAGATTGTTGGAACGTATTAATGACGCCGCTAGCGGTACCAAATCCAGAACCTATAAGAGCACCGCCGGCAAAACTTTTAGCAACATCAAACGCAAGATCTCGCAACATATAACCAAGGGCTTCTTTTCCGCTGTATCCTTGGTCTATATACGAAT
Organism: Clostridia bacterium; assembly: GCA_017466805.1. Classification (GTDB taxonomy): domain Bacteria; phylum Bacillota; class Clostridia; order Oscillospirales; family CAG-382; genus Coliplasma. The sequence continues at coordinate 2,559 of JAFTTN010000023.1, forward strand.
TATACCTCATAATCATAGTTGATTGGTCTTGATTTACGACCACATCAGCCATATTGGAAAGTATTTCGGATATTCCCTCTTCAGCACCCTCTGCTGCTGCATTTTTCAAAATGCGAGCGAAAATATTTTTGCCGCCTCCAAAAAACGCATCTATACCGATTCGTTCTGTAACGCCTTCGATAATACCCACAGAGGTACCGTAAATAACTGCTTGTTCGGGAGAAAGCCCGCGTTTTTTGCCCTCTTTAATTGTCGAGCTTGCTGCATCTGCGCCCATAATAATTTGCGTCGCAACAGGGTTTCCGCCCGTAGCAAGCATCGTCATCCCCGACTTCATGCCCGATAAGCCAAGCTGATATATCCACGACCCCAGTTCGCTTTCTTCGGAAATATCCGATGCTATTGTATTAGTGGCTGTATCTAACCCAAGATTATTTATGCCAACATCGCTACCGGAAAGCGTTTCGTATACAGTGAGCGGATAATTTAAAGGGGATAGCAAAGTGCTCGCAACTTCGCCACCAGTAAGCACAGCATTTTCCCAACCGTTTGCATCCTTTACAACATCCTCGATAAGACTTTCGTATTCTTCCGATCTGCGTTTTTTTAAATGTGGTTCAAGTTCACCGTAATATGCATCTGCAGACTCGACACCTTCGTTCATCATAATCTGAAAATACAAATCTTTTTCTTTTTTGCTCATATAAGCGGCGTTTATTTTATCCAAGCCCATATTAAACATATAGTCCAGTTTTTGAGAAACGTTGCTTTCCGCTTCTGGCTTTCTTTGGGAATTCAATATAGAATCGGTAACGCGACTGCCTTTTATCTTTCCGCTTTTTACAGCTTGCATATATTGTGTGACCGGAAGCGTATTTGGATCGTATTTATGACCGTATTTGTTTTCGATATCTACAGGAAGTTTCTCTTGCGCAGGAAGGGAATCTAACACGACCGCTTCTTCAAACGGAGCAAGTTTGTTTTTATATTTTGCTTTTTCTTTTTCTATAATATCAAGCGCCTCGATGCGAGCATCATTTACCATTGATTTGCTTATGCCGTGCGAAGCTGCACCTTCGTATAAAGAAGGGGTTTTATCTTCAGAAACACCTATATCAACATGCGGCAAAAACGGTGTTTTTTTGGATGCGATAACCTTATCAGCGGCGGCAAAAGAAGTCATCGGTCTGTATTTATCTTGACTTAATATAGATTCAGACAAACTTGGCAAATTAGTTGCGGATTTTGGCTCCTGCTTCATTTTATTTTTGCGTTCTTGGAATCTATCCGAAAAAGTGCTGTTTCTAGAAGAAACGGACGGCGAGGAAATGCCGCCCGTTCTTGCAATTTCTTTTCTCTTTTGGTTTCTTTCACGAAAAGTACTCATATTTGACTCCTTATTCGCTTATTATATCAAGCAATGTATACCTTAAATACTCGGGGTATGAACCATAACTCGGATTCTTTTTCCACTCCGATTCAGTTTTTACGATATTTTTAGCTGTTGCTATATTGCTTTTTGTGCTTTCGGAAAGTCTGGAACCTGCCAAAAAAGCAGCGCCGGGGTATCCTCCAAAAGCTACGCTATCTTCGTCGTACCGTTGGTCCTCTTCGCCTAATGGAGAACGCGTTCTATTTTCATTCATATTAGGAGATGATTTTGTGCTTATCCAAGAAATAGCGTCGTCGTATGTATCGACGTTTTCGAGGCCGGTGGCGCCGAAAATAAGCGAATAAAACTGTTCGTCGCTGTAAGATTTGCCGGTCTGTTCAAGCTGCGAAATATATTTTTCCAAACCCGAATAACCATCGTTTTTAAATATATCAGATGCTTTCTGTATTTCAGATAAAGTCAAGTTATCGTACGCATCGTTTGATTTTGGAATATATTTACCGGTTTGAACAGCCTTTACATATTCATCCCAAGAGGAAAAGCCCATTTCTATCGCAGCAGCATCGCGTTCTTGGTCGCGAATCGCGTCCTCGCGCTTTATTTCGTTTTCGTACTGATATTTTTGAAATGCCAGTTGTTCTTTATCAAGAGCAACACCGGCATCAAACTGTCTTTGCTGTTCTGCAAAAGCCCGGTCGCTTTCAAGAATAGACCTGTCGTAATCCCTCTCGTTGAGCAAAAGCGCAAGATTCTCGAGCGCCTTTGCACGTTCGTCGTTATATTTCGCATACGCGTTTTCGCGTAGCTCGGGGACAATATCGTTCAGCTTTGACATCTGCTCGTTATAGGCTTGTGTGCCGACTGCCTGACCGTATGACGAGCCATACCCTCCGGTAAGTTGCGCGGCCTGCGCCATTGCGTCCTCGGACATAAGCGCGGCGTTTCTGCGAAAGGTTTGAGCATATTGATTGTACGCAGGGTCGCCCATGACGTCATATTCAAAAGGCTTCTGATTTACCACCTTATCATAAAGCATATCAAGCGCTTCGTCTGTTGAAGACGAATATCCCTTTTGAAGCACAGAAAGACGTTCCTTTACCGTTTGCTGAACCGATGGTTGAACAGTGTTGACGTTTTGTTTTTGTGTATTAGCAGGTGCTATGGGCTGTGATACAGCGTTGGATATACTCCCGTTAATGTGGCCCAAGGTTTCGGGGCCCGCTTTTCCGTCTACAGTAAGATTGTTCTTTCTTTGATAGTCTGTCACAGCTTCTTGTGTTTTAGGGCCGTAACTGCCGTCGACTTCGAGATTGTAATTACCTTTTTCGTTAAGCTTTTTTTGAAGCTCTTCGACGCCCGTGCCTGAAGAACCGTATTTATAACTTGCCATTCGTATTACCTCCTGTATCAAGGGCTTCGCTTATGTAGCGTAATGCATCGTATGCTCTGCTTGTCCAGCGTTCGAGTTCTTTCACATACTCGTCAAGTGTTTTTTTGCCGCGTTCGGGCGGTTTCGGTATATCCATCACGGATTTTTACCTCCCTCGATTTTTTTCGTTATTGAAAACAGTGCAAATTTGCCTTCGCCTGAAAGCTCAAGGCTTATATATTCAGTGTTGCGCGGAATTACAGTCACTGCGTAGCTTCCTATGTTGTTTTTAGCGGGGAGAATCGAGCGTTCAGAGTTTCCATCGTCATACTTTATATGCAACACCACGGGATTTTCCGCAAAATATCTAAACGTGAAGTGCGAATAATACATATCATCAGGAAAACTCAACCCCAATTTTGTTGTTTCAAAATACCATGATATCGGTGTATTTTTATAAACGGATATTTTATACTTTTGACCCGCAACGAACTCCGAGTCAATCTCCGATTCGTTTAAAAGTCCGAACAAAATGATTGTTGTCGATTCGTCTTCTTTAAATAATTCGTGCACGGAATAGGCGGTTAAATCAATAAAAAACGTTTCGCCTACGTTCAAAGCTGTGAATTCGTTGGTTTTGTTTCTAAATACGAAAGCTTTTTCAATATAACCGTTGCGTTCGTAATTGATATATTCCAAATAAAACTGCTTTAAAAGTGTTTTTTCCAAAAAATTGGTTTTGTTCGAAACGTCGTTGCCGGTTATTTTGCTTAAAAATACCGTAGGCGCCTCAATGCCAAAACCTATAACGCTATCATTAGCGGTAAATGCAGCTATAACGTTTCTGCCGGTGTAGCACATATCCAAAACAGTTTCTTCGTAAAACTCATATCCCTTTTCATTTGGTACAGCTTGTATGTGCCAGAAACCGTTTTCAAACACATAAATATTGTTATCAAGCACACAGTAGTACGCGTTATTATCCGCGGCAGAAGCGGCAACAATGCCGGGGATGTTGCCAAGATCTGAAGATATAATTTGAGGATAAGATCCGCTATACGCATAAAAAGCATCTACACATTTATATACGACAACTCCATTTAAAACAGAAACGGATTTTTGCGAACCGTAATTAACACCGGGACAATCAAGTGCATACAAGCGGAAAGGGTAACTGCCATATACTTTGATAATTGAATTTTCTTTAAAAAAATGCGGATATCCGTCGTATGATATGGCGCCGGTGAAAACACCTCCCGAGCCTACCGTTATCGCATAGGAATCTGAAGCAAGACCGGAAAATGCATACCAATTAAAAGGGTCGCCAAGCTTACAAGCATAAATTTCGTGTCCTTCATCGTCTGTAGCCCACAAACGGTTTGAACACTCGATAATATTCGTGAGCCTTTCGGGAAGATTGCGCGATATTTTTATAGGTTCTTCTGCATAATACACGGCGCCCATACGGCCGATATTGTCAACAACTATATAACCGTTTTCATTTTTGCTTGATTTAACGGAATTAAGTACGCGCGTATATCCGTATTTCCCGACTTCTATAACATCACCCGTGGAAAATTTATCGGATATATCGAGGCTGTTAAGCTCGATGCGGGTGTACGGTTGAGGATTTTCCGTCCAATTCGGGCGGTTTGTGCGGAACTGATACAGCTCGCATTTTTTTGCAACTGTATCATTGACAACTATAAAATCGCCATTGTTAGCAGATTCGGGTAATTCATTGTATATAGGGACGGAAATTCCTGTGGCAATATAAGAACCGCCGTTATTAGTAAAAAGCATGCCGTATTCGCCTTGAGGAATTCCGCCCGCAAAAGACTCAACTTGAACGGCATATTGCGGTTTTACTGTCGAAAATGCAAGATCCATACCGTTAGCATATATAAAGGATTCTTCTTTTTGCCAACTATTAGAAACAGAAGAACACAAATACGATTTTTCTTCTTTCGGATCATACCAAATATCGCCGACTTGTGCTTTGCTTGGCATTGTTTCGGAAACTTTTGCGATTTTGCCATCATAGCCTGAAGGAGAAAACACAACAGCGCCGTCAAACTTATTGTCAACCGAAGCTTCGATAAATTTAACGGTTTTGTCAACCATATTGTAAACCAAACCGTCGGGAAACACGCAAAGGCATGATCCCATTTTTACCATCGTTCGTATAGCGCCTGTTGGCTCTAAAGTATATACGGTTTCTCCGTCTATCGTTATATACTCGCCTTCGGTGTCTTCAGATAAATACGCAACGCTTCCGTCCCCTAAAGAACAAAGGGAGGGGGATGTGCACCTCCCGATATCGGTGATGTAATCCCTCTCCTCTCTCGTTACAAGTGCCGGGTATTCTCTTGCGGAAAGATTCATTGCATATACAAATTCTGTTTCCGAAGGTCTCATTTTTTTATTTATGCCGCGAAATTCCTGTTGAAATTCACGCGAGGCGCTTCTGCCTCTATCGTATATTTGATCCATCATATACCTCTAACTCTTGAAACGTTACGCAAGTGTGTATTGTTTATTGGGGTATGCTCTCGAGTGTACCAACGCGAAAACGCATTGTAGAGCGAATTGTGGCGCTCCGCAGAAGTGTTGTAACGTTCTGTTTCACCCAAGGTTGCATCTATTTGAGACACGAGATACCAAACGTACACCTCCGAATGAGTATCGGGGATAAGCATCTCGCAGTCTTCTACAGTATAATCCGCGGGTGCGGCGATATTTTCGGCGCCTTCGTGCTTGCTTATAATATCGGCATACACCGTGTCATCAAAAGCCTTAAGCCACCGTCTTTTTGCGGTGATAGGCACTTTGTTGCCGGCACGAATCTCGTCGGCCGCAATAATTGCTTCCGATACTCTCATTTTGTACCTCTTATGTGTTTCCGTTGGCTTTGTTTAAAGCCTTACGAAGATTTTCGCGCGCTTTTCTTTCTGCCGCGGCATGCTGCATATAAAGCTCATATACAACGACCGGAACTTCGGTTTCTACGCCTTTGGGGACAAGGTAATCTTTACCGTTAATCTGGCACTGCCATGTGTTCGTAGATTCGGGGTCAAGGTCTTCGGGAATCAAGAGCATTCTCGTTTCCTTTGCTCTTGCTTTTTCTGCTTTTATGATAGCAAGCGTTTCGGAACTCGGACCGTTTTTTTCTTCCCGAAGCGCAAGCTTAGCGTTCGCTTCTGCAAGCTCCTGCTGGAGTTGTTCGTAAGTTTTCTGTTCTGCCATAATTAGCTCCTTTTCAAATGAGGGGGAGCAGGAAGCTCCCCTATAGCTTTTGTGTAAATCAGTTTGCGGTGTCGATATCGCTATCGCTCGAACCGGTTACTACGCGGAGAACGCGGTCAGGATAGGTAATCTTACAAGCAAACGCCGCGAGCTTCCAACCAACAGTACCGCGCTGGTTAAGGGGGTTTTCGGGGCCGCCGGAGGTGATAGGCTTAAGAATCATCTCGATACCACCGCCTGCAACATCCACGACCTTGAATGCGTTCTTACCGAGCGCAACGTTATCGTAGACTGCCGCATTGTTCGCGCCGTCTTTTGTTACGCGAATCTGAGAGGACGAGAAGAATCTGAACTTATACAGCTTGCCAAGCTCGCCGTTGTAAATGCGTTCGGGATTCTTGTATTTCTGGACGTCAATCCAGTTAGGGTCGGTAAGAAGGTCGTGCTCTACGGAAGGATGCACGATCATAGCATAGTTGGCGCCATCGATCGTGGGCACATTCTTTTTGCGAAGAATCGAAGCCGCCTTTGCACAGAGCTGCGCAGTGAGTTTTGCATTCGCGGTGATGTTGCTGCGCGAAGTGATAGGTGTAACAGTGCCTCCGTCCACGATAGGCGCGTAAAGAATGTTAGAGCCTGTGCAGAGCTCGTCTCTGATAAGACCGTCAACAGTAATTGCCGCCTGCTCGGAGTGAAGGTCGACAAGCTCGGAAATAATAGGATCGATATGAGTAAGGTCCACAAGGTCCGTATAAGGTGTGAACGCGCCTACCTGAATAACCGAAGCGGTGACCTTTTCCTGAGTAGGGTTCTCGGGATCGGGGGTTACGCCTTCAACAAGTACGTTTGCGGCCTTATAGGAAACAAAGCGTCTCCACTGAATCTGCTTGCCCTGACTTCTGCCGATCGTTTCTTTTTCACCGAACTGCTGGAAGACAAGGTTGGGAAGTGCTCTTTCGAGCAGTCTTTTGGAGTAAAACTCGGTCATACCTGCGGAAAGACCTTCCGAACCGGTATTTGCCGCGGGCTGTGCCTGCGGGTCGTATGCAAAAATGTAAATGCCGTAACGGCTGATATAGTTAATAATATTCATATTGTACCTCCGTAACAGAGGCATTTTTTAAAGGGTGATTTTTTTACCTCTTTTTGCCTCTTCAATCAAACGATCTGTATCCGCGAGCGTAAGGTTCGAAACAGATTTTTTGACACGCACGGAAGCCGACGAAACCGCCGCGCTTTCCGTAGGTCTTGCTCTGTTCGCCCTTAACTCGTTCAATGTGCGCGCCTCTGCTTCCTTGGCCGCTGCTGCTGCTTTCGCGGCGGCATATTCATCGACGTGCGTCATTTTGTACGCATCGGAAACAGAAAAACCGCTGTTAAGGAAATAAGAGAATCGGTCGTTTTGGATTTCAGCCTTGAGGTCGAATTCGGGCACAATCGCTTTGAGTTCTTTCGCTTCGTTGAGCCAGCCACGCATAAGTTGATCGCGTTGCTCATTTTGCTCCTGCAACTGTGTGCGCTGACGGTCGGCATCACGTAAACGCTCGAGCTCTGCCGCTTGATTAAGATGGTTGCGGTATGCTTCTGCATTTGAAAAACCGTGTTTGAATGCTTCGTCTTCAAAATTGCTGTTATCCTCGCTTGCGGCTTCGACAATCGCCTTGACGTCTTTAGGATCGATGCCGTATTTTGCCGCCATAGCATTAAACAAAGGCTGAAAACTTTCGCGCTCGCTTTTAAGCGATGCAAGCTCTTCCTCTGTTTTTTTGATACTTTTAAAACGTTTACCGATAACTCCGTTTATCTTTTTCTGATAAACGTCCTTGTACTTACCGTTGATAAGCTCTTCAAAAGCGGCTTCGTCATCAAGACCGTCATCGTCTCCCGCGGCCGCATTCAAAGAATTACCTTCGGTATCTCTCGTATTGACTGCTTTTACACCGTCAATAAGCCGTTCTTCGCTCCCGGCGTCAGAGCCTTCGACCGTTTCAAAAAGGTCGTCTGTGTTGGCGGTCGATGCCGCCGCGCCCGATTCTCCATCCGGAGAGTGAAAATTGAAATATTTTTTAAGCATTACTGCCTCCGCGGTAGGTCGCTACCCTGTTATTTTTATCTATATCTCGCTGTCTGCGTCGCCCGACGGTTCTTCGTCGTAGCTTACATTCAGCGTGATACGCTTTTTCAGCTTCGGATCTTCCGAAAGCATATACAAGCCGTTCACAAACGCGCCGAACAGAAACTCCATCTGCTCTTCCGCGCCTTCAATAGGCTTGACTTTGATGTGATAATATCCGTCTTCGACCTTTATTTCCTTTTCCGCACACATATCGTTCGATTCTTCAATATCAAACGCGAGAGTGTGAAGAAGAACGGTTACGGCCGCGCAAACGCTTTTATCTTCGCCTTCCTCTGATGCGTGCCCCTGACACACAAGGTCGTGGCTTTTGTTGTTGTATTTATAAGTGCATTCCGTCATGTGGGTTGTGTCGCCTCCTGTGCTCTTTCTCTTGCTTTTTTCATGTGTGCGGGCTCTTCACCGGAAAGTTCGGGAGTTTTTTCAAGTCTTTGTGCCCCGCCGCCCATTCCGATAGAAGCCGAAAAGTTAGTTCCGTTTTGTGAATCTACAATCGCCGCAAGCTTTATAAGCATTTGCGCCATAAGATTGTTTTGCTGTATCGTTCCGATAACCTTTTCTCGCCCGTCGAAATCCATACCGCTAAGGCAGGCAAGCGCAGGTTGCGCATTTGGAGGATTGAAAAATCCGGAATTATAAAACTGAATCATAAGCTCGTTTTGAGATATAGCCTTATACGGCGCGGCCTTTTCTGCCGTTATGTCGATATCGAACAAAGGATGATCGGGTTGTTCTCCTCCGACGTATTTGCTCTTGTATTCGACATAAGCTGCTTGTCCTGCTTCGTCAAGAACGCGAAAATGCCTGTTTGTTGTATAGAATTGCTGTATTCGGCTTATGACCATAAGCGCAATTTCTTCCTGCGCATCGTAGGTTTCAAGCGCAGAAGCTTTATCTATACGCCCACCCGCTTCCTGAAGTGCCGCTATACCCGACGCCGTAGTAACACCCGAAACAGTACCGCCCGTATTAACGTCGCGGTTTCCGAGCGTTTCCTTGAGCTCGTTTATACGGTCGTGCAATACCTCAACGTAGACATTGCCTATCGGAGATACATCGACCTGACGTATGCCTGCATCGCTAAGATCACCTGCCGCAACCCTTATAACATCCTTATCCCAGTCAAGAAACTCGCCCATATTTAAAGCTATGTCCTGACGGGCAAGCCAGCGAGGCTTGCAAGCAAGCATTGCGTTTTTAGTAATAGCGTTATTCAGCATATCTATCTGAATTTGTGCATCCTTGCCTATATCCGTATATCCGTAGCCTGCGGGAGTGCCTTCGATTTCGAAAAGCGTATCGAACACAAACGGATATTTGCCGTCTGCGTAAAGCCCAACAGTTGCCATAGCGGGCTTTATGACCTCTCCGAGTTCGCCGGTAATAGGCTGTGTTTGGTTTTCGGTTGCAAAAAGCACAGTTTCGTTGACGAATCTGCAATACTGCACGGTATCTCTTGACTCGACACGCTTTTTGTAATACCAATCGATAACCATAGCCTTTTTTGAAGTATCTACGTTATCGTCATAATTGTAATGCGCAAGCCTATCCGAGCCTTTGCTAAAGCTGCCCTTATGCTCGGGATATTCAGCCTCAAGAACGTCGACGTCAACCAGCGAAACGTAAAAAAGGTTCGGAGAATCCTGTATATTCGTAATTCCCGGCTCCCAAAACATCGAAAGCAAATCGCACTTTTTAATTACGATATCGCCCTCTCCGTTGTTGGCGTTGCCATCCCAAAACACGCCGGTGATTCCGGTTCCTTGTATAACCTTGTAGCGCATTGTGCGGGAATAGGTCTTTTTATAACCCGCGTGCTTCAACACAACCGGCAATATCTGCGAAAGTGCTTTCGCCTCTGCCTCGTCTGCGTTCTGGCGCGGAATGATGTTAAACGCGGGATATGCGGCAACAAGCTGTGCGTGCTTGTTTACAACACAATTCCAAAGCCAAGCAGACGCAGGAATGAATTTGTCCGTAGGATTTTGATAACACTCGTATTGCCGCTGTTTCCAGAAATCCTCGTTTTCGATAGTTTTATTTTCGAGAACAGTTTTACCTTTGCGGTATTCCTCAAGCTTCGCAAGCGCTTTACCGCAAGCGTCGGCGCCGATATGCCCGGTATCGAAAAGCTCCTCGCTCTGCGATATTTTATCTTCTTTTTTGCGAAATATGTCTTTA